>CAZWYX010000019.1:0-22582 GCA_964638485.1 uncultured Planctomycetales bacterium | reverse complement strand
GCGAGGGCGGCCATACGGTCGGCGCGGGCACCATCACTGAGATCACGAAGTGAGCGCGTAGGAGATGGCGGCACAGCAGACGAAGATTCGCATTAAACTCAAGGCCTACGATCACCGCGTCCTGGATCAGACGGCGCTGGAAATTGCTGAAACTGTCAAGCGCTCAGGCGCGCGGATCGCAGGGCCGATTCCGCTGCCGACGGAGCGTGAGCTCTACACCGTGCTCCGCTCACCGGTGATTGACAAAAAGTCGCGCGAACAGTTTCATATCAAGACGCACAAGCGGTTGATTGATATCATCGAGCCCACGACGCGCACCATTGATGCCTTGCGGAAACTCAACTTACCCTCGGGCGTCTTCGTGGAGATCAAATAACGTGATTGGATTGCTGGGGCGAAAACTGGGGATGACGCAACGCTTCGATGAGCAGGGCCAGCAGACGGCGGTCACGGTCATTCAAGCGGGTCCATGCACCGTGGTGCGCGTGTGCGAGAACGCAGGCCAACGTCGCATCCAGGTGGGCTATGAGGCCGTCAAGCCGACGAAGCTCTCCAAAGCCGAATGCGGACACCTGACCAAGTGCGGTGTGCCAACACCGCTGCGGCATCTGCGCGAGTTTGAGGTGCGTTCCAGTGAGTCGTTTACCATCGGTCAGCAACTGACCGTGGCCCTGTTTGAGCCGAATGACTTTGTGGATGTCACCGCGCGTTCGATCGGGAAAGGCTTCCAAGGCGGCATGAAGCGCTGGGGCTGGAAAGGCGGTGGCGCCTCGCACGGCTCGATGTCCCATCGGCGGATCGGCTCGATGGGATCCAACACCGATCCCGGCCGCGTGTTTCGTGGCCATCATCTGCCAGGACACATGGGGAACACCCAGGTCACCATGCAGAACTTGCGCGTCATGGAGGTACATCCCGAGACCAACCTCTTAGTGGTCAAGGGAGCGGTGCCTGGCCATACCCAGAGCTTGGTCCTGGTGCGGAAGGCGGTCAAGCGCACAGGGAAGTATACGCCACCCGTCGCGCCTCGACCGGCGGCTAAAGAGAAGGCCGCAAAGAAAGAGACGAAAGCACCCAAGAAAGAGACGAAAGCACCCAAACAGCGAGCATGAGTGACATGGTGACGGAAGCACCTCCAACCCCAGCGACACTCGCCGTGGTGCAACCCACGGGCGAACCGGCCGGCACGGTCCAGGTGGGGACGGAGTTTTTCACGGCGCCGATTAAGACCGGCTTGTTAGCCCAGGTGATTCTGGCGTATCGGGCCAACCAGCGCGCCGGCACCGCCTCGACAAAAACGCGCGCCGCCGTCTCGGGTGGAGGAAAGAAACCCTGGCGACAAAAACATACTGGCCGAGCGCGGGCAGGATCCATTCGCTCACCGCTGTGGCGACACGGCGGCATTATCTTTGGCCCGCATCCACGCGACTTTGGGTATCGCCTCCCCGCGCAGATGCGTCGTGCCGCGTTGCTGGAGGCACTCCGGGCAAAAGCGCGTGATGGGGAACTGACCGTGGTGACTGGCTTAACGGCAGAGCGGCCTTCGACGAAAGCGATGGCTAAACTCGCGGTGCTCCAGCCACAGGACCAGCATCGGATCCTCGTGGTCTTGGAACGACTGGAACCGGCCGTGTATCGCTCCCTGCGGAACTTGGCCCATGTGGAGTTGCAGGTGGCCCAGCAGCTCACCGCGTATGATCTCCTGAACCATCAGCGCGTCGTGCTGACGCAGCCGGCATGGGCGATCGTGGAGGCGCGCTGTCGTGGTTGAGGCACGCCGCATCCTCGGGGAATTCCTGCGGACTGAGAAGGGGACACTGTGGCTGGAGCCACGGCGCCAGTACTGTTTTCGCGTGGCCCTCACCGCGAATAAACACGAGATCCAACGAGCGGTGGAAGCGGCCTTTCCCGTGAAGGTCGTGGCGGTGCGGACGATGCGTATGCACGGTAAACTCCGACGCGTGCGGCGCGAGCTGGGCCAGCGCTCCGATTGGAAGAAGGCGATTGTCACGGTGGCCAAAGGTCAGAAAATTGAGATGACGTGAAATGACGGAGCGGCGAGTGCACAGTCAACGGTCAATCGTCAACAGTCAACAGCGCACAGTGCCCAGAGAAAGTCCAGCAGAGATGCCCCTTGGCAAATCCACTGTTCACGGTTCACTGTTCACGGGCTCGGTGCGGGGGACAAGATGGGTGTGAAAACATATCGTCCCACCACACCGAGCCGTCGCTGGATGACGGGCTCGACGTTTGAGGAAATCACGGCGGACCGGCCCGAGAAGTCGCTCGTGGAGCCCCTGCCGCGGTCAGGGGGACGGAACGCCCATGGCCACATCACCTCACGGTTCCGTGGCGGCGGGCACAAACGGATGTATCGGCGCATTGATTTTTTCCGACGGGACAAGCTCGGCGTGCCAGCCAACGTGTTGACCATCGAGTACGATCCCAATCGCTCGTCGCGCATTGCGTTGGTGCAGCATAGCGACGGTGAGAAGCGGTACCTCCTGGCACCAGAGGGCCTGCGTGTCGGTGACACCATCGTCGCCAGCGACCAGGCCGAGATCAAACCAGGCAACTGTCTGCCGCTGCGCGCGATTCCGCCAGGGATTCCGATTCACAACGTGGAGCTCTTTCCGAATCGTGGAGGACAAGTGGTCCGATCGGCCGGCAGCATGGCCGTCATTCAGTCGAAAGAAGGCGAGCATGCCCAGATTAAACTTCCCTCGGGAGAAGTGCGCCTGTTTCATCTGGAGTGCCTGGCAACGATTGGACAGGTGGGCAACATTGATCACGGTACCCGCTCGATCGGCAAGGCGGGTCGCTCGCGATGGCTGGGCCGGCGTCCCCACGTGCGTGGCGTCGCGATGAATCCGGTGGACCACCCGCATGGTGGGGGCGAGGGCAAGTCCGGTCAAGGCAATCCCCATCCCGTGAGTCCGTGGGGCCAGAAGTCGAAGGGGTTAAAGACGCGCCCCCGGCGCAAGTATTCCGATCGTTGGATTGTTTCCCGGAGGCCGTAGGATGGGACGCTCCCTCGCGAAAGGACCGTTCGTGGATGAGCACCTCGCGCTGAAGGTGCAGGTGGCGCAGAAGACGAAAGATCGGCGACCGATTAAGACGTGGTCGCGCCGCTCCACCGTCACCCCGGACTTCGTAGGGGTGACGATGTCCATCCACAATGGGCGGACGTTTATCCCGGTCTACGTCACGGAAAATATGGTGGGACACAAGCTGGGGGAGTTTGCCCCCACGAGGATGTTCAAGAAGCATGGCAACGTTACCAAAGGCTCCGCTGACAAAACCTGAAGCGACCGCCCCGTCGGGCGTGGTGGGCATTGCGCGGGCTCGGTTCGTGCGAGGCTCAGCGCGCAAGACGCGCGACGTCGCTCGACTGATCAAGGATCGTCCGGTCACGCAGGCGGTGGCGGTGTTGGCCGCGACGAACAAGCGGCCGGCGGCGGTCCTGTCAAAAGTGCTGAAGGCCGCCCTGGCGAACACATTGCAGCGCCATCCGCAGCTCACCCCCCACGGGCTCCGGATCGCGCGGATCGTCGTCAACGAGGGCCCGATGGCGAAGCGGTTTCGCGCCGCTGCCATGGGACGCGCCACGCGCATTCGCAAGCGCACCTCGCACATCACCATTGAGTTGACCACGCACCATGGGCCATAAAGCGCATCCGCTGGCGTTACGCGTTGGCTTCATTAAGCCGTGGCGGTCACGGTGGTTCGCGGACCACAAGACCTATGCCCGGTGGCTCAAAGAGGACACTGAGATTCGCGCGTGGCTGACACGCCAACTCCTGAGTGCCGCCGTCTCGAAGATCGAGATCGAGCGCCCTGGCGAGAAGCTGCGCGTCATCATCCACACGGCGCGTCCCGGGGTCATCATCGGCCGTCGCGGAGCTGAGATTGATCGCCTCCGCGAGGTCCTCCATGAACGGACCAGCCGTGAGGTCATCGTGGACATTCGTGAGGTCAAAAATCCGGCCGCCGAGGCGCAGCTGATCGCGCAGAACATCGCGTTCCAACTGGAGAAGCGGATTCTCTTTCGTCGGGCGATGAAGAAGGCCATCCAGATGGCACGGGATTCGGGCGTCAAGGGGATCAAAGTCTCGTGCGATGGCCGCTTGGGCGGAGCGGAGTTGTCACGTCGTGAGGGCTACCTCGATGGCAAGGTCCCGCTGGGGACGTTCCGCGCCGATATCGAGTACGGGTTTGCCGAGGCCCACACGACGTACGGCGCGATCGGGGTCAAGGTCTGGGTCTACAGCGGCGATGTGTTCGAGCCGCCAGCCATGACGGCCGAGCCCACCCCCCCAGCGACCCTGACGACCGCACCGCCACGGGAGGAGACCTAAGCGATGCTGATGCCCAAGCGCGTCAAGTTTCGCCGGGTGCATCGCGGCCGACGGACCGGAGTCGCGGCGCGTGGGACCACCTTACACCTCGGCGAGTTTGGCTTGAAGGCGCTGGAGAATGCGTGGGTCACCGCCCAACAAATCGAAGCCGCACGGGTGGCGGTGATGCGCCAGATGAAAGGCGGCGGGAAGCTCTGGATTCGAATCTTTCCCGATAAGCCGGTGACGAAGAAACCCGCCGAGACGCGTATGGGCAAGGGCAAGGGCCTGCTGGATCACTGGGTGGCGGTGGTACAGCGCGGGCGCGTCTTGCTTGAACTCGACGGTTTGCCCGAGGCCGCCGCACGACAGACGTTACGCCTGGCATCATACAAGTTTCCGCTGCGAACGCGGCTCATCAGTCGCCATGACGTCACGGTGAGCACATGAAAGCTCTCGCGGCGAGCACCTTGCAGACCCTCAGCGTGGTGGAGCTCCACCAGAAACACCACACGCTCATGCAGGAGCTCACCCAGCTACAACTCAAGACCAAGACGGTGGGGGTCGAAAAACCAGCGGAGTTCCAGCGACTCCGGCGCGACATCGCACGGGTCCTGACCGTCCTCAACGCACGGCGCTCGCCATGAACACCGAACCCGTCAGTCGTCAACGTGGGATGCGCAAGGAGTTCACCGGACGGGTGGTGAGTGACAAGATGATGAAGACGATCGTCGTGGAGGTCGAGCGGATCGTCCGCCATCCACAGTACGACCATGTGGTGCGCAAGTACACCACGCTGAAAGTCCACGATCCGCAGCGTCAGGCCCATGTCGGCGATCGCGTGCGCATTCGGGAATGCCGGCCCATCTCAAAGGACAAGCGCTTTGTCCTGGTGGAGCCGATCCTCGCTGCAGGAGCCACGCCGTGATTCGCATGCGTACGCTCTTGGATGTGGCCGACAACACCGGTGCCAAACGCGCCTCGTGCATCGGTGTCATCGGGCGGACCGGCAAACTCGTGGCGAACGTGGGGGACGTGGTGACCTGTAATATTAAGGAATCGACCCCTGAGGCCATCGTGAAGGCGGGCGAGGTGGTGCGCGGCGTCATCGTGCGGTGCCGGGCGACCACCCTGCGGTCCGACGGTTCCACGGTGCGCTTTGATTCCAATGCGGTGGTGTTGATTGATGCGACGGGTAACCCCCGGGGCACGCGCGTGTTTGGACCGGTGGCGCGCGAGTTGCGGGAGCGGAACTTCATGAAGATCATCTCGTTGGCGCCTGAGGTCGTCTGACGTGTCACGGATTCGACGGGGAGATACGGTCGTCGTCATCGCAGGCAAAGAGCGGCACAAGCCGTTGAAAGAACGGACCGGCAAAGTGCTGCGCGTGTTGCCTGAACGGAACCGTGCCATCATCGAGGGGCTCAATTTGGTGAAGAAACATCACCGTCCTCGACGGCAAGGTGAGCAGGGGGGCATTATTACGCAACCAGCACCGATCGCCCTGGCCAATGTCATGCTCCTGTGTCCGCGCTGCCATCGGCCCACGCGCATTGGCGTCCACCGCCTGGCGGATGGCCGTCCACAGCGGATCTGTCGCAAGTGCCGGGAGGCGATTGCCGCATGACCCCACCACCTGCGCGGCGGCCCGTAGGGCCGCCTCCCGTCAAACGGCATACGGATCCGCCTCCGGCGGATCGCGTAGATGGTGGGGCGAAAACACCGATGAATGGCAAGGTACCTCGACTCCTGCAGTTCTATCGGACGCAGGTCGTTCCCACTATGATGAAGCGGTTTCACTACACCAATCCGCTGCAGGTGCCGCGGCTCACCAAGGTGGTCCTCAACATGGGTGTGGGGGACGCTGCCCATGATGCCAAAGTGTTGGAGGAAGCGGTGACGACGTTAGGGCAGATCACTGGCCAGAAACCCCTGTTGACGCGGGCGAAAAAAGCGATCTCCAATTTCCGGATCAAGCGGGGGGATGTGGTGGGGTGCCTCGTGACCCTGCGACGACACCGCATGTATGAATTCTTGGATCGCTTCGTCAGCATCACCCTGCCGCGCATTCGGGACTTTCGTGGCGTCTCGCCACGGAGTTTTGATCAGCAGGGGAACTACACCCTGGGCGTCAAAGAGCAGGCGATTTTTCCGGAGGTGGAATTCGACCAGGTCCACCATGTGTTAGGGATGGACATCACGTTTGTCACCACGGCGTCGTCGCGTGAGGAAGCCCAAGCACTCCTGGTGCATCTGGGCATGCCGTTCGGCAAGGGATGAGGCGAGCATGAAGGCGGCATGGATCGAGCGGTGGAAACGCAAGCCCAAGTTCAAAGTCCGCGCCCACCACCGCTGTAACCGGTGTGGACGCTCCGGCGCGTACTATCGGCGCTTTGGCTTGTGCCGATTGTGTTTCCGTGAGTTGGCGGTCCGCGGCGAAATTCCAGGCGTGCGTAAGGCCAGTTGGTAAGATGAGCGCGACCGATCCGATTGCTGACATGTTGACGAGGTTGCAGAACGCCAGCCGCGCGCGGCATGAGCGCGTGGATGTCCCTGGCTCACGCGTCAAAGCCGCGATTGCCGACGTGCTCAAGCAGGAGGGCTTCATCCGCTCCTACAAGTGGCTGGAGGAGGCCTTTACCCGCGGAGCCGGTCACACGAAACGACGCACCTTGCGCATCTATTTGAAATTCGGTCAGGGCCGTCAGCCGATCCTCTCGCGCGCGGTGCGCGTGTCGCGGCCCGGGCGTCGTCGCTACGTACAGACGCACGCCATTCCGCGGATCTTGGGGGGCATCGGCATGGCGATTCTCTCCACCCCAAAGGGTATCCTCTCGGGGGCGGCGGCACGGAAAGCCCAGGTCGGTGGGGAACTGTTATGTTACATCTCGTGAGGGGTTGATGTCGCGCATCGGCAAGCAACCCATTGTCGTGCCCGCAGGAGTGCAGGTGCACATCGCTGAGCAGCAGGTGCAGGTGACAGGGCCCAAGGGGGCGCAGACCGTGACGGTACCGCGCACGATCCAGGTGCGTCTCGAGCACCAACAGGTGCTGGTGAGACCCACGGCCACGACGCGACAGGCGCGCGCCCTCCACGGCTTGACGCGCACACTCGTGGCGAATGCGGTGCACGGCGTCGTCGAAGAGTTCCGGAAGGAGCTCGACATCGTGGGGCTGGGCTATCGCGCTCAAGTGGAGGGCAAGACGCTGACGCTCCAACTAGGTTTTTCTCATCCGATCCGCGTGCCGATTCCTGAGGGAATGACGGTCAAGACGCCGAAGCCCACCCAGCTCGTGATCCTCGGCATAGATAAACAGCGCGTGGGACAACTGGCGGCTGATCTGCGGGCGTTAGCACCGCCGGAACCGTACAAAGGGACCGGCATCCGCTACGTCGGCGAGAGTATCCGTCGGAAAGCTGGCAAAGCGGCGGCCGGATCAACCACCACCCAAGGAGCATAAGACATTGCCATGAGCGGAGCACAGGTGATCCACCGACCGACGACCGCGCGCGCGAGGCGACATCGCCGTATTCGGAAACGGGTCGTGGGGACCTCCGCGCGTCCGCGGCTCTGCGTGTTTCGCAGCCACAAGCATCTCTACGCGCAGCTCATTGACGACTGGGCGCAGCGAACACTGCTGACCGTCTCCACCCTGGATCCTGCGCTGCGCGCCAAGCCCCCTCGCGGCGGGACGGTGGCCGCGGCCGAACGGTTGGGACACCTGTTAGCCGAGCGGACCAAAGCCCGCCAGATTCAGCGCGTCGTGTTCGACCGCGCCGGCTACCAATATCACGGACGTGTGCAGGCCCTGGCAGAAGCCGCGCGGGCCCACGGTTTGGAACTCTAATGGCACGCTCATCGAGCGGTGGCTTTGCACGCGCGTCCTCACCACAAGGCGCCCGGGGTTCCTCGGAGTTCATCGAGAAGGTCGTCGAGATCAATCGCGTCTCGAAAGTGGTCAAGGGGGGCAAACGCCTCTCCTTCAATGCCCTCGTCGTCATGGGTGATGGCAAGGGGCGTGTGGCGGTGGCCCTCGGCAAAGCCAACGAAGTGGCGGACGCCATTCGCAAGGGGCTGGCATATGCCCGCAAGACATTGACCTCGGTGACGCTGTCGGGCACCACCATTCCGTATACGGTGATCGGCCAGTTTGGGGCGGGCAGGGTGTTGCTGAAACCCGCCAGCGCGGGCACGGGCGTGATCGCTGGGGGCGCGGTGCGTGCGGTGTGTGAAGCGTGCGGGATTAAAGATATATTGACGAAGTCCCTGGGGTCAGAGAATACGATCAACATCGCGTATGCGACGATGACAGCGTTGACCAGTCTCCAATCACCTGAGGACGTCGCGGTCGCCAGGGCCGCGGCGTAACCAACGATGCGTATGAGCGACGTGCGGTTACCCGAGGGCGCGACGACGCGGCGGAAGCGTCGCGGCCGTGGCCCAGGCTCCGGCCGTGGCAAGACCGCTGGTCGTGGCACCAAAGGGTTCATGGCGCGCACCGGGAGCCAGCGTCGGCCGGGGTTTGAGGGTGGCTCGATGCCACTCATCCGGCGGATCCCCAAGCGCGGCTTTCGCAACCGGTTTCGCGTGGAGTACGCCATCGTCAATCTCGCCTCGCTGGAGCGATTGGAGGCCCACGCCCCGATTACGCCCGAGGTGCTCCGGACCGCCGGACTCGTCCATGGCCAGCGGCGGATTAAAATCCTCGGCGACGGCGAGTGTGCCAAGCCGTTCCACGTCCAAGCGCACACGTTTTCACAGAGCGCCGTCGCCAAGCTCGCCAAGGCCGGTGGGCGTGCGGAGGTCATTCCCACGTGATCCGCGCGTTGGTCAGTGCCTTTACGATTCCTGAATTGCGCAAGCGGCTGCTGTTTACGTTAGGGTTGTTGGCCATCTACGAGATGGGCACCTATGTGCCCGCGCCAGGGATCAACGGGATCGCCCTGCGCCAGTTTTTTGATGACATCGCGCGCGCGCGTGGCGGTACCCTCTTTGATGTGATGGATCTCTTTACCGGCGGGGCGATGGGACGCGCCACGGTGTTTGCGTTAGGGATTATGCCCTACGTGACGTCCTCGATTATTCTGCAACTCTTGACCGCCGCGATCCCATCGCTCAAAGAGCTAGCCAAGGAGGAATTGGGACGACGCACCGTCCTCCAATACACGCGGTATGGCACGGTGGTGCTGGCCTTTCTGCAGTCGTTTTTCATTGCGCTGTGGCTCGAGAATCCTGACTCCTTTGGTGGTCGGCAGATCGTCCAGTTTCCTGGCTGGAAATTCCGGTTACTGACCGCGCTCACGTTGACGAGTGGTACGGCCTTCATCATGTGGCTGGGTGAACAGATTTCTGAACGGGGCATCGGCAATGGGATTTCACTCCTCATCACCGCCTCGATTGTCTCGCGCATCCCGACGGCGGTGCGACAACTGTACCTCTTGCTCTCCCCCCTGCAGGTGGGCGAGGCGCAGTTGAGTATTCTGAAACTGGGGGTGATGATCGTCGTCCTGTTGGCGGTCGTGGCGGCGATTGTCCTCTTGACGGAAGGGCAGCGGCGGATTCCGGTGCAGTCGGCGCGCCGTATCGTGGGCCGGAAAGTCTACGGCGGGCAGAGTAGCTACATTCCGCTGCGGATCAATCAGGTGGGGGTGATTCCCATCATCTTTGCCCAATCCATTCTGCTCGTGCCAACGACCCTGGCGACGCTGGTGCCAAGCGATCGGTTCAGGGCCCTAACCGAATCGTTCCTGCGAGGCAACGTCTGGTACATCGTGGCGTACGCACTCCTGATCATCTTCTTTTGCTACTTCTACGCGGCGATTACGTTTGATCCGCTCGACGTCTCCGAGAATATGAAAAAGTCTGGCAGTTTTATTCCCGGGATTCGGCCGGGACGCCCGACGGCGGAGTATTTTGATGCCATCTTGACCCGCGTGACGTTCGTGGGTGCCATTGCCTTGGCCGTCGTCGCGGTGTTTCCTGACGTCATCCATAGCTGGATGAAAGTGCCGTATCTCGTCGCGAGCTTTTTTGGCGGCACCGGGCTCCTCATTGTCGTGGGCGTCGTCTTGGATACCATGAAGCAGCTGGAGTCGCACCTCTTGATGCGGCACTATGAAGGCTTTTTGCGCAGCGGTCGCCTACGCGGCCGACGATGACCCGGCGAGGCGTCACCACGGCGAGGCGGCGGTGAGGCTGGTGTTTCTGGGGCCGCCAGGCGCGGGGAAGGGGACCCAAGCTGCGCGGTGTGCGGTGGCCTGGCGAGTGGTCCATATTTCGACGGGCGATCTCTTCCGGGCCGAGGCGACACGGGCGACGACTTTGGGTCAGCAGCTCGCGTCCTATATGCAGCGCGGTGTCCTGGTCCCTGATGCGCTGGTCGTGGAACTGGTGTCACAACGTTTGGGGGCGGACGATGCCCAGGCAGGCTTTATCTTGGATGGCTTCCCGCGGACCGTGGCACAGGCCACGGCCGTTGATGCGACGTTGGCCACGCGCCAGCAGCCGATTGAACTCGCGGTCCACTTTGCTACATCGGCAGCGGTCATGTTACGTCGCTTATCAGGCCGGCGCATCTGCCGGTCCTGCGGAGCTAACTACCATGTGGAGACGTTGCGGCCCAGCGTGGCAGGGCACTGTGACCACTGTCAGGGCGCACTCTACCAGCGCGCAGACGATCAGCCAGAGACGATCTTGAAGCGGTTGGACATCTATCGGGCTGAGAGCGAAGACCTCCTGCTGCACTATCGTCAGCGGGGTCTGTTGCGTGATGTGAATGGTGACCTCGAATTAGAGGCGATGCAGCGGCGCTTGGCCCAGTTGGTTACGGAAGAGCACCTGCTCCCTGTCGTGCGTTGATAGGCATGATTGAATTAAAGACCGCCCAGGAGATTCAGTGCATGCGGCGGGCAGGGCGCATCGTCGCTCAGGTGCTGCAGCACCTCGCTCGGATGGTGCGTCCCGGCTTGACAACGGCTGACCTCGATCGCGAGGCCGAGCGGGTGCGCCAGCCATTCGGCGGAGAACCGGCGTTCAAAGGGTACCGCGGATTTCCCGCGACGCTGTGCACCTCGGTGAACGACGAGGTCGTGCACGGCGTCCCGGGCAACCGGATCCTGCGCGAGGGCGACATCATCGGCTTAGATTATGGCGTGCGGCTGGATGGCTTCTATGCGGATGCGGCGGTCACCGTCCCCCTGGGACGGATTCCACCCGCGACGGAGCGTCTCCTGCGCGTCACCGAGGAAGCGCTCAGGCGGGGCATTGCCGAGGTGCGCGTGGGGCAGCGCCTCTCGAACGTCTCGGCGGCGATTCAGCAGCATGTCGAGGGTGAGGGATTGAGTGTGGTACGGCAGTTTGTCGGGCATGGGATTGGACGGGCGCTGCATGAAGATCCGCCCATCCCCAATTTTGGCGAGCCAGATCGCGGGCCACGGCTCAAAGTGGGGATGGTCCTGGCCATCGAGCCGATGGTCAACCTCGGGAGTGCTGAGGTGGAGTTGCTCAACGACGGTTGGACGGTCATCACGACAGACCGGCAACTCTCGGCCCATTTTGAACACACCGTGGCCGTGACCGAGCACGGTGCGGACGTGCTCACCGCGCTCACGAGCGGAGTGGAGGCGAGGGTTGAAAGAAGAGGCGATTGAAGTCGAAGGCAAGATCATCGAATCCTTGCCCAACGCGATGTTTCGCGTGGAGCTGACCAACGGCCACAAGGTACTGGCGCATGTCTCAGGCAAGATGCGCATGCACTTCATCCGCATTCTGCCAGGCGATCAAGTCAAAGTGGAACTCTCGCCCTACGATTTGAGCCGTGGGCGCATTACCTATCGGAGCAAGTAAGGTGAAGGTGAAAAGTTCCGTCAAGCGGTTGTGTGAGAAGTGCAAGATCATCCGACGGCAGCGGGTGGTGCGGGTGATCTGCAGTAACCCAAAGCACAAGCAACGACAGGGGTGAACGAACCATGCCACGGGTCTGTGGGGTAGACATCCCCCGCGAGAAGAAAATCAAAATTTCGTTGTCCTACATCTATGGCGTGGGGCGCGCCAACGCCCTCGACGTCTTGACGGCCGCCCAGGTGGATCCTGAGAAGCGGGCGAAGGAGCTGCGCGATGAGGAGATCTCACGCATTGTCGCTGTCATTCAAGAGCGCTGCAAGATCGAGGGTGATCTGCGACGAGACGTCTCCTCGAACATCAAACGCCTCATTGACATTGGGGCCTATCGTGGGTTGCGCCATCGGAGGGGGCTGCCGGTGCGTGGCCAGCGCACGCACACGAATGCGCGGACGCGGAAAGGGCCGCGCCGCCTGCTGAACGTGCGCCGCCCAGAACCCAGCGCCCCGGCCAAAGCCACCCCCAAGACGACGTAAAGGAGCCTGATGCCTGAGACACCACCACCGACCACAGCAGTGCCAGACGCAGCAGACGCCACTCCACCACGACCAGCCGCCAGACGGCGCCGCAAGACGCTCCACCAAGTCACCTCGGCGATCGCGCACATTCAGGCCTCGTTCAACAACACGATTGTGACGATCAGCGATAAACAGGGGAATGCGCTCTGCTGGGCATCTGCCGGCTCCAGTGGGTTTCATGGTTCGAAGAAGTCCACACCGTTTGCGGCGCAGATTGCCGCGATGAACGTGGGCAAGAAGGCCTTGGAGATGGGCGTCAAAGAGGTCGAGGTCTTTGTCAAGGGGCCAGGCGCTGGCCGGGAATCGGCGATCCGGGCCTTGCAGCAAGCCGGTTTGAGCATCCGGGCCATCAAGGACGTGACACCGATCCCGCACAATGGGTGTCGGCCGCCCAAGCGACGGAGAGTCTGATGGCGCGCTACCACGGTCCCTCCTGTCGGCTGTGTCGTCGCGAGGGGATGAAGCTGTTCCTGAAAGGGACGAAGTGCGTCACACCGAAGTGTCCGTTTGAACGACGCGGCTACGTGCCGGGCCAGCATGGGCAGCGACGGATCCGTCTGTCCGACTATGGGGTCCAGCTCCGGGAGAAGCAGAAGGTGCGTCGGATGTACGGCCTCCTGGAGCGGTCGTTTCGCGTGACGTTCCAGAAGGCCCAGCGTGTCAAGGGGGTGACCGGTGAGAAGCTCCTGGAGCTCTTGGAGCGACGATTGGATAACGTCGTCTATCGTCTCGGCTGGGCCACGTCGCGCAACGAGGCCCGACAGATTGTCCACCATCGGCACATCGTGGTGAATCAACGCATTGTGGACGTGCCATCGTTTACGGTGCGTGTGGGTGACACGATTGAGGCCAAGGCCAACGACCACGTGCGCACGCGACTCCAGCGCAATTGCGACGCGACCAAAGATCGCGAGCGCACGAACTGGATTGAGGTGACGGAAGGGACCTTCAAGGGACGCATCGTCCGCCTGCCGACGAAGGCCGATGTGACTTTGCCGGTGCAAGAACAGCTCATCGTGGAACTGTACTCGCGGTAACGGGAGGTAACGGCATGGGCATTTTGTGGAAAGAATTTGAGCTGCCGAAACGGTTAGTCTTAGATGAGGCGACGGCCACAGCGACGTACGGCAAGTTCATCGCCGAGCCGTTTGAGCGTGGCTATGGGATCACCTTGGGCAACGCCCTGCGTCGGGTGTTGCTCTCCTCCATTGAAGGAACCGCGGTGACCTCGCTGCGGGTGGAAAGCGTCCCCCATGAGTTTTCCTCGATTCCCGGTGTCACCGAAGATGTGACGGAAATTGTGCTCAACATCAAACAGCTCATCTTGCGATCGCATACCCGTCAGCCCAAAATCATCACCCTCCATCGGGAGAAGAAAGGCGCCGTGACCGCGCGCGACATCACGACCGACGACACGGTGGAGATCATCAATCCTGACCTCCACCTGTTGACGCTGACGGAGTCCAAGCCGCTGACGATCGAGCTGGAAGTGGGGCGCGGCCGCGGCTACGTGCCGGCCGAGCGCAACAAGAAACCTGAGCGCGGCATCGGCCTCATTGCCGTGGATGCGCTGTTCTCACCAGTCAAGCGCGTGAATTTTGCCGTCGAGGACACCCGGGTGGGACAGGTGACCGACTACGACCGGTTGCTGCTGGACGTCTGGACCAATGGGAGCTTGATGCCTCAGGAGGCACTGCTCTACGCCTCGCACATCCTGCAACGCCACTTCGACATCTTCACCCAATTCGGGCAATTGCCGGAGGACCTGGAGGACACCGCACCGCAGGATGAAGCGATGTACGAGAAACTCCGCATGCCCGTCTCTGAACTGGAGCTCTCCGTGCGGAGCGCCAACTGCCTGCGCGAGGCCCGCATCCAACTGATCGGCGATCTCGTCCAGAAAACAGAGCAGGAGATGCTCAAGTATCGCAACTTCGGCAAGAAGTCGCTCCAAGAAATTACAGAATTCCTCCAGGGGATGGGGGGACTCAAACTCGGCATGACGGTGGACCCTGAGCGCTTACGCCAGAAAAGTGGGACCCTGGCCTGATGCGCCATCGTCGGACGATTTCCCACCTCAGTCGTGCCGGATCCCACAGCCGCTTGATGGTGCGGAACCTCGCCGTCAGTGTGCTGAAGCACCAGCGGATCACGACGACGCTGCCAAAGGCCAAGGCCGCGCAGCCGTTGGTGGAGCGGTTGATTACCTTGGGGAAGACCGGCAGTTTGCAGGCGCGCCGCGAGGCCACGGCGCTCCTCGGGGACCGCGCGGTGACGCGCCAGTTATTTGGCTCGCTGGCTCCGCTCTTTAAGACACGACACGGCGGCTACACCCGGGTGCTGCATCTCGGAATGCGTCGTGGGGATGGCGCGCCACTCGCCTTGCTCGAACTGACAGAACGGCTGGTCATTGCGCCACCACCGCAACCGACACGACGCAAAAAAACTCCTCCTTCCACACCGATCACGCCGTCGCAGACACCGGCACCACCCAGGGTCGCCCCGTCTGTCAAAACCGCCCCACCAGAGCCCAAACGGCCCTCGCGACCGCAGCAGTTCTTCGAGGGCATTCGGCGTCTCTGGACGCGCCGCCAACCTGAGCGTGGGGGTAGCGGCCAGCGCGGCGGATGAGGAGACGTGGCCATGCGTTTGGCTCAGCGAATGGCCGCCATTCAACCCTCGGAAACCCTCGCCATCACCGCGAAAGCCAAGGCCCTGCGCGCACAAGGCATCGCGGTCGTCAATTTCGCTGCGGGCGAGCCTGACTTCGATACTCCAGCACACATCAAGGCCGCAGCCGAGCAGGCCATTCGCGACGGCAAAACCAAATACACCCCGAGCAGTGGGCTGCCGGAGCTGCGGCAGGCCATCAGTCGGCGGTTGGCTAGCGATCGCGGCCTGACCTATGCCCCTGAGCAGATCATCGTCTCGTGTGGGGCCAAGCATGCGATCGCCAATGCGTTACAGGTGCTGTGCGAGGCGGGAGATGAGGTCCTCATTCCCAGTCCCTACTGGGTGAGTTATCCACCCCTTGTGCAACTCACCGGCGCGACACCGCGGATCATCGAGACGACAGAGGCGACAGGGTTTAAGCTGATCCCCGACCAACTCAGGGCGCATCTGACGCCACGAGCGCGCGTGCTGATCCTGAATTCACCCTCGAATCCCACCGGCGCGGTGTACAGCGCAGCAGAACTGCGCGCGTTAGGAGAGGCGGTGCTGTCCCATGACCTCCTGGTCCTGAGCGATGAGATCTACGAGCATCTGGTATTTCCGCCGCATCGCCACAGCTCGATGGCATCCCTCTCACGGGCACTGGCTGAGCGCACCCTCTTCGTGAGCGGGGTGTCGAAGACGTATGCGATGACCGGTTGGCGTATCGGCTACTTAGCCGCACCGCCGGCCATTGCAGAGGCGGTGGATCGATTGCAGAGCCACTCCACGTCGAACCCGGCCTCGATTAGTCAGTACGCGGCCTTGGCTGCGCTGGAGGGATCTATTGACGGTATTCGTCCCATGGTGGAGGCCTTCCATCGCCGTCGTGATCTGATGGTGTCACGTCTGCAGCACAGGGTTGGGATCTCGTGCGTGGAGCCTGGCGGGGCGTTCTACGTCTTCGGCAACATCAGCCAGCTCAGACAGGACTCGGTCCAGTTGGCCGATCAGTGGTTAGCCGAAGCCCACGTGGCGACGGTGCCAGGGAAGCCCTTTGGGAGCGATCAGCACGTGCGCTTCTCCTTTGCCACGGATGAGGCCTCGATTGAGGAGGGGATGCGACGGCTTGAGCAGTGGGTGACGGCTCATGCGAGGGGCTGACGTGGCTGCTCGACAGCGACGGGGATGCATCGTGGAGTGCGTCTGATGGGTCAGCATCGGGTGGTCTTGATTCGCGGCGACGGCATCGGTCCTGAGGTCAGTGACGCGGCCCAGCGATGTCTGGAGGCGACCGGTGTGCGGTTCGAGTGGGTGGAGGCCTTGGCGGGGGAGCAGGCCATTGCCACGTATGGGACGCCACTGCCGGAGCAGACGCTGGAGCTCATTCGTCAGGTCAAAGTCGCCCTCAAAGGGCCCGTGACCACGCCGGTGGGCATCGGCTTTCGGTCGGTGAACGTCGCGATTCGTAAGAGGCTCGACTTGTACGCGTGTCTCCGACCGTGTCGGAATTATCCGGGCGTGCCTGCGCCGTATGCGGATGTGGACCTCATTGTGATTCGCGAAAATACCGAGGACCTCTATGTCGGCATCGAGTTTGCGGCGGAGGCGCGTGAGACCCAGGCGCTGCTGCAGACCATCGCGCAGCTCACAGGGGTGCACGTGGCAGCGGGGAGTGCCCTGAGCATCAAGCCGATCAGTCGAGCCGCCTCCCAACGGATCGTGCAGTTTGCCTTCGAGTACGCCAAAGCGTATGGGCGGCGGAAGGTGACCGCGGTGACCAAAGCCAACATCATGAAGGAGACGGATGGGCTCTTCCTTGCCGTCGCTCGTGAAGTCGCTCAGGCGTATGCGCCACAGATTGCCTTTGAGGAGCATCTCGTGGACAACCTCTGCATGCAACTGGTCCTGCGACCGCAGACCTTCGACGTCCTGGTGTTGCCGAATCTCTATGGGGACATCATCTCGGATCTGTGCGCCGGGCTCGTGGGCGGTTTAGGGATTGTCCCCGGGGCGAACCTGGGCCAGGAGGTTGCCGTCTTTGAGGCCGTGCACGGCAGCGCCCCGAAACATGCGGGTCAGAACCGCGTCAATCCAGCGGCGTTCATTCTCTCCGGCGTCATGCTCCTGCACCACCTGGGTGAGCGCGAGGCGGCCGAGCGTCTCCAGCAGGCAGTGACCGCTGTCCTCAAAGAAGGCCGGGCGGTGACCTACGATCTGAAACCCCGTCGTAATGACGCCTCAGCCGTCGGTACCCGCGAGATGGCTGATGCGATCATTGCGCACCTAAAGAGGAGGCCTGTGCAGTGTCCTTGAAGCGACGGCTCCGCACCCGCCAACCGAAGCCCCATCCGATGCTCCGGTGGCATGAGGCCAATCGGATGAAGCGCCTGCCCCTCTATCTCTTCACCATCATTGATGAGTTGAAGGCCCGGGCCCGCGCCGAGGGCATTGACGTGGTGGATCTCGGGATGGGCAATCCGGATCTGCCCGCCCCCACGCACGTGGTAGACGAGCTGTGTCGTCGAGCGCACGATCCGGTGAACCACCGCTACTCGCGTCCCGACGGCGAGGCGGAACGGCGACTCAGAGAGGTCATCGCGGCGTGGTATGCGCGGCGTTTTGGCGTGTCGCTCGATCCGAAGACGGAAGTGCTCCCCCTCATTGGCTCGAAAGAGGGGATCGCGCACTTGTCGCTGGCCTTTCTCAACAACGATGACATCGCCCTGGTGCCGAACCCGGCGTATCCGGTCCATTTTAACGGCGTCATCATGGCCGGGGGTATCCTCTACCACATTCCGCTCTCGCCAGAAAACGAGTTTAAGCCACCCATCCATCACCTCCCGCGCGAAGTCGTCCGCATGGCGAAGATGCTCTTCTTGAGTTATCCCCACAATCCCACCACCCAAGTCGTGGATGCGGCCTTCTTTCAGGACGTCGTCGAGTGGGCGAAGCGCGAGGACATCATGGTGATCCATGACTTTGCGTATTCCGACATCGTCTTTGACGGCTATCGAGCACCGAGCCTCTTGAGTGTCCCAGGGGCGAAGGAGATTGGCATCGAGTTCCATACGCTCTCGAAGTCCTACAACATGGCGGGCTGGCGGATTGGGTTCGCCGTCGGCAACGCAGAAATCCTGCGCAGTCTGGAGAAGACCAAGAGCTACATTGACTTCGGCATTTTCCGCGCGGTCCAGTGGGCCGCGATCAAGGCGTTGACCGGACCCCAGACCGTTGTGCAACGCAACGTCGAGACGTACCGCCACCGACGCGACGTCTTTGTCAACGGCCTCAATGCGATCGGTTGGCACGTCGCTCGACCGAAGGCGACGTTCTACGTCTGGGCGAAAATTCCGCCCAAGTTTAGCGCGCTCACCTCACTCGAGTTTGCCACTCTTCTCATGGAAGAAGCCGGGGTGGTGACCGCGCCAGGGACAGGCTTCGGTGAGTTTGGCGAGGGCTACATTCGGTTTGCCCTGGTCGAGGATGTGGCCCGCTTGCGCCTGGCCATCAAACGGATTGAGCCGATGTTGCGCATGAAGAGCTAAGGCGTCTCGATGCGCGTACTCTTGCTCTACATCTCACGAGGATCCGGCCATCATCGGGCGAGCGCAGCCATCGCGCAGGCCTTGCACCAGCAGGATCCGACGCTGGAGGTGGTCCAGCTCGATGCCTTCCAGTACACCAATCCCATCTTGGCGCGCGTCATCAACCGGACCTACTTCAGCATCTTGCGCACGCGGCCTGAGGTCTGGGACTACCTCTACGACAATCCGAAAGTGTTGCGCCGTGTCCGCGCCTTGCGGGAACTGATCCATCGCTACAACTCCGGCAAATTCAAGGCGCTCCTGGAGCGTTTTCGCCCGGATGTGGTCGCGTGTACCCAAGCCTTTCCCTGCGGCATGATGGCCGACTACAAAGCCACGTTCCAACCCACGTTACCGCTGGTGGGCGTGCTCACCGACTACCTGCCGCATTCCTATTGGCTGTTTGACGAGGTGGACTGCTACGTCGTGGCGAGTGACGAAGCCAACGTGCGGATGCTCTCCCACGGCATCCCTGCAGAGCGTCTCCGATGGTACGGGATTCCCATTGATCCACAGTTTGCCGCGCCGCTCGCTGACACGCCAGTCCCCAGTGAACCCCCGCTCCTCCTCTTGATGGGGGGGAGCACCGGTTTTGGACCCTGGCAGGATATTCTCCTCGCGCTGGATCGCTTGACGCGTCCCTGCCGGTTCCACGTGGTCGCGGGCATAAACCACCAGCTCTATGCCTGGTGCCAGCGCTCCCGCAGCCGCTTGCACCATCCCCTCGTCGTGGAAGGCTCCGTGGATCACGTGGCGCGTTTGATGCGTCAGGCGGCGCTGCTCATCACGAAGCCAGGGGGCCTGACGACCGCGGAAGCGCTCACCGTGGGTCTCCCGATGGTCCTCATCAATCCCATTCCAGGGCAAGAGGCCAAAAACGCGGAGTTCCTCCTCAGACGGCAGGCCGCGGTGCGTGCGCGCAGCGTCGAGGAGGTGGTCATGCTGGTGGATGAGCTGCTCTACCAACCGGGCAAGCGGGCTCACATGCGCCAGCAGGCGCAGGCATTGAGTCGGCCGCACGCCGCCTTGGACGTCGCCCGGCTCCTCTGTCAGATCGCCCAACCCTCGTGGCCTCCTACACCAGCTACCGCCTCGGTCAGTCCCTCGCCGTAACGCTGCCACTCTCGTGGTCCTACCGGATCGCGCGAGGCCTGGCTGATCTCCAGCATGTCCGCCACAGCGCGGACCGCGCGGCCGTCGAACACAACGTCGCGGCCCTCGTGCACGATCCCGCGGAGATCGCTCGGATCGCCCGCGAGATTTTTCGCAACTTCGCGACCTACCTGGTGGATTTCTTGCGCCTGCCCTGTGTGGATGACGCCTTCGTGGCGCAGGCGGTTCACGTCGAAGGGCTGGAGCACCTCCAACGGGTGCGGGCCCAGCATGGGGGCGCCATCGCGGTCACCGCCCACGTTGGGAACTGGGAGTTGGCCGGTGCGGTCACCGCCCAACTGGGCTTGCCGGTTGCCGCGATTGCGTTGAATCATCACCAGCCGCGGGTGACCGCCTTTTTTAATCGCCAGCGCCACGCTAGAGGTGTCGCCGCCATTCCGCCGGGCTGGGCGTTGCGCCACTGCCAGCGATTGCTCGCCCAGGGCCATGTGGTGGCCATCCTCGGCGATCGCAATTACACCTCGCGCGGGGTGCTGTGCGAATTCCTCGGGCGGCCGGTGGTCATCCCGCGCGGGCCAGCGCTGTTAAGTCTGCAGACGGGTGTGCCGATTGTCCCAGGGTTTCTGGTGCGGGACACGCCACAGACCTTTCGGCTCGTGTTTGAGCCGCCCATCCCGCCAACGACCACTGGGGCTCGCGAGCGAGACGTCCAGCAGCTCAGCCAGCAGTTCGTCTCGGTCATTGAGCGCTACATTCGCCAATTTCCCTCGCAGTGGTTCCTCTTTCGTCCCTTTGATGTCCCTGAGACGGCTGCCACATGCCGTGCCTTGTAGTCATCCCCGCGTTGAATGTCGCAGCGACGATTGGCCCATTGGTCAGCCAGATTCGGCAGCAGGGCCATGAGGTCCTGGTCATTGACGACGGCTCATCGGATGCGACCGGCGCAACGGCCGCAGCGGCTGGGGCGCGGGTGCTCCATCATGTCACCACGCGCGGGAAGGGGGCCAGCCTGCGCACCGGGTTTGCGGAAGCGCTGCGGCGTCAGGCGGAGTGCGTGGTGACGTTTGATGCGGACGGCCAGCACGATCCCGCTGACATTCCCCGATTGGTGCAGTACGCCGTCGAGCATCCAGAGGCGTCGGTCATCATCGGCAACCGGATGGGGCAGGCCCAGCGGATGCCGCGTGTCCGTCGCTGGACGAATCGCCTCATGTCGTGGCTGCTCTCGCGCCTGGCGGGCCAGCACGTGCCTGACACGCAGTGCGGCTTGCGGTTGATGCGCACAGCGCTCCTGCGGCACCTGACGCTCACCACCTCGCATTACGAGATCGAGTCCGAACTCGTCCTCGCCGCTGCGCGGGCTGGGGCTGCGATGCATCCCATCTCGATTCAGCCGATCTACGGCTCCAGCCCCAGTGGCATTCGACCAGCACTGGACACCGTACGCTTCATCCGCCTCGTGCTCCGTTTTGTGTGCACGCGCTCCACCCCCTCGGCACACCGGTAGCTGCGAGTTCGGCGTTCCACTGAAGAGGACACCTCCCTCCATGGAGTTCGAGCGCTTACGTGAACGCATGGTGCAACAACAGCTCTGCGCGCGGATGCTCCGGGACGCGCGGGTGCTGGAGGCGTTTCGCCGCATCCCCAGGCATCTGTTTGTGCCGGAGGCGCTACGCCACCGCGCCTACGAGGATGGACCGCTCGCCATCGGCTACGACCAGACGATTTCGCAACCCTTCATGGTCGCGCTGATGGTCGAGGCGTTGCACCTGCAGGGCCACGAGCGCGTGCTCGAAGTGGGCACCGGCAGCGGGTACGAAGCCGCGATCCTCTCACAGCTCGCCCTGGAGGTCTACTCAGTGGAACGCGTGCCGGAGCTCGCCATCCACGCCACCCGTCAACTCGAAGCCCTGGGGATCGCCAACGTGGCAGTCACGACCGGCGATGGCACACTCGGCTGGCCAGCCCACGCGCCCTACGACGGCATCCTCGTCGCGGCTGCAGCCACCACCGTCCCACCGCCCCTGCAGGAGCAACTCGTCGAGGGAGGACGCCTGCTGATTCCCCTCGGGACCCGCAAGGTGCAAATGCTCCTCTGTGTCCAACGTCACGGCCAGACCTTCTTCGAGCGCCCCCTCACCGCGTGCGCCTTCGTGCCCCTCATCGGCCAACACGGCTGGCCACCAGGCTAGCGAAGGGCGCGTGAACACATTCCCGCCCCTAGGGGCAACCATCTCGTGCAGCGTCCAGCGTGCGGCGTTCAGCGAGGACGCGTAACGTCGGACGTCGGACACGTCAGACGTCGGACGAAACGCCCCTCGTCGCCGCCCTACGGCCAGACGCTGGACGTGACATTTCGGCCCCGCGGGGCCGAAAGCTCTCGTGGTCGCACTACCGGGAGCTCCTGACGCTCCCGAACGCCGCGGAGGAGCACGGGTCCGCGTCACTGTCAACAAGGATGCCGCCCCGCTTGC
>CAZWYX010000018.1:8520-22631 GCA_964638485.1 uncultured Planctomycetales bacterium | reverse complement strand
GCGTGTAATTTGGCGAGCTTGAATCTCCTGAAATTCGTGGATGAGCATGGGACGTTCAAGGTGGACGAGTTCCTGCATGCGGTCGAGATCGTGATCCTCGCGCAGGAGATCGTCGTGGATAACTCCTCGTATCCGACGGCCAAAATCACCGAGAATGCGAAGGCGTTCCGGGAGTTAGGCCTGGGGTACGCGAACTTGGGAGCCCTTCTCATGTCGCTGGGGCTCCCCTACGACTCTGACCAGGGACGCGCGTACGCCGCGGCGATCACGGCCCTCCTGTGTGGGCAGGCGTATGCGATGTCGGCGCGGGTGGCCCGCGATCACGGCGGAGCCTGTAGTGGCTATGCGGCCAACCGCGAGCCGATGCTGCGCGTCATCCAGAAACATCGGCAGGCGGCCAGCGAGATTGATGACACCCTCGCGCCTGAGCCGTTAGTGCAGGCGGCGCGGGCCGCATGGAGTGAAGCGCTCGCCCTGGGCGAGGAGTGTGGCTACCGCAACTCGCAGGTGACCGTTCTCGCCCCGACGGGGACGATCGGCTTCATGATGGATTGCGATACGACGGGGGTCGAGCCCGACATCGCGCTCATCAAGTACAAGAAGCTCGTCGGTGGAGGGCTGCTCAAGATCGTCAACCAGACGGTGCCGCGGGCCTTGCGACGCTTGCAGTACAGCGAACGCGAGATCAGCGAGATCGTCCAGTACCTCGACAAGCATGAGACGATCGAGGGTGCGCCGCATCTGAAGCCCGAGCATCTGCCCATCTTTGACTGTGCGTTCCGACCGCTCAACGGCCAGCGCTCCATCCACTACATGGGCCATGTGCGGATGATGGGCGCGGTGCAGCCCTTCATCTCCGGGGCGATTTCCAAGACGGTCAACTTGCCCCATGAAGCCACCGTCGAGGAAATCATGAACGCCTACATCGAGGCGTGGAAATTGGGACTCAAGGCGGTGGCGATCTACCGCGATGGCTCGAAGCGCACGCAGCCCCTCTCGACCTCTGCGACGAGCGCACCCGGCGCGCATGTGCAATCGCCGATGGAAGAGCCGCGACCGGTGCGACGCCGCTTGCCGGAGGAACGCCGCTCGATCACCCACAAGTTTTCCATCGCCGGCCATGAGGGCTATCTCACCGTCGGCATGTACGACGATGGGACGCCAGGCGAGATCTTCATCGTCATGTCCAAGGAGGGCTCGACCCTCTCGGGGGTGATGGATTCCTTCGCGACGGCCGTCTCGATGGCGCTCCAGTATGGCGTGCCGCTCAGGGTGCTCGTGGATAAATTCAGCTATGCGCGATTTGAGCCGGCGGGAATCACGAACCATCCGCAGGTGCGCTTTGCCAAATCCATCGTGGACTACATCTTCCGCTGGCTCGCCTTGAAGTTCTTACCGGCGGAGGAGCGGCCCCAGCCCGAGCAGCAAAATGGTCCGCGCGAGGACGTGGCCACGGCGACCAACGGCGTGCTGCAGGAGCACGAAATCTTCATGGCGCAGGCCGATGCGCCGGCGTGCGCGGATTGCGGCTCGCTCATGATCCGCTCCGGCAACTGCTACAAGTGTCTCAACTGCGGCTCCACATCGGGATGCTCATGACACATGTCTATTAAAGCCGATCGGTGGATTCGGCGGATGGCGCTCGAACACAAGATGATCGAGCCGTTTGTCGAGGGGCAAGTGAGTCAAGGCTGCGTCTCCTTTGGCCTCTCAAGTTATGGCTATGATATCCGTGTCGCGGACGACTTCAAAATTTTCACGAACGTGCGCTCGAGTATCATTGATCCGAAAAGTTTCCAGCCGGAGTCCTTCGTGGACTTCCGTGGCGAGGTGTGCATCATCCCACCCAACTCGTTCGCCCTGGCGCGCACCGTCGAATACTTCCGCATTCCGCGCAACGTGCTCACGATTTGCGTCGGCAAATCGACGTACGCGCGCTGCGGGATCATCGTCAATGTGACGCCGTTTGAACCGGAGTGGGAGGGCTACGCCACCCTCGAGATTTCCAACACCACGCCGCTGCCGGCCAAAATTTACGCCAACGAAGGCATCGCGCAGGTCATTTTCTTCGAAGCCGATGAAGCCTGCGCCACGTCGTACAAGGACCGGAAAGGTCGCTATCAGGCCCAACAGGGCATTACGCTGCCAAAAGTGGCCGCGTAAAGACGCCGTAGCGTCAAGAGGACGATGCGACACTGTGCCGCGCCGAACTTCCGGTTAGCCACGACCCTCGCCTCTGGCCAGACGTTCCGCTGGCAGCAGGTCGGCGAGTGGTATTACGGCGTCCTCGATGGCGCGCTCATCCGCGTCCGTCAAGTAGACGACGAACTCCAGTGGGATACGAGCGACGCCCACCTCACCGCCGAACGCCTGACGCACTACTTCGCCCTCGACCACGATCTCGAGCACATCCTCGCCACGATTGACCGCGACGACCACATCCACGCCGCCATCGTCGCCTACCGCGGCTTGCGCCTGATGCGTCAAGAACCGTGGGAGTGCCTCGCGTCGTATCTCCTCACCTCCTTCAACAACATCCAGCGCATCACGCGCATGATCGAAAATCTCAGCCAGCATTTTGGCCAGTCCATCACGTGCGGCTCGTGGCAGACGTACACGTTTCCACCGCCAGAGGTGCTAGCCG
The DNA here is from genome assembly GCA_964638485.1 of uncultured Planctomycetales bacterium. Lineage (GTDB taxonomy): Bacteria > Omnitrophota > Gorgyraeia > Aquiviventales > CAZWYX01 > CAZWYX01. The sequence continues at coordinate 19,987 of CAZWYX010000018.1, read as the reverse complement.
AGGTGCCGGTAGGACGACTGAGCCTCCTCGGCCTCGGGTTCCGCGCAGCGCACTTGGTGGAAGTGGCACGCCACGTAGCCAGCGGCGCGGTGCGCCTCGAGACCCTCCACGGCCGAACCTATGCGGAGATCAAACAAACACTCACACAACTGCCGGGCATCGGGGACAAAGTCGCGGATTGCATCGCGCTCTTTGCGTTCCAGTGCTATGCAGCATTTCCGATTGATGTGTGGACGCGACGGGCCTTAGCCCTGTATCTGCCACGACGCGACTTGACACTCAAGCGCATGCACGCGTTTGCCTCCACGCAGTTCGGTGCCTACGCCGGCTACGCCCAGCAGTATCTCTACCACTGGCTGCGGACGCGCGCGGCGTGGACCCGCCGCTCGCCCGTCGAGGTCGAACACCGCACGTTGTCGCGGTGGGTGCTGCAACCCATGCAGGTCGCCCCGCCGTTGGAACCGGTGGCGTAATGGTAAGTCGTGTGTTGACGCAAGGTTTCGCTTGACAAGCGATGGGAAGTGTGTTAAGGAACGAAGAGGGGGACGTGCACAGCAACCGATAGGAGGTTGGGATGAACGTCATACGAACCGTATTGGTGGATCCGGTGCAGACGGCATTCAATGCGATGTCGCAGCAACTCGGCACCTTTCTGCCCAGTCTACTCGGCGCGCTGGTCATTTTGCTGGTGGGGCTGTTTATCGCCAAAGGGCTTGAGTCCCTGGCGGTGCGTCTCTTGCGCACGGTACGCCTGGATACCGCAGCGGACAAACTCAAGATCTCCGATGTACTCATGCGCGGCGGGATTACGCTGACCTCGTCGGAACTGATCGGAGCGTTTGTCTACTGGTTCGTGATGTTTTTGGTACTCATTGCAGCGCTCAACGCGCTCAATTTGACGGTGGCAGCCCAGTTGTTCGAGCGGGTGGTCTCCTATCTGCCGAATGTCGTGTCAGCGATTTTCCTGTTGGGGGTGGCGATCTTCTTCGCCTCGTTCCTCGGGACGACGGTGCGGGCCGCAGCGAGTAACGCCGGGTTGGCCCAAGCGAATTTCTTGGGGCAACTCGTGCAGGCGGCCATGTTAGTCTTCGCCTCGATCGTCGTGTTGGAACAACTCCGTGTGGATGTGTCGTTGCTCCACCACACGCTGGTGGTCCTCATTGCGTGCGTGGGCTTAGGCGTCGCGATTGCCATCGGTCTTGGCACGAAGGATCTCGCGGGACGGATGGTCGGCGATTTCATCGAGCGGATGCGGTCGTCAGGACGGCGACGGTAACTAAGGGAGGAGATCGCAGTGGCAGAGCGTCAGCGACGTTGTGCCGCGCGATGAGACCACGAACCCGTTGAACGATACACAAGCGAAGAGGACTCTCAACCGCAAGGGCAGGAGTCCTTTTTTCGTTCCAGGCACACGCGTGAACCATCCCCCGCGAACCGTCAGAGCGCTGCGGCACACAGGGCACGGTTCACCGTGCACGAGCAGGTGCGGTGACCATGGGTAAGCGCGTTGGGCTAACCTACAACTTGAAGACCGAGTACGTCTTCCAGCCGGGGGATCCGCAGGATGCCAACGCGGAGTTCGACCACGAGGATACCATCGGTCTCATCGAGGCCGCGCTGCGCACCGGCGGCCATGAGGTGGTGCGCATCGGCAATGCGACGCAGCTCCTACGGCAGCTCGACCATCTGGATGTGGACATCGTGTTTAATCTGACGGAGGGTTACGCGGGCCGCAACCGCGAGAGCCAAGTCCCCATCCTCTTAGAGATGGTGGGCATGCCCTTCGTGGGGGCCGATGGCCTCACGTTGGGATTGACCTTGGATAAACTGCTGACGAAGAAAGTGCTCCTGAGCGAAGGCATTCCCACGCCGCGCTTTGTGGAGATCAAGGACGTTGACGCGCTGCCAGCGATGGACCTGCGATTTCCGCTCATCGTCAAGCCCCGCTACGAAGGATCGAGCAAAGGGCTCTCGCGGAGTTCGCTCGTCCGCGATCCCGCCGCGCTCCGACAGCAGGCCCAGTGGCTCATTGCGACCTATCGCCAACCGGCGCTCGTCGAGGAATTCATTACCGGCACGGAATTCACGGTGGCGATCTTAGGCAACGATCCGCCGGAGCCGCAACCCGTCGTGCAAGTCAAACTCGAAGGCCACCTTGCGTTAGGCGAGCGCTTCTTCACCTTTGAGGATCTCAAGTCCGAGGCGGCCGTGGAATACGTGTGTCCCACACTCGCGCCCCACGCGCTGCAGGAGCGCATCGCACAGTACGCGGTGCAGGCCTATCAGGCGGTGGAGTGTCGTGATTTCGGGCGCGTGGATGTGCGCGTGGATGCGGCAGGACAATCCCACATCCTCGAGATCAATCCCCTCCCGTCGCTCTCGACGGAAGATACGTTCATGTCGGTGGCGCGCGCACGAGGTATCTCCTACGCCAGCATCATCAACGAGATCATCCAGCACGCGTTGATCCGCTGCGGGCTGACCGAGTCATCAAAGGCGGTGAGTTACTCATCGCGCTAACGATCGCGCTCGTCTACAACGTCAAGCGCCCCCTCCAGGCAGAGGGCCCTCTGCCGCCGGACTACTATTCGGAATATGATAGTCCCGCCACCATCGCGGCCATCACCGATGGCCTCCAGACACTGGGACACACCGTGATCCCTGTCGAGGCCGATCACGGGCTGCTCAAGTGGCTCCTGGCGCATCCGGTGGATCTCGTCTTCAACATCGCCGAAGGGTTGCCGAGCGCCAACCGCGAATCGCATGTCCCGGCCCTGCTGACGGCGCTTCAGATTCCCTACACCGGTTCTAACAGTTTCACCCTCGCGCTCGCCCTCGATAAGGCGAAGACCAAAAGTGTCTTGCTCTCAGAGAGTATCCCCACGCCACGCTTCCAGCTCTTCCGCACCGGACGTGAGCTGCTGCGGGAGGAGCTGCGGTTTCCCCTGATCGTCAAACCAAATCGCGAAGGCTCTGCGAAGGGAATCACGCGAGACAGCGTCGTGCACAACGAGCCTGCGCTCCGACGGCAAGTCCAGCAGGTCCTGGTGCAGTATCGGCAGGAAGTGCTGGTGGAAGAATTCATCGAGGGCACCGAGTTGACCGCAGGCGTATTGGGCGATACGCCCCCGCAAATGCTCGCGGTGCTCGAGATTGACTTTGCGAACTGCCGCGCCTCGGGCGAGCACTTCTATTCCTGGCGGATGAAGGAGTTCCAAGGGGACGTCACGCAAGGGTTGGTGCCGGCCTTCCATTGTCCGGCGCGACTCGCCGATGACCAGGCGCGCCTGATTCAACAGTTGGCGTTGCGCGCGCATCAGGCGCTGGGGTGTGTGGGGTTTTCGCGGACGGATTTTCGCTTGAGTCGTGATGGGATTCCGTACGTGCTGGAGGTCAATCCATTGCCAGGACTCGATCCGCTCGAGAGCAGTTTTCCAAAGATGGCCCAGGCCACTGGCTGGTCCTATGCGGCCACGCTTGAGCAGATTGTCACCAGCGGTGTGGAGCTCCATCGGCTAGCGCTGATGGTTGGCTGACGAGAGGAGAGCAGAGGAAGGATGTACGAACCGCCGGATTATCGTCGTGTCAGCCTCTGGCGTGAGGTCCCGCGCACCCAGTGGGACGATTACCGCTGGCAACTGCAACATCGGCTGACCGAGGTAACGAAGCTGCGCGAGGTCCTGCACCTCACGCCCGAGGAAGAGATGGCCGTCACGAAAAAGGACGGCCGCTTCATCATGTCCATCCCGCCCTACTGGGCCAACCTCATGGATCCCGACGATCCCCGCTGCCCGATTCGGATGCAGGCGGTGCCCATCGCTGAAGAGTACCACACCAGCCCCAACGATTTTCGTGATCCGCTCGCCGAGGAACGCGATTCGCCCGTGCCGGGACTCGTGCACCGCTACCCTGATCGCGTGCTCCTCCTGGCGACATCGGTGTGCGCAATGTACTGTCGGCACTGCACGCGCAGTCGCGTCGTGGGCACTGAAGCGCAGTTCTCGCGTCCGCAGAACCTCGAGGCGGCCTACGCGTATCTGCGCGCGCATCGCGAGGTGCGGGATGTCCTCATCTCCGGCGGCGATCCGCTGATGCTCTCCGATCAGCGCCTCGATGATATCCTCACCCACCTGCGCGCGATTCCCCACATCGAGTTCATCCGCATTGGGACGCGCACACCGGTGACGTTACCGTACCGTGTCACCGATTCCCTCTTAGCGGTCCTGCGCAAACACACACCGATCTGGATGAGTTTGCACTTCAATCATCCGAAGGAAATTACGCCGGATCTCCAACGCGCGATGGGTCGGCTGGCTGACAACGGCATTCCGTTGGGATGTCAGACGGTGCTGCTCAAAGGCATCAATGATGATCCAGCCATCATGAAACAGCTCATGCACGAGCTGCTGAAAATTCGCGTGCGGCCGTACTACATCTATCAGTGTGATCCTGTGCGCGGCACCGCGCATTTTCGCACCACCATTGACACCGGCATACGTATCATCGAACACCTCCGGGGCCACACGACCGGCTACGCTGTGCCCACGTACGTCGTAGATGCCCCCGGCGGCGGGGGGAAAATTCCACTGAGTCCCGACTACGTTGTCGCGCACACCAACGGCACCTACACCTTCCGTAACTACGCTGGCCGCCTCTACACCTACACAGAAGAGCCTGCGCTTGAACGCGTCCCGCAGACGCGCGAACCGGTGTGGATGCTCGCCGATTAGCCGCGCTCCTGCTCTGTCTGCTCAGCGTTGGCTGCACCGCCGTCAGCCGCGAGGAGATGCTCCAACAAGTCTTACAGCAGGATCCCGCCTTCGAGCCATTGCTCACGCAGCGCGATGCCGTGCAACGAGACGTCGAGGCATTGCGGGCGGAGCTGGTCCAGACACGGGGCACGTTTCGCCAACGCGTGGAGGAACTCGAGCGGGAGTTTGAGGTCACGCGGACGCAACTCAACGAGCAGATCGCGACCCGCCTGCGTGAGCTCACACAGGAACGCGAGCCGCTCCAACTGGAGCACGGCGCACTCACCCAGCAGATCCGGATTGACGAGGCAGCCGTCCGTGGATTTCGAGCGACGCTGAGCAGCCTGCAGCGCAGCCTCACCGCCTCGTCACAACCGCCCCTGAGTTCAGCAGAACGTCAGACGCGCGAAGCACGCCTGCAGCATCTGCAAGCAGATCTCCAGGAAACCGAGACTCGCCTCGAGCAGAATCGCGCCCAGCGGCAACTCCTCCAGTACAAGCTGCGACTGCTGCGCGTGCGCTAACACCAGGGGGGCAGCCCCCAGCTGTTCACTGCCGGACAATCAAAGGGTGGTTACAGCCCAAAAGAAGGGGAGCTGGCCCGCCCTTTTCTGTTATAATATCTTCCTCATGAATGACGTCCGACCTGACCGCCGCACCGCCCTCCGCGCCCTCGCTCGTGGCTATCGCGTCCCTGTCGCGGTCGTGATTCCCAGCGAGCGCCTGGGCGCGCCACAACACATCGCTGCGCACGTGGGGGGCGAGGAGCCGTGGTGGCTGTTGGAGAGCAGTCGTCGGCATCCTGTGAGCGGGCGGTATTCCTACGTCGCGTGGGAGCCACGGCTCGTCCTCCAGGCGAGAGAGCCGGGCTACTGCGAGCGCATCACGAGACACGGTGACGAGCGGCGGCAAGGCGATGTGCTGTCGCAACTCTACGATGAGCTGCATCGCCTCCCAACGGCGCGCCTGCCGGGATTCCCGCCGCTCAGCGGCGGAGCCATCGGATACTTAAGCTATGAGGCGCGCCACGCCTTCGAGCGTCTGCCGCAACGGCTGGTCCCTGACTCGCCGTTGCCGATCGCCCAGTTTGCGCTCTACGATACGCTGATCGCCTGGGATCATCTGGCGGAACGGACGTTCGTGCTCACGTGCATGACGCCTGGCGGAGATCCGGCGACGACGTGGGAGGAAGCAGTCGCTCGGCTCGAGGCGCTCGTAGACCGTCTCACCCAGACGGCACATTACGCACAGCATCCACGCATGCCGCATGAGACACAGGTGCGTGAGACGACCGATGAAGAGCCCTGGCCTGTGCCACGCGCTGCCTCGGTCGCGCCGAGCAGCGATGCAGAACGTTTCCGGTGGATGGTGAAGCGTGCATTGCGCTACATCCGCGCGGGCGATATCTATCAAGCCAACTTGGCTCTGCGGTGGACGATCGAGACGCCAGCCGACCCGTGGGACGCCTATCAACGGTTGCAGCAGATCAACCCGTCGCCGTACGCGTGTTACGCAGCGTTGGGAGATGCCGCGATCGTGAGTTGTTCGCCGGAGCTGCTGCTGCGCGTGCGCGGACGGACCGTGGCCACGCGGCCCATCGCTGGCACACGACCACGAGGAGCTACCCCTGAACAGGACCTGGCCCAGTCCATCGAGCTGATCCTCAGCGACAAGGAGCGAGCTGAGCATTTGATGCTGGTGGATCTCGAGCGCAACGACCTCGGTCGCGTGTGCCGGTATGGCAGCGTGGCCGTCGAAGAGCTCATGGCGTTGGAGGAGTACTCTCACGTCATTCACATCGTCTCACACATTCGGGGGGAGCTCCATCCCACGTGTGACTGGACTGATGCGATTCAGGCTGTATTTCCCGGCGGCACGATTACCGGCTGCCCGAAGATTCGCGCGATGCAGATCATTGATGCCCTGGAGCCGACGGCCCGCGGTCTCTACACCGGTTCGCTGGGGTGGATCAGTTATGCAGGGGACATGGATCTCAACATCCTCATTCGGACGATGCTGGTGGTAGGCCAGCGCGCCTATGTGGCCGCTGGTGCTGGCATCGTCGCCGACTCACAACCCGAGCGTGAATATGCCGAAGTCCGTGCAAAAGCTCAGGCGCTTTTCGAAGCCCTCCAACCCGTGGGGCTGGCACGTCAACCACTCCTCGTGGCCGCCTGACGCTCTCGGGCGGAGTGGAGTGTTTGAGACGCTGCGGGCCTACCAGGGCGAGGTCTTTGCCCTTGACCTCCATCTCGAGCGGTTGAGCGCCTCGGCGCACACACTGGGCTGGACGCTTCCGCAGCTGCTGACGACTCTGCGGCGTGAGATTCGTCGCATGGCTCGCCGGTTTCCGCACACCGACGCGGCGATTCGTGTGATGGTGCTGCCGCAGCAGGCACGCGCTCCTCGGCCCGAGGTCGTCGTGATGGGTCGGGCGTTACACCCGTATCCTCGTCGCTGGTACACCGACGGGGTGACGGTCATGACAACGGTGGGCCATCGCTACTCGGTCCCGACGATTACCCCACAGGCGAAACACACGGATCTCGTCCCAGGGATCCTCGCCTGGAGTCAGCGACCGGATGCTGCCGTCGAGTTGATCTATCGCACCACCGACGGGTGGGTGGGTGAGGGCACGATCAGCAACGTGTGCCTGATTACCCACGAGCGCGAATTGTGGAGTGCACCGCCGGCGACTGGCGTGTTAGCCGGTGTCACATGTCATATCCTATGTCATGTGGCGCCAGAGGTGGGGTTGACCACACGGTGGGAGCCATTCACGCGCCATCAGGTCTGGCAGGCGGCAGAAGTGTTTGTGGCGAACACCACGTTTGAGGTGCTACCGGTTGTGCGCTACGACGGACGGGTCATTGGCGCAGGACGTCCTGGCGCATGGACCCAGCAACTCCACGCGGCCTTTCGGCGCCATGTGCGCACGGAGCAGAGCGCATGACGGTGCAACGGGCCCTCTTGAGCGTCGCTGACAAAACGAACCTCGCGACGTTTGCACAGGGGTTGGCGGCACTGGGCGTCGAGCTCATCTCAACAGGTGGGACGGCCGAGGTCCTCCGGCAGGCAGGCTTGTCGGTGACCACGGTTGAGACGCTCACGCACTATCCTGCGCTGGCCGGTGGCCGTGTCAAGACCCTCCATCCAGCGGTGCACAGCGCGATCCTCGCCCTGCGTGACAACGAAACGCATATGGCTGAGCTCGCCTCGCAACGCATGGCCGCGATTGATCTCGTGGTGGTGAACTTGTATCCATTTGAAACGGTGGTGCGCCAGCCGCAGGTGACGCTGGAAGCAGCGATTGAGCAGATTGATATCGGTGGCGTTGCGTTGCTGCGTGCGGCTGCGAAAAACCATCGCTGGGTGGGTGTGGTGTGTGATCCGTCACAGTACGAGCGCGTGCTGGAGGAGTTGCGCAGTCACGAGCGGCAACTGAGCGACGCGACGCGACGGGCGTTAGCGGTTGAGGCGTTTGCGCGGACCGCCCGCTACGATCTCGCCATCCAGCAGTACCTCGATGCACACGGCACTGCACCGACGACGCTGCCAGCGCAATTGACATGCACGTTCACCCAGGTACGCCCCCTCCGCTACGGGGAAAATCCGCATCAGCAGGCCGCGTGGTACCGCCTGGTGGACCAACCAACGACAGGACTGCTGGCAGCCACGCCCATCGGAGGGAAGGAACTCTCCTACAACAATCTGCTCGATGCCAGCGCGGCGCTGGCGACAGCGTGGGAGTTTGCCGCGCCAACGGCGTGCATCATCAAACACCTCAGTCCGTGTGGGGTGGCCTCACACGCAGAACTCACGACGGCCTATACGCAGGCGATGGCGTGTGATGCCCTGTCGGCGTTTGGAGGCATCGTCGGGCTCAATCGTCCCCTGGATGCGGCCACGGCCACGGCGATGGCAGCGGCAGAATTTCTCGAAGTCATCGTTGCGCCGCACATCACGGCTGAGGCAGCGACTGTGCTGGCCGTCAAAAAGAATTTGCGCATCCTCGAAGTGCCTGATCTGCCACCGCCAGGCAACGGGTTGGCCACCACGCCCTGGGAACTGCGCACGATTGCTGGCGGGATCCTCGTCCAAACACCGGATACGCAGATGCTGAATGAACAGACCCTGCGCGTTGTCACGCAGCGCGCACCGACGAATGAAGAACGCGTCGCTCTGGCATTTGCCTGGCGCGTGGTCAAACACGTGCGCTCCAATGCGATTGTCGTGGTGCAAGGCACGCAGACCGTGGGCATCGGCGGGGGATGCCCCAGTCGGATTGATGCCGTCCTTGAGGCACTCCGCAAAGCCGGCGATCGAGCGCGTGGCGCGGTGTTGGCGAGCGATGCCTTTTTCCCAAAGACGGATAACATCGAGGTGGCCGCTCAGGCCGGTGTCACCGCCATCATGCAGCCGGGTGGGTCGCGTCGAGATGACGACGTGATCGCCGCGGCGAATCGTGCTGGTCTGGCCATGCTCCTGACAGGCCTGCGCCACTTTCGACACTGACACCACCACTCGCCATGGAATTTCCAGAAGCCCTCGCGTTCCTCAACTCCCTCGTCAACTATGAGCGCTTGCCGCAGCAGGGGGGCTTGCGCGAGCGCCGGTTAGCGCGCATGCAGCAGGTGCTGCGGGCGTTGGGCAATCCGCACGACCACCTCCGCGTCATTCACGTCGCCGGCACCAAAGGCAAAGGGTCGGTGAGTGCCATGCTCTACACCGTGCTTGCGCAGTGTGGTGTGCGCACCGGACTGTTTACCTCGCCGCATCTCGACTCGGTGCTGGAGCGCGTACGCGTCACGCCCAGCGACGGCGAGAGCGACTGGATTGCTGAAGGGGAATTTGCCGAAGGAATGCGTCGCGTGCGACAGGCCATCGAAGCGACGGAGCTGACCGGTGGACCGCTCACGTACTTCGAAGCGCTCACGGCCCTCGCGTTTGACTACTTTGCGCGATGCGGAGTACAGTGGGCGATCCTCGAAGTCGGCTTAGGAGGACGGTTGGATGCGACGAACGTCGCGCAGGCACCGCTGGCGGTGTTGACACCCATCAGTCTCGATCACACGGACGTCCTCGGCGATACGATTGAAGTGATTGCCGCTGAGAAAGCCGCGATCATCAAACCGCAACAGATCGTCGTTACGGCGCCACAGCGCGAGAGTGTGCGAGCCGTCATCCGCGCGCGAGCTCGCAGTGTTGGGGCACAGCTCATCGAGCAGGGCACACATGTTGTCCTCGAACGGTGCGAGGTTAGTCGGCACGGTTGCACCTGCTGGATACGCGGACAACACGGCACGTATCCCACGCTGGAGTTGTCCCTCCTGGGACGGCATCAGGCCGAGAACGCGACCACAGCACTCGCGGTGCTCGAAGCTCTCCAGCGCTTGGAGCCTTCTGTGCGGATCACCGCAAGTGAACTCCGCACGGGATTGGCTCGCGTGGAGTGGCCTGGACGGGGAGAGCTGCTGACGACCTCACCGCCGATTTTACTCGACGGTGCGCACAATCGCGCCTCTGCCGAGGCGTTGCGAGCGATGATCAACGAGCTGTTTCCCTCCACGCGTGTGGGGCTGGTCATCGGCATGTCGCTCGGCAAAGATGTCGTGGGTGTCATGGAGACGTTAGGTCCGCTCGCTGGTGCAGCCTGGGCTGTCCAAGCGCAGCATCCACGCGCCATGCCGGCGACGACCCTCGCTGCTGCGGTGCGCCCGTGGATACCGCGCGTCCACGTAACGCCACAGATCGAGGTGGCCTTGGCCGAGGCACACGCCGCGCCATGCGGCCTTCTCGTCGTCACAGGGTCCCTGTTTGTCATCGGAGAAGCGCGCCGCCATGTCACGGCTCTCGCTCGATGATACGATTGCGGCGATCGCCACGCCCCCGGGTGAAGGGGCGTTAGGGATCGTCCGCCTCAGCGGCCCAGACACGTTCGCGATTGCGGATCGTCTCTTTCGGCCCTCGCGCCCCATGCGACCCTCCCAAGCGAACACACACACCGTGCACCACGGGCACATCGTGGACGGCGACGTGGTCGTTGACGAAGTGCTCATGACGGTGCTCCGCGCACCGCGCACCTACACACGCCAAGACATGATCGAGATCACCGGCCACGGCGGCATGCTACCGCTACGGCGGATTGTGGAACTGGCCCTGCATGCTGGTGCGCGACTCGCGGAGCCAGGCGAGTTTACGAAACGGGCCTTCTTGAATGGGCGGATTGACTTGGCGCAAGGCGAAGCCGTGCTCGATGTGATTCGCGCGCGGACCGAGGTGAGTTTGCGAGCCGCGCTGCAGCAGTTGGGCGGTCACTTGTCGCAACGCATCAGTACCCTGCATGAGGAACTCGCGAATCTCGTCGCGCACGTCGAGGCGACCATTGATTTTCCTGAGGAGGACATCGCCTCTGTCGCCACGGCGCAGTGTCGCGAGCGGCTCCAGCGACTCGTCGCAGAGCTGGCGCGCCTTGAGTCCTCAGCGAAGACGGGCCGTATCCTTCGCGAGGGAGCCGCAGTCGTCCTCTGTGGGCGACCGAATGTTGGCAAGTCCAGCTTGTTGAATGCGCTGCTGCGGACCAACCGCGCGATTGTCACACCCATTCCTGGTACGACGAGAGACACCATCGAGGAGTTGTTGAATCTGCGAGGACTACCGGTGCGTCTCGTGGATACGGCAGGAGTGACGGTCACGGAGGATCCGATTGAGCGCGA
>CAZWYX010000018.1:4340-8420 GCA_964638485.1 uncultured Planctomycetales bacterium | reverse complement strand
CTCGAATGCATCGCGCTGGATCTACGCGAAGCCAGCGAACATCTTGGCGAGATCTTAGGCATTAACGTGCAAGAGGACCTGTTAGAGAGAATTTTCAAGCAGTTCTGTATCGGTAAGTGACGAGCGACGATTACCTGAGGTGGTACAATGCCATTCATCACCGTCTCGATGTTTGCGGGGCGTACGAAGGAGCAGAAGGCGGAGCTGGCGAAGCAGATGACGGACCTCTTCGTGCGCGTGGCCCAGACGCCGAAGGAGCACGTCTGGATTGTGTTTCAGGATGTGCCCAAATCCGAGTGGGCCATGGGCGGACAACTCCAGGGGTAGCACGGCATCCCGTCTCACTCTCCTGGTGCCGTGCGGTTGATGTAGTCGTCGAACCCTAAGCGGCCGGTGATGGCCTCGCGCACGACACTGAGGCGATCCGCCATGTAGGGGTGGGTGCGGAAATAACTGTACACGCGGGGCTGGGCCTTGCGTTGTTCGCGGCGTTTCAGTCGCGTCAGCAGGCGCACGGCCCCTTCGGGATCGAACCCCGCCGCTCGCAGATACGCTACACCGAGCCGGTCGGCCAGCAGTTCATCCTCCCGCGCATACGCCAGGAACATCTGGGTGAAGATGACGTGCAGCCCCTGTTGGAGCTCCCGATCTCGCGCTGCACCCATCACGAGGAGCTGCCCGAGGGAGCTGGCCATCAGTGTCTCGTAGCGTTTGACCGGATGGCGCGCGGCGGTGTGGCCAATCTCATGCGCCAGCACACTCGCCAGCTCGTCGTCGTCTTTGACGAATTCCATCAGGGCCTGGTTCACAAAAATGTAGCCGCCAGGAATGGTGAAGGCGTTGATGGCGTCGCGGATGTCCTTCCCCTCCACAACGGAGAAATGGTAGGGCACGTCCCGTCGGTCGCTGTGGGCCGCCAGGCGTTCGCCAATGGTCTGCACACGCGCCTGCATGGCGGCGTCCTCGACCGGCTCAAACCGCTCCAGCACGCGCTGGGCAATCGCCGCGCCCATGCGCAGCTCACGCGCTGTTGAGGTGACGCTGATCTCCTGGCGCTGTGTGGCGAGGTTGTAGCTGGTGTAGCAGCCCGTCAACCCGACGAGCGCAACGAGCCACCCCACACGACGACAACACATCAGAAAGGATTAGGGAAAGTGGACACCACCGTCTGCACCATGTGCCACGAGGCGGCCGCGAGTGCAACGGTGTACGCCGACACCGTGATGGTCAACAGCCATTTCGCCCCGCGAGTCATGTGCGGACTTTTCCAGAGGAGGGGCAGGCCCAACGGACCGAGGACGAAGAAGAGCATGAGCAGCACGAACCAGAGCGAGTAGTACCAGCGATTCGATGGCGCGGGGGACATGGTCATTTGGGTGGCAGCTCGTCCCAGACGTATTCGGGTTCGAGGACGGGCGTGTAATGGCGCGGGGCGGGTGCCGGAAACGTCAGCACTTCATAGGTGCCTGCGACAAAGCGCACCACCACATAGCCCAGACCTTGCGTGGTGCCCAGGGTCCAGCCACGCACCGTGTTGTCGCCCTGCGTGCGCTGGCGAAGCCGTCGGGGCAGTTCCAGCGGGGCGGTGACGATGTTGACGAGTCCGCGGACAAACTTATCCGCCGGATGGTAGGTTTTGCGCGATGAGGCAGCAGACTCCGCCCCTTCGAGGCCAGCGCCTCCCAGCACACTCAGCACCACACAGCCGATCAGCCACGCTCGTTGCATCGTTTTCCTCATTATACCAGATTATACCAGAACACCGACCGTTCTCGCTCACCTAGCTCCCTCGCTGATCACGACCCTAGAGAAATGACATAACCTACATAGTGGACATAAGATAGACAATACCAGAAGGTTCGCATCTGCGGTCAAATTGTGTTATACTAGAAATGATCTAGCTTGACGAGATGTGAAGAGGGAGTCCCTCGACCAGGGTCTCTCGCAAAAGGCAAATCCCCGCCACCAGACGTTGGCGGGCCCGCCAGGATGATTGGCGGGCGCCGTAAGGCGGAGACGTTCTGCTGTGCGCTGCTTCGCGAACGCTACGCAGAACCCTCCAAAGCACTGCTACGCGCTTCGCAGAGCGTTAGGAGGGCAAAGCCACAGGTCCCGCCACCGATCGTTGGCGGACGGCTGGGCTGCCGATAGACAGGGTGCTCGTGACACCCGTTCCTCCTGTACGAGGGACGGGTCATTTGTTAGTAGGGGCGTACGAGCGATGAGGAACTACAGACAGAGGCCACCGTTTCCTCAGCGAGGGTGGAGCATCGCCGTGCTCCTCGGGGGGCTCTGCCTCTGTCGCATCGTTTCTGGAGCGGCAGAGTTTGAGCAGCCATCCGACCCTCCGGTGCCCATGGCCTTGTTCCTCGCTGAGCAACCAGCAGACGTCGAGCGACAACTACCGCCAAGCACTCCGCCTGAGGAGCTGCCGACGCCTCTCCTCTACTACTACGCCGCCTCTCCCGCACAGGAGACGCTCACGTTTACACCCACCGATGATGCGACGGTGCGCTCGGATGCTCCGGCGGACAACCTGGGCGCTGCAATTCGTTTGGAGCTCAGTGATGCGCCGACGACACACATCCTCTTACGCTTTCTCCTCTCTGGCGTGGAGGGCCGCACGATCACACGAGCGGTGTTACGCCTCTACGCGCTCAATGCGGCACCCCACGGTGGGATCGCGCATCGTGTCAGCGATCAGCCGTGGGCAGAAGAGTCAGTCACGTGGGAGACTGCGCCTGCCTATGAGGAGGCGAGTGTGGCCACGCTGGGCGCTACCACTGCTGCGGCGTGGTCTGAGCTAGAGATCACACCCGTCGTGACGACAGACGGCCTGCTGAGCGTAGCGATCACCGCCGCGCCAGCGACGGATGTTCACTACAGCGCAGAGGAAGGTGCCGAGGAGTGGCGACCGGTACTCGTCGTCACGGTCGTGGGGCGGGCCCCCCAGGAGTCAACCTCTGCGCCATCACCACCGGAGCTCGCGCTGGATCCTGCATCGGCTCCGCCGTACGATGTGCCCACGTGGGACGATCCGCGAAACGCCGTGAGTGCCCGCGAGGCGAGACCGCACTCGGGCAAGCCGCCACAGCGCTCATCAACTGCTGCGTCGGAGTCCACGACGATAGCTCCAGCAACACCGATGCAGCTAGGTCTCCTCGTGACCCCAGGCCACAGTGTTCCGGTCGTGACTCCTGGTGGTCTCGTAGACTCAGGGAGCACTACGAGTCAGTCAACGAGCACCGAGAGTTCATCCTCCAGTAACGACACCGGCAGTTCAGGTGATACACCACCCTCCCTGCCTCCCCCGACGATTGTGAGCTTGACACCGATCAGTGGACCTTCCACCGGCGGCACGGCAGTGACCATCAGTGGCAGCGACATCGCAGCGCAAACCGTCGTCACGTTTGGGGACGCACCAGCGACGGATGTCACGTTCCTCATCGCAGGGACGCAGGTGCGTGTCACTACCCCACCACACACGGCTGGTGTCGTGCATGTGACCATCACGAATCCCGATGGTCAGAGTGGCACGCTGGTCAACGGCTATACCTATGAAGCACCACCACCGACGATACCAAGCGCTCCAGCACATCTCACAGCGACGGCGATTGCCTCAAACCACATCACGCTCACGTGGAGTGACAACGCTGGCGATGAGGACGGTTTCGAACTCGAACGGTCCGCAACAGATGGCGCCTTCAGTCGCATTGCGCTGATCGTGCCGAACAGTACCACCTATCAGGATACGGCATTGCACGCAGACACGACCTATTGGTATCGCGTGCGGGCCGTCAATACCGCTGGCCCATCCAATTATTCTAACGTGGCCAGCACCACCACGCTTGACATTGCGCCAGCTGCTCCGACGAACCTCACCACGCAAGCCATCGCATCGAACCAGATTGATCTCGTTTGGGACGATACATCTGACAACGAAGATGGTTTCGAGCTCGAACGTGCTGAGGGCGACGCGCCATTTCAACCCCTGGTTACGGTGGGGCCGGACGTGACGACGCATCACGATGTCACGCTCAACCCTGCGACGACCTACACCTATCGCGTGCGTGCGGTCAA
>CAZWYX010000018.1:0-4240 GCA_964638485.1 uncultured Planctomycetales bacterium | reverse complement strand
GCGGTCAACAGCGCTGGAGCTTCGGATTACTCCAACGTCGCCAGCGCGATGACGGCCGACGTTCCACCCGAAGCACCCACGAATCTGACGGCAGAAGCCATATCGGCAGGCGCAATTGACCTTGAGTGGGAGGATGAGTCCGACAACGAGGAGGGCTTCGAGCTCGAGCGCGCCGAGGAGGAAGGGCCGTTTACGCTGCTGGTCGTGGTCGGCACCGATGTCACCCGTTACAGCGATACGGGTCTAGAGGCTGCCACGACGTACGCCTACCGCATCCGCGCAGTCAATGCCGTGGGCCCGTCAGACTACTCGAATACCGCCAGCGCCACCACTGCCGATGTGCCGCCCGAAACGCCAGCCCATCTGACGGCTGAAGCGCTGTCTGCGAGTGCAATTGACCTGGAGTGGGAGGATGCATCCGAGAACGAAGATGGGTTTGAGGTGGAACGCTCCCTCGATGGCGCAAATTTCGGTTTGCTGGTGACCGTCGCAGCCAACGTGACCACCTACAGCGACACAGGGCTGTCCGCCTCGACCACCTACTCCTATCGCGTGCGGGCCATGAACGCCGCTGGGCCTTCGGGCTACTCGAATGTGGCCAATGCCACCACGCCGTCAGCAGACAACGCCCTCTACGTGTCCGCGAGCGATGGCAATGATGCCTATCCTGGCACGGAGGAGCAACCCTTCAAAACCATTCAGCGGGCCGCCGATGTCGTCCAAGCTGGCCAGACGGTCTACATTCGCGCAGGCACGTACCACGAGCGGGTCATCGTGAAATCGAGTGGCTTGCCGGACCAGTACATCACGTTCACGAACTACCCAGGGGAACTCGTCGTGATTGATGGCGAAAAATCCATCCCTGTCGAAGAAGATGATTGGAAAGGCTTGATGAACATTTATCAGCACGATTTTATCCGTCTCAGGGGCTTGACGCTACGCAATTCCCAACGCTACGGCATCTACGTGTCGAGTACCGTAGACCACATTGACATTGATAACAATGTCGTGGAATGGTCCAATGATGGGGGCATTGTCATTGGGTGCTATGAAGGGTGTGGCTCCCATGTCGTGGTGAGTAACAACACGGTGCGGCACAACAATGACGAGGGGCTGACTGCAGAACAAGAAGCCATTTCCCTCTATGGCGTGGAGGCCTTTGAGGTGATGTACAACCACGTCTATGAGAATAAAGAAGAAGGCATTGATCTCAAAAGAGGATCAACCAACGGGCAGGTGCACCACAACCACGTGCATCACAACAACGGCCCCAACATCTACGTAGATTCCGCGAACACGATAGCCATCTACAACAACGAGATACACCATGCTACAGGTAGCACTAAGGCTGGACTCACGTTGGGTGTTGAGGCGTGGCCAGACAGCAGAGAGACGACCTATGGGATTGATGTCTATAATAACCTGATCTACGAAAACCCCACGGGGCTCAGGTTCTATGTGGCATCTGACGCCAAGGACTACGCCACCATTGCCGGTT
Organism: uncultured Planctomycetales bacterium; assembly: GCA_964638485.1. GTDB lineage: Bacteria > Omnitrophota > Gorgyraeia > Aquiviventales > CAZWYX01 > CAZWYX01. The sequence continues at coordinate 2,742 of CAZWYX010000018.1, read as the reverse complement.
GTCGTCTGTTTAACAACACGATCTATGCCAACGGACCCCGCGGGGGCTTCTGGGTCTACGGAGATCATGCGCTGGCGTTGACAGGTAACGAGATCTACAACAATATTTTCTGGGAGAATGACACCGACTGGGCGGAACTGCGTGACAGTACCTCCCAGAGTTTCGATGGCTACACGATCCATCACAATCTGTTTCAAGAAGGCGCCACCAGCGATACCTTGGGCACGGTACCTGTCCTGACGACCAATGTCTCGTTTGTTGACGCAGCCAATGATGATTTCCATCTCTTGGGAGATTCCCCAGCGATTGATGCGGGAACTGACGTCGGCGCACCGAGTGCTGATTTTGACGATGTGGGTCGTCCCGTGGGCGTCGGATTTGATCTCGGGGCCTATGAATATCCAGGTCCACTCCTTCCGCCACGCATCGCCGCGGCCGGGGATATCGCCTGCGGGACAGACACCGTCCCAGGATTGCCCTGTCAGCAGATGGAGACGTCGGATCTCCTGCTCCAGATGCAACCCGACGCCGTGCTGGCGCTCGGCGATACCCAGTACGAAGCGGGAGCGTCCGAGGACTATCTCGCCTTCTACGATCCGTCGTGGGGACGGCTGAAAGCCATCACGCGTCCCGTGCCTGGCAATCACGAGTATGCCACCGACGGCGCTGCAGGGTATTTCGACTACTTCAATGGCGTGGGCCAACCCACCGGTCCCGCGGGTGATCGTGACCAAGGCTACTACACCTTCGATCTCGGCGAGTGGCGCGTCTATGCCCTCAACAGCAACTGCGAGGAAGTCGGTGGGTGTCACGTGGGCTCGCCGCAAACGCAGTGGCTGCGCACGGAACTGGCCACGCATCCGACGGCCTGCTCGATGCTAGTCATGCACCATCCGCTCTGGAGTTCGGTGGATGGCAAGGCGCGGCCCGAGGTGCAACCGCTGGTCCAGGCCTTCTATGAAGCGGGCGGAGAGTTCATGCTCGCGGCCCACGCGCACGTCTACGAACGCTTCGCGCAACAGCATCCCAGCGGCTTCCCAGCTCCTGGGCGAGGCGTGCGTCAAATCGTCGTCGGTACTGGCGGCAAGAACCTCCATGCATTTGGTGAGTCAGTCGCACCCAATAGCGAAGTCCGCGATGATGAGACGTTTGGCGTGCTCAAAGTCACCCTCCATCCAACGCGCTACGAGTGGGAGTTCGCCCCGATCGCTGGTGAGGAGTTGACCGACTGGGGCACAACCGCCTGCTACGGCGCTGACGACGTAACAGCTCCCACCGCCCCCACGGACCTGAACGCCGAGTCCGTGGGAGGGAGCCGCGTGGATCTCACGTGGCGCGCTAGTACCGACGATTACGGCGTGGCCGGCTACCAGATTTATCGCGGTGGAGTCTACCTCGATACCACACCAGAGACGAGCTACGCCGATGCGACGGTGGCGCCCCAGACGACCTACGCCTACACGGTCGTGACACTCGATCTCTCCGGCAATGCCTCAGCTCCGTCTGAGCCGGCGACGGTGACGACGGCGCCGCCAGACATCGTGCTGACCTTCATCCCCACGGACGATGCGACCATTCGCGCCAGCAATCCGACAAGCAACTACGGGACCTCCACGCGGCTCGAAGCGGACAACGACTCCCTCAAGCAGTTTCTCCTGAAGTTCCGTTTCACGGGTCTCGGTGACCGCGAGGTGATCAGCGCAACGTTGCGACTCTACGCGGTGGATCCTTCCAACCATGGGGGCGTGTTCCATCACGTGCCGGATCTCACGTGGACGGAAGAGACAGTGACGTGGAACACCGCGCCCGCGCATGACGCCGGCATCATCGGCACGCTGGGACCAGTGACAACCGACACGTGGTATGCAGTGGACGTGACATCGCTCGTCACCGGCGATGGGCTCCTCAGCCTCAAAGCCATCTCGCCGTCGAGCGACGGGGCTGACTACAGCTCGAAGGAAGGCCCCGCCGACGTCCGACCAGCCCTGGTGGTGCGCCTTGTTGACGACGGCTCAACACCCGGACCCTCGGAGGTCACCTGTCCCGACGGTGCCGGGTACCTTGACTTTGCCGGCCTCACGTGGGAAGTCAAGAGTGGATTTTTTGCGCCGGGGCCGAATTTCTGGTCAGCGAGTTGTGACAGCGTGTGGGTAGATCGCGAGGGGCAACTGCACCTGAAGATCCGCCAGGAGGCCACTCGCTGGTACAGCGCCGAGGTCAAGTCCATCGAATCATTCGGCTATGGGGACTACCTCTTCAAGCTCGCAACGAATGTCGAGGACATTGATCCCAACGTCATCGTGGGGCTGTTTACCTATTTGGACGACTCCCATGAGATTGATTTCGAGTTCTCGCGCTGGGGCAACCCGACGATTGACGCTGGCCAGTACGTCATCCAGCCCTACTTCCATGCAGGGAACATCGAACGGTTTGCCTTGCACCTGACCGATGTCTTCTCCACCCACAGTTACGATTGGCAGGAGGATTCTATTTTCTTCCAGAGCTACCACGGCCACCACACCAGTCTCCCCGGCCCGGCGGGGGACAAAATCCACGACTGGACCTACACCGGCGCTGACAACCCGCCCGACAGCTCCGAGCGCGTACACCTGAACTACTGGCTCTACCAGGGCAAACCCCCGCAAAACGGCCTCGACACTGAAGTCGTCATCTCCGACTTCCGCTACACCGCCAAGTAAACAATCGTGCAGCGTCCAGCGTGCGGCGAGGACGCGTAACGTC
>CAZWYX010000017.1:0-25227 GCA_964638485.1 uncultured Planctomycetales bacterium | reverse complement strand
CGGATTTCAGCAGCAAAATTCCTGCCAGGATCGGCGCCTTCACCGGTTTCGCTTGCGCCATGTATTTGCGGAATGGCTCGACTTCAAAAATCGCTTGGCTCTGGAAGAACTTGACGCCGTTCTCGACGCGCGCGTTCAGTTTCGCCACTTCCTCATCCAGCTTCGGATTCCCGGGGTTCGCCGCGCCGCCGATGCAAAAATGCGGTGTGCCGGTGAGCTCCTTCCCTGCCATGTCCTTCCCCGCTTCCAACCCACGCGCCACTGCCATGAGTTGATTCGCGTTCAGATCGAAGACGGGTTTCGCCTCAGGATGATCCCCGGCTTTGGGATCGTCACCAGTTAACGCGAGGATGTTGCGAATGCCCAGGATGGAAGCGCCCAGGAGATCCGCCTGCAAGCCAATGCGATTCCGGTCACGGCACGTGAGCTGATAGATCGGGTCCACGCCGTGATCGAGCAACACCTTCGACACCGCGAGCGGACAGGCGCGCATCATCGCGGACTGTCCGTCGGTGACGTTCATCGCGTCAGCGAACGGCCCGCAGGTTTCGATGATGTGGAGCACCTCGGCCAGATCCGTCCCTTTCGGCGGTGCCACTTCGACCGTCACCAAAAACGGCTTCTTGCCCAGTTGCGCTTCAAATCGTTTTGCTTCCGGAAAACTGGCCATCGCTCTGTTCACCGTTCACTGGTCACGGTTCACGATCGCTGCTGCAGTGTAAACGCCTCGACCGTACTTTTCATCACCATCGTCACGGTGAGCGGCCCCACGCCGCCAGGGACCGGTGTAATCCACCTGGCCCGTTGGGCCGCTTCCTCAAACTCCACATCACCGACGGTGCGACCGTTGACCACGTTGGTGCCCACATCCACCACCATGGCGCCCGGTCGCACCCAGCCCCCCTTCACCAAACCGGGTGTGCCCGCAGCGACGACGAGAATTTCAGCGCGCTCCACATGTTCCTGCAATCGCCCGCGCTCCGTGGTACCGGTATGGCACACCGTCGTGGTCACTCCTGCATCGAGGAGAAACATCGCCACAGGCCGTCCCACAATGTCGCTTTTACCGATGACAACCGCTTCTTTGCCACGCAAGGGTGCTTTGGTTGACTCGATCAGCGCCATCACCGCGAGCGCCGTGCACGGTCCGATCCGCACGCCTCCCCACGACCGTCGCCCGAGCCGATAGGGACTGATGCCTTCCACATCTTTGATCGGCTCAATGGTGGCCGCCAGCCGTGGGAGATCCAGGCGTTTGGGCAGCGGCGTCAACAGCACGATCCCGTGAATGCCTGCATCACGATTCCACTGCGCGATCTGTGCTTCGATCGTTTCCTGCGTCACCGTGGCTGTAAGTTGTTTCGCAACGAACTGCAGGCCCAGCGAATGTGCGAGTTGCTCCTGCGCCTGGCCAAACTGGGTAGTGGCAGCATCATCGCCCACTTGCAACACGGCCAACGTGGGTGACGCCTCCCAATGCGCGAGCTCAGATCGCAATTCCGCTTGCAGCGCCTTCGCGAGCTGACGACCATCAAGCAGTTGCGCAGTCATCGTCGTCGCAGCCATGTGCGAAGGTACTGTCGGTTCGCGTGAGCCAGCGCGCGGCTGCCGGCGATGCTGGCGTGGGCTAACTGGATCGCGCACGTTAAATCGGATCGCCACACGGCGCTGCTGAGTGGTGTCAGACGCCGCACGAGACGCACCACGCGGCGAGCCGTTGCCGCCACCTGCTCAGGAACCTGTATCGCCCGTCGGAGCGCTGGAACCACGTGGCGTGGACGCCGCTGCCGCAACGCCCGAGCCACGCGTCCATACGCTGTGGCATCGGCGTGGATGGCGCGCGTCAACTGCTGGCGGAATGCCCCGGCCTGCCGCTGGATGGTGCGCGCGGCACGACCGCGACTCTTGCGCGCCACTTTCTCGACGAGGGCTGCGGCCATCGCACCCGCCAAGGCAACACAACTGCCACCGCCAGGTGTGGGAAGCGCGCTGGCAGTCGTGGCCACAAATGTGGCTACATCGTGTGCCGTCACACTCCTACGCAAGCCCAACAACGCGTCCCTCCGAGGTCACATCCAACTCCATCGCCAGCGGCCGCTGTGACAGCCCTGGCATGAAGGTGGTCTTGCCGCAGAGCGCAATCACAAATCCCGCCCCAGCCGCGACGCGCACCTCCCGCACACGCAGATACCAACCAGTGGGCGCGCCTTTCTGCGCCGGATCGTCGGTAAACGAGAGTTGTGTCTTGGCGATGTTGACCGGCAAGCGACGAAACCCCAGCCGCTCCAACCGCGATACTTCTTCTTCGGCGCGCCGGTCAAACCGCACCCCAGCCGCTCCATACACCTCACAGGCGATGCGCTCGATTTTCTCGCGGAGGGCAAGCGACGGTCCGTAGAGCGGCCGAAACTGCGACCGCTGTGTGCGGAGGGTCTCTAGGACTGCGCGTGCGAGGGTGACCCCTCCCCATCCGCCGCGAGCCACGACCTCTGAAATGGCGACAGGGACGCCGAGCTGCTCGACGTGCCGTTGTACCAATGAGAGTTCACGTCTCGTATCCGACGGAAACCGGTTGAGGGCCACCACGGCCGGCACACGAAATTGCTCGACGATACTCAAGTGTCGCTCAAGATTCTCCAGCCCCTGCTCGAGTGCAGCGAGATTGAGGCGGTGGGCGTCAGCAACGGCCATTCCGCCATGCACTTTGAGTGCGCGGAGTGACACGACGACGACCGCCGCATCCGGACGGAAGCGCGCCAAGGGACAGACAATATCGAAGAATTTTTCCGCCCCGAGATCCGCACCAAAACCGCTTTCGGTGATGACGTACTCCGACCGCGCCAGCGCCAACTGCGTTGCCACGATGCTGCTGTTGCCGTGAGAGACGTTCGCAAACGGGCCGGCGTGCACCAACGCGGGCTGCCCTTCCAGCGTCTGGACGAGATTGGGAAGCAGCGCATCTTTGAGAATCACAGCCAACGCCCCGATGATCTTGAGTTCCCTCGCCCGCACCGGCTTGCCGTGTTTGGTATAGCCCACGATGATACGGCTCAGGCGCTGTTTCAAATCGTCGAGATCGCTCGCCAGGGCAAGGATCGCCATGATTTCGCTCGCGGCGGTGATGTCAAAACCCGACTCGCGCGGCACGCCATTCGAGCGACCGCCCAGGCCGGAGACGATGTGACGCAACTGACGATCAGGAATATCAATCGCGCGACGGAGCGGTTCGCCGGCTGGATCCAGCTTGAGGTGATTGCCTTGCACAATCGCATTGTCCACGCAAGCCGCCAGAAAATTATGGGCCACGCCGATCGCGTGGATGTCACCGGTAAAATGCAAGTTGATCGCTTCCGACGGCACCACGCGCGCCTTGCCCGCGCCGGTGGCCCCACCTTTGACGCCGAGGAGCGGTCCCAGCGACGGCTCGCGCAGACACAACGCCACGCGTTTGCGCAAGCGGCCCAGGGCTTGCGTCAGTCCAATCGCGGTACACGTCTTCCCCTCACCCGCCGGTGTGGGCGTGATCGAGGTGATATTGATGAGCTGCCCGTGCGGCCGCCGATGCTGCCGCAGCGCCTGGAGCCGAATTTTCGCGATGTGCGGTCCATAGAGCTCCAGCGCCGACGGTGACAATCCTAACTGACGAGCAATCTTCGCAATGGGCAACATGGCGGCTTATGCTTGTGGCTGCTGCTGGAGAGCGTTGTACTCGTCCGGAAAGAACGCCGTGAAGCGCTGCCGATCAGTCGGTTGTCCCGAGGCCGTGGGGTTCGTCAAGACCTGGGTGAGCGATGCGATGCCCCACATCAACGCGACCACCAGTACGACGAGCGCGATGATCTGGCTGGGGCGCACTGTGCCTGCCATCCCCTCGACCGCAGAGCGCACATGGTGAATCTGCGGTTCCCCTCCCTGCCAGCGCAGGGCGATGAGATCGAAGCGGATGGACGTCTCTTCGCGCCACCGCTGCTGCTGCAGGTACCACTGCGCCGCGCGCAGCATATGCTGTTGCTTGCGGGGGGTGATGGATTCTTCCGGTGTGCCGTAACGGTCTGAGTGACGCGAACGCACCTCGACGAAGCACAGCGTCCGTCCATCCTGCGCGACGACGTCAATTTCGCCCAGGGGGGTGCGGACGTTGCGCGCAAGAATCGCGTAGCCCTGGCGTCGCAACCACGCGGCGGCGAGCTGCTCGGCGGTGGCGCCGCGCCTCTGCCGGACCGTGGTCATCCCGCCCACTCCGTCACCGGACGAAAGCTGAGCCGATGTAAGGGCGACGGCCCAAAACGCTGGAGGCGATGGCGATGGAGCGCCGTGCCATAGCCTTTGTGACGGGCAAACTCATAGACCGGAAACAAGCGGTGATAGAAGGCCATCAAGTGATCGCGTGTCACTTTGGCCACGATCGAAGCGCACGCAATCGAGAGGCTCTGTCGCTCGCCAGCGATGAGACAACGTTGGGGCATGTCAGTCAGTTGCGGGATGATCCCATCCACCAGCACGAAGTGCGGCGTGATGCGTAAGTTGGCGAGGGCGTGACGCATGGCCTGCTGGGTGGCGATGAGAATGTTCGTCGCATCAATGGCCGCGTGACTGGCCAGCCCCACACCCACGTGGGCCTGCTGCCAAATCGCGGTGTAGGCGCGCAGACGCTGGTGCGGACTGAGGCGCTTCGAGTCGTCAATCCGCACCTGAAACAACGGTTTCCTCACGACCACGGCAGCGGCGACGACCGGCCCGGCCCACGGCCCGCGCCCAGCTTCATCCAGCCCGGCGATGATGCGGTAGCCGTGCGCGAGCGCCCAGCGCTCATGACGCCAATTCGCGGGAGCGTCGCCCACTTTTGCGCAAGTAGTAGAGACGTGCACGACGAATCTTCTCGCCTCGTCGCACCACCTCGATGCGGTCAATCGTCGGGGCGTACAAGGAAAAAATACGCTCCACCCCTTCGCCAAATGACATTCGTCGCACCGTCACGGTGCTGCCCAGGCCACTCCTGCGTCGTCGGATGACCACGCCTTCAAACGGCTGCAGGCGGGCGCGATCCCCCTCGATGATCTTGACAAAGACACGCACCGTGTCACCGGGACGAACGTCGGGAAGGGTTTTGCGCTGGAGGGCTTGATCGAGTTGGGCGATGGGTGTCGTCATGAGGTACCTCGCGGGATCATCGTGAGCACATCCGGTCGGCGTGTCATCGTCCGTGCGACGGCCTGGAGCTGGCGCCACCGCGCAATGGCCACATGGTCGCCGGTCAGGAGCACCGTTGGCACGCGGCGCCGACGATACACCGCGGGTCTCGTATACTGCGGATATTCCAGCAGGCCGTTGCGAAATGATTCCGTATGTGTCGCCTGCGGATGGCCGATCACGCCCGGCAGCAGGCGCACCACCGCATCCACCACGACCATCGCGGGGAGCTCTCCGCCGGTCACCACGTAATCGCCGATGGAAATTTCGCGATCCACCAGCGCTTGGCGGACGCGCTCATCGACGCCTTCATACCGTCCACAGATGAGGATCAGTTGCCGGTAGTGCGCCAACCGTTCGACGAGCGACTGCGTGAGCGGTTGACCCTGTGGCGCCAGCAGAATGACGTGGCGTCCGCGTGCATACGCGCGCGTCCTGCGCGTGATCGCCTCGACCGCCTTAAACAGCGGCTCAGGTTTCAAGATCATGCCAGGGCCTCCGCCGTAGGGACGATCATCCACCGTGCGCCGACGATCCTGCGTATAGCGTCTGAGATCGTGCAGGTGGATCGCCACACGCCGACTCCGCTGGGCGCGTTTGAGTATGGAACTGCCCAGCACATTGGTGAACATGCGCGGAAAGATCGTGATGATATCAATGCGCCGTCGTGGGCTGGGCACGGGTCGCCGCTCGCAAGAGTTTCGCCACCGTTGGAGAGAGTTGGGCGCCATGACGCAACCAATGCTCCACGCGCTCACGCTGCACCACCACCTGCGGTGGATTGTGCAGCGGATGGTAGCTGCCGAGCAACTCGACGACGCGACCGCCTTTGGGCGCGCGATGCTCCATCACGACGATTGTATGATGGAGCTTGTGGCGCGTGCCACGTCGTTGCAATCGAATTTTGAGCATCCGAGACTCCTTGTGGCTTACTCCTCACGTTCCCGACGAATCCGCACGCCCAGGCGCTCCAACTTTTCCTCCAATCGTTCGTAGCCGCGATCGAGGTGATAGACGCGGGAGATATCCGTCCGTTTCTTGGCCACGAGTCCTGCCAGGACCAGCGCGGCGCTCGCCCGCAGATCCGAGGCCATGACTGGGGCACCGCTTAAGCGTGGGACCCCTTTGATGATGGCGCTCGCCCCCTCGAGCATGATCGCCGCGCCCATCCGATTGAGCTCGGCGATATGCATGAACCGCTCCGGATAGACTTTTTCCGTGATGACGCTGAGGCCATCGCTCACCGTCATCAAGGCCATCATCTGCGCCTGGAGATCCGTGGGAAACCCGGGATAGGGCAGCGTCGTCGCATCAACCGAGCGGATCGTGCGTGTCCCGCGAACGCGCACCGACCCGTTGCGCTCCTCCACCCCCACCCCCGCCGCGGTTAAGCGATCAATGACGGCTCCCAAGTCCTCGTACCGCGTGTGCTGCAACGTCACATCGCCGCCTGTCATCGCGGCGGCGATCATGAGTGTCCCGGCCTCGATCCGATCGGGAATCACGGTGTAGTCCACGCCCTGCAAGCGCTTGACCCCTTCGACCTCGATCACATGGGTCTTCTGCCCACGAATTTTGGCGCCCATCTTCACCAAGCAGTTGGCGAGATCTACCACTTCCGGCTCACACGCGGCGTTTTCAATGATCGTCTGCCCCTCCGCGAGCGTGGCGGCCATCATCACGTTGACCGTCGCCAACACCGAGGAACCGAACGCGCCGCCGAGGTAGATGCGGGCTCCCTTGAGGCGTTTGGCTTCCGCAATGACGTCGCCGTGCTCCATGGACAGCTTCGCGCCCAGGGCGGCTAATCCTTTCAGATGCAAGTCAATGGGCCGCGGGCCGATGACGCACCCGCCCGGCAACGACACGCGCGCTTTGCCCGTTTTCGCCAGGAGCGGTCCCAGCACGCAGACCGAGGCGCGCATGGTGCTCACCAGACGATAGGGAGCGACGTGCTTCTTCGACCGGCCGGCCTCCACGATGACCTCGTGATGCTCCAGCGAGGCCTTGACATCCAGCATGCGCAGGATCTTGAGCATCGTCATGACATCAGTCACCCGCGGCACATTACGGATGACACAGCGCTCGTCGGTCAGGAGTGTCGCCGCTAACATGGGCAGCGTGGCGTTCTTCGCTCCGGAGATGGTGACGTCGCCTGTGAGCGGCTGCCCGCCTTCAATGATCAGTTTGTCCATCGCTCCGCGACCAACACGCGAGGGATGCCCTGCCAATCATCCCGAACGTCCACCACGCGCAGTGTGGCTGTCTGCGCCACCAACACCCGCACCGCTGCCTCCTGCCCAGCGCCTAACTCCAGCACCAGGCAACCCCCGACACGCAACCGCTCGCTCGCCTGCGCAATCCACGCCGCATGCACACGCAGTCCATCGGCTCCCCCGTCGAGTGCCAGACGCGGTTCCTGACGCACTTCGGGCGGCAGCGTGGCCCACTCACCTGACGACACGTAGGGGGGATTCGCCACGATGAGGTGCGGCGCCCACTCCCGTGTCATCCCTGTCAGCCCATCGCTCTGGAGAATCCGGACGCGGTCCGCCACACCAAGGCGTGTGGCATTCCATCGAGCCACGACGAGCGCGGCACACGAGCGGTCAATCGCAACTAGTGTAGCGGACGGACGTTGCTTTGTCAAACTCACGGTGAGATTGCCGCAGCCGGTGCCAACATCAACGACCCGCAGCGCCGTGCTCGGTGACCACCGTCGCGTCATCTGGGCGCAGGCCACCTCGACCAACAGCTCTGACTCAGGCCGTGGAATCAGCGTCGCCGGTGTGACCACAAACTCGAGCCCATAAAAACGCACGCGGCCGGTCAGGTACTGTGTGGGGATGTGGCGGATACGAGCCGCTGTCCACTGCCAAAACTGTCGTCGCTGCTCGGCCGTCACCTCCGGCGTCAGGTAGACTTCCAGGGGCTCACACCCCACAATGGCGGCGAGGAGTTCCTCCGCCTCTCTGCGAGCGGCAGGAATGCCTGCCTCGGTGAGCTGACGCGATGCCTGCGTGAGCGTCTCCCCGATCATCGGAGGCGTGCCTCGCGCTCCGCGGCCGAGAGCGCCGCAATGACCGGTTCGAGCTCGCCATTCAAGATGTCATCCAACTGATGCCAGGTGCAATTGATGCGATGGTCGGTGACGCGATGGTCGGGAAAGTTGTAGGTGCGAATTTTTTCGCTGCGGTCACCGGTCCCTACCTGCCCTCGCCGATCCTGGGCCAGTTTGGCGCGGGCGACTTCCTCCTCGCGCACCAACAACCGCGCGCGCAACACGCGCAACGCCTTGTCCTTGTTGCGCAGTTGTGAGCGCTCATCCTGACATTGGATCACTAAGCCTGTCGGGAGATGCGTAATGCGGACCGCCGAGTCAGTCGTGTTGACGCTCTGCCCTCCCGGCCCAGAGGAACGGAACACGTCAATTTTGAGATCCTGCGGATTGAGGCGCAGCGCAATCTCCTCCGGCTCAGGTAAGATGGCCACGGTCACAGCGGAGGTATGAATCCGTCCTGAGGCCTCGGTGTCCGGCACCCGTTGCACCCGATGGACGCCGCCTTCGTACTTAAACTGCTGCCACGCCTGCGGGCCTTCGAGGGCAAAGATGACCTCTCGGTACCCACCGGCTTCGGTGGCGTGGTGGTCCATGGGCTCGAGCCGTAACCCCACCCGTGCGGCATACTTGGTGTACATGCGGAAGAGATCCGCTGCAAAGAGACTGGCTTCGAGTCCACCGGTACCCGCGCGAATCTCGACGATGAGACGTCGGGTGGCGTGTTCGTCGCACTGCATCAGCGCTGACTCAATGGCCACGGCCGCCTGCTGCAACCGTTGCTCGAGTTGCTGGATTTCCTCGTGCGCTAACGCGGCCAGATCAGCGTCGGTGGCGTGCTGCGCCATGGCGTGGGCCTCCTCGAGCTGCTGCTGGGTAGCGCGGTACGTGCGGAACGGCGCGACGAGGGATGCGAGCTCAGCGAGCTCTTTCGCGTAGCGCTGATAGGCCGGCGGATCAGCCATGACCGCTGGCGTCGCCACGAGACGTTCGAGCTCTGCGGCGCGCTGCTCGGCTGCCAGGAGACGAGGCCACCACGGAGGTTGAGGCGCCATGGTCAGGGGTGGTTAGCGAGCGTCGGCAGACGCTGGTGTGGCGCGGGAGGTCTTGGTGCCCTTCGTGCGCTTGGCGTAGCGCCTCTGGAAGCGTTCCACGCGGCCCGCGGTATCCACGAATTTCTGGCGGCCGGTGAAGAAGGGGTGGCACTTGGAGCAGATCTCAACGCGGATGTGTTGTTTCGTTGAGCGCGTGTGGATGACCTCCCCACAGGCGCAGGTGATGGTGGTCTCGCGATACTCAGGATGGATGCCTGCTTTCATGCCGTGCTCCTCATTGGTTCATCGAGTTCAGGAACTCGTCATTCGTCTTCGTCTTCTTCAACCGCTCAATCAAGAGCTCCATCGCCTCGACGGAATTCATCTCGTTCAACACTTTCCGCAAGACCCAGATCTTCTGGAGGGAATCGTTTTTGATGAGGAGCTCTTCTTTGCGCGTGTTGGAGCGCTTGATGTCAATGGCCGGATAGATGCGCCGCTGGAACAGATTGCGATCCAGGGTGAGCTCCATGTTCCCGGTGCCTTTGAACTCCTCAAAGATCACGTCATCCATCCGGCTGCCCGTGTCAATGAGGCACGTGCCGATGATGGTGAGACTCCCACCCTCCTCGATGCACCGCGCCGCGCCAAAGAAGCGCTTGGGCTTATGGAGCGCGTTGGCATCCACGCCGCCGGAGAGAATTTTGCCACTGTGGGGCACGACGGTGTTGTAGGCCCGCGCCAGGCGCGTGATGGAGTCCAGGAGAATGACCACATCCTTCTCGTGTTCGACCAAGCGCTTGGCCTTCTCCAACACGACCTCCGCGACTTGCACGTGCCGCTCGGCCGGCTCATCAAAGGTGGAGCTGATGACTTCCCCTTTGACGGAGCGTTGCATGTCGGTGACTTCCTCCGGCCGCTCGTCAATGAGCAAGATGATGAGGATGGTCTCCGGATCGTTGGTGGTGATGCTGTTGGCGATCTTCTGCAGGAGCACGGTCTTGCCGCTGTACGGTGGAGCGACAATGAGCCCCCGCTGGCCCTTGCCCATCGGGGTCAAGAGATCCATGATGCGCATGGAGACCTCATCCGGTTCCCGCTCCAGCTTGAAGCGATCCTGCGGATAGAGGGGCGTGAGGTTGTCAAACAGCGCCTTGTCCCTGGTATCCTCGGGATGCTCAAAATTGATCGCCTCAACTTTCAGGAGGGCAAAGTAGCGCTCCCCCTCTTTGGGCGGACGGATCTGGCCACTGACGGTATCGCCTGTGCGCAGATCAAACTTCCGGATCTGCGAGGGCGACACGTAGATATCATCCGGCCCTGGGAGATAGTTGTAGTTGGCGGAGCGCAAGAACCCAAACCCGTCCTGCAGGATCTCCAGGACCCCTTCGCCAAAGATCAACCCCTCGCGCTCGGTTTGGGTCTGGAGGACCTTAAAAATCAGATCCTGCTTTTTCAATCCGCTCACGCCATTGAGGCCGAACGTCCTGGCCATTTTCATGAGCTCAGGAATTTTCATGTCCTTGAGCGTGGCCAAATCGAGTCGCGCGGTTTTATCCGTCGTTACTTTGTTCGTGCTCTGAGTTTCTTCCATAGGGCCCTCACTTGTTGTCGTGTCTGCGCTGGGGAACCAGTGTTATCAATGCGCACATCGGCGTAGCGTCGTTTCACCGTCAGCGGCAGCTGCGTCCGCGCGCGTTGGAGGATGCTGGCGCGCGAACCACCGCGGGCGCGTTGGAGGCGTGCCACTTGCTGTTGTGGGGTCGCCATCACCAGCACCACCACATCCACCCTGCGATGCAACCCGGTCTCAATGAGCAGCGGTACGTCGAGGACGACGATCCCCTGCGGATCCCGTCGCTGCCAACGCGTCACCTCACGCTGGAGCAGGCGCCGCACCCGTGGGTGAATGATGCGGTTGAGCCGCGCGCGTTGGCGCGGATCGGCGAACACCAACCGCGCTAACGTGCGACGATCCACGCGACCATGGGACCGCACGACCTGCGTTCCAAACGCGCGCTGGACCGCTCGCCAGCCCGGCGTCCCTGGGGCGATGACCGCGCGTGCCATCGCATCCGCATCCAGGCGATGGGCGCCCCAGCGCTCCAGCAGCCGCGCGACGGTGGACTTCCCTGTCCCTAAGCCGCCGGTCACTCCAACGATCACCATCGAAGTCGCCGGTTAACGGTAACCGGTTAACGGACTATGCCCGTTCACCGTTCACCCTCACGTCAGCTCCCGCAGCTCTGCCCAGTTCGGCCCGGTCTTGAGCGTCACGACGAGCGGCACCTCCAGCCGCATCGCCTGGCTCATGGCCTGCTGGACCAAGCGGCTCAGCGGGGCCAGTGCTTGCTGCGGGACTTCAAAGAGCAACTCATCATGCACCTGCAGCAGCATCCGTCCGTGCAACGGCTCGGTGTCGAGTGTGCGATGAATCGCGAGCATCGCGAGCTTAATGAGGTCGGCCGCGGAGCCTTGAATCGGTGCATTCATCGCTGCGCGCTCCCCAAACTGGCGGACGCTGCCCTGAGGACTGTTGAGTTCAGGGATGTAGCGCCGACGCCCCAAGATCGTGGTGACGTAGCCGTGTTGTCGTGCCTGCTCGACTTGCTCGCGCGCATAGGCGGCCACACGGGGATACCGTGCAAAGTAGGCCTCGATAAACGCCTGCGCCTCCTCTCGGGCAATGCCCAGCTCCCGAGCCAACCCATGCGCTTCCATGCCATAGATGACGCCAAAATTGACGGTCTTAGCAACGGTGCGCATCTCCGGCGCAACGTCTGGTTCCCCCACCCCATAGATGAGGGACGCGGTGTAGCGATGGATGTCACGGCCCTCGTGGAACGCCTGGCGTAATGTCGGATCGCCCGAGAGGTGGGCCAACACGCGCAACTCCACTTGGGAATAATCCGCCGAGAGCAACACCCATCCGCGCTGCGCAGGGACGAAGGCGCATCGGATGCGGCGGCCCCAGTCGGTGCGAATCGGAATATTTTGGAGATTGGGATCGCTCGAGGAGAGGCGTCCCGTCGCCGTGGCGGTTTGATGAAAGGTGGTGTGGATGCGGCCGGTGGCAGGATCGCGCAGATGCGGCAGGGGGTCTACGTAGGTGGACTTCAGTTTCGTCAGTTCCCGGTAGGCCACGAGCTTGGCCGGCAGTTCATGCTGGCTGGCTAACGTGGCGAGCGTCTCCGCGTCGGTGGAGGGGCCGGTCTTGGTGCGTTTCACCACCGGTAATTTCAGCTCCTCGAAGAGGACGTGGGCCAACTGGCGGGGCGAGTTGAGGTTGACCTCATCTCCAACCCACTGCCGCATGTCGTGCTGCAGCTGCTCCAGCGCGTGGTGGAGTTCCCGCGAGAGCGCGGCCAACTGGTCAGTGTCCACGCAGATGCCGTGGGCTTCCATCGTCGCCAGCACCTCCAGCAGCGGCAACTCCACCGTCTCGTACAGCTCGCGTAACGCTTTGGCCGCCAGCTCCTCCTGCAACCGTGGCGCCAATTGTAAGAGCGCGGCGCCTGCCGCGGCGGCCACGTGTTGCGCGTCCTCGAGCGGACGCTGGGCGATGTCCGCCGATTCCCATCGCAGCTCACGCGCCAGATACTGCGCGGCCATGTCCTCGAGGGCGGGGTGCGTTTGCGCGGGGTTGAGGAGATAGCCAGCCAGCAGCGTGTCAAACACGCGGCCCCCGTGAGGAAGATCATGACGCATCAACAGACGCTTCATCGGCTTCCAGTTGTGCCAAATTTTGAGCGGTGGTCCTGCGCGCCAGAACGCCTCCAGTCGGCGCCACGCCTGCTCGTCGGAGAGCTCCGCGTAGAGCCGACCCGTGTCCCAGACGAGCACGAGGCCAGTGACCTGCAGGCCACCGCTGTCGCGTGACCCCCAGCACGGGACACACGCTACCGCGGTCGCCTGGCACGCCTGATGCAGGAGCGCGTCCGAGCTGGTGGTGAGCACGGCCAGCGGCCCGCCAGCGGTCAGTTCAACGTCTGACGCAGGGGCGAGTTTTTTCAGCAGCGCCTTAAACTCGAGTGCGCGATACAGCTTGCGCAGCGTCTCCACGTCTGGGGACTGACAGCGGAGCTGTTCCAGTGTGACGTGGAGGGGGACGGTCGGGTCAATCCTCGTTAACGTCTGTGCCATGCGGATTTGTTCTGTGTGCGCGGTGAGCGCAGTACGGACAGTGGGATTGGCCACGCGATCGAGATGCGCCAAGAGTTCTTCGACACTGCCAAACGCCTCGAGCAACGCGGCGGCAGTCTTCGGCCCAATGCCTGGGACGGCCGGGATGTGGTCAGTCGTATCCCCCATCAACGCGAGCAAATCAGCCATCTGCGCTGGGGTCACACCATACCGTTCCTGGATGCCGTGCGCGTCATACACCTGCTCATGCGGTTTGGGCGCGTACACTTTGATGTGCGAGTCCACCAGTTGCAAGAGATCTTTGTCGCCAGTCACCAGGTACACCTCCACCGCCGGCCCGGCCACCTGCTTGGCCAGCGTGGCCAAGACATCCTCGGCTTCGTAGCCATCCACGGCAAAAAGGGGAATGCGTACGGCCTGTAAAAATTCGCGAATCGTCGGGAGCTGCTCCACCAAGGGCTCGGGCATGGGCGGACGATGCCCTTTGTAGTCTTTGAACCGCTCATGACGAAAGGTCGGTTTCGGCGTATCAAACGCGACCGCCAGGTAGTCTGGCTGCTCCTTCGCCTGCAACGCTTGGAGCATCGTGATAAAGCCGTAAATGGCGTTGGTCGGTCGGCCCGCCGAGGTGCTGAGCTCGCGAATCGCATAGAAGGCGCGGTAGCAAAAGGCGTTGCCGTCAATGAGGAACGCGCGTTCCCCGCCTCGATGTCGCGGCTGACGTCGCTGCGAAGCTCGGCGTGTGCGGTGCATGCTCAGGGTCGCCTCTGCGCTCACTCCTCGACCCCTGCTCGAGGCGGTTAACACGGCACTCCTACGTGTGGGATGAGAACGAAAACCTACGGCGAATGGGTTCCTGTGGCGGTCGTGTAGGGTCGCCGTCCCCAGGTCGTTCCCTCAGGGTCGGTGACCGCCTCAAATTCGCGGAGGATGACGTCGTAGCGTGCGAACTGGTCTTGCGCCGCGCGTTGCTGCGGCGAGGGTGCCTCGAATTCTGGAGCCGTATCAAAACCCGGGAGCGCGCTCGGGGGTGCGAGGGGTGGTGTGGTAACTGCGGCGACCGTTGCTGGCGGCGGCGGCTCGAAGGGTGCTGCCGCCTCTGTGTCAACCTGCGAAGGGGTCGGCGGCGCTGCCATGAGCGGCTGCGGCGGCAACACGCCAGCAGCCATGAGGCGCTGCGCTGCCAGGCGCTTCCAGGAATCCTCCTCGAAGCCCAGTTGGTAGCGTTGCTGCCAATGGTGGAGGGCCAGCTCGTTCCGTCCTTGCTGTTCGTAGAGGAGGGCCAAGTTGGTGTGCGCTTGGAGATAGGTAGGATTCAGCGCCAGCGCGGCTTGGTACGCTCGCTCCGCCTCGGCCACGCGCCCCACCGTCTCATAGATAATCCCTACGTCATTGTGGGGTGTGGCATAACCTGGATCCAGGGCAATCGCTCGCTGAAACATGGTGATCGCTTCTTCCAGATGACCCTGTGCCTGCAACCGCATCCCCTCGTTGCGGTGGTGCACCGCTTCCATCTGCAATTGCTGCTGGGTCACAGCCACACCTGGGATGGCCACAGACCCTACCACCATGGCGCTCACCCAGCTGACGAGTTGTCGTTGGGAAGGTCGAGACATCGTTAGGAGCATGACCACTCTCGAAGGTAAGAGTGAGTATAGCATGTATCAGGCGTTCTGTCAAGCACTTCTGACTGAGGCTGTTGCCTCCATCAGACAGGCGCGCACGACCCCTGGCAGGCCAGGGATACTCCGAGTCCCTGCGCCGTAGCCGATGCGCAGGAGTCGCCACGCACGCGGCTCTGCTGCGAGCGGCTGAGCGATCGTGGTGAGCATCGCCGCTGCTGTGGGAGTGACCAGCTCGTAGGGGAGCTTTGTGAATCGTACCGGCCACCCACGCAGCAACTCCAGCACCACGGGTCCTGGATTGGGCAGAATCCCCTTGGCTGTCTGGTGCCAGCCATAGCCTAACGGCAGCACCCCCACGTAGACCGCGTCCACCTCGAGGGCGTCGAGGAGCCAGGCACAGCCGGCGCTGCTAACGAGCGTGTCGAGGTGTCCCACCTCGTAGAGCCGATGGGCATGGGCGGTGCCGTGGTGCACTCGGCGCTCTGCCTGGGCTAAGCGCTGCAGGATCCGATGCGCCTGCTGCTTGACACCCCGTGGCAGACGACTGCGTCTGAGGCGCGCGACAAACGGGTGAAACGAGCGCACCGAGGCTCCGCTGGCGATGCGGCAGCGCACCGCACTCACGCCGGCCTGCGGCACACGTTCCACACGCACCGTCCCTGGCGGCAGTCGCAACGCGCGCACCACACCGCGCAGGTGGTGCGACGATCCGCTCACAGCCACCAGCGCGCTCAGGAGCATATCCCCGCTCGCCCCTGCGGCGCAGTCGAAGTACAGGACACGGCGGTTCGGGGTTCGGGGTTCGTGGTTCGGGGAGATCGAACGACGAGGCGTCCTCACCGTTTCAAAGTGCCGCCTAAGAGGAGGCTGGCAAAGTAGGCCGCGCCAAACCCATTGTCAATGTTGACCACGACGACCCCAGGCACACAGGTGTTGAGCATCGTCAAGAGCGCGCCCACGCCACGGAAGCTCGCCCCGTAGCCCACGCTCGTGGGCACAGCGATGACCGGTGCTGCCGCAAGCCCACCGACGACGCTGGCCAACGCGCCTTCCATGCCAGCCACAACGATGATGACCGCGGCGCGTTGAATGAGGGAGAGATGCTCAGTCAACCGATGCAGACCTGCCACACCCACATCGCTGAGCAGCCGCACACGCCGACCCAGCACCTCGAGGGTGAAGCGCGCTTCCTCCGCCACCGGGAGATCCGCCGTCCCTGCCGTCACAATCAACACGCAGCGTCGGGAGGCGGGCCGGTGGTTGCGGCGCGGCCACGCGGCCAACCGCGCCGTCGGATAGTAGATCAGCGGTGGAAAGCGACGGTGGAGCGCGGCAAACTGCTCAGGGCTCACGCGCGTCAGGAGGAGCGGCGACGCCACCATCTGCAGTCGCTGGACGATGGGGATGAGATGCTCCAGGCGCTTGCCCTCGCAGAAGACGACTTCAGGCAGCCGGCGTCGCAGCGCCCGATGCGTATCCAGCTTCGCAAAGCCGAGGTCGTCAAAGGGCAGCCGCTGGAGGCGTTGGTAGGCCTCGCGGACTGACACGCGCTGATGTCGCACTGCGCGCAAGAGGCGTTGGATGCGCGCTGGGGTGAGGAGCACGTCAGCTTCTCCGGGGACCCACGAGGGATGGCCGATCAGACAAAACGGGCCAGCACCACGATGAGGACGAGGATCAAGAGCGCTGCCAACAGGTAGAAATCGTGCAGATACACAAACTCGCGGAGGCGTTCCCACCGATGGGGGGCCGCATGGGTCTGCCGTGGATGGCCATTGAGGAGGATGGCTACCTCCTCGGCGCGGAATCGCAAGAACTCGCCCCCGAAGCGATAGGCCGAGAGCTTCCCCTCCGCCACCAACCGCTCGATGCCAGAGACGCTGGTGCTGAGCCGCTGGGCCGTTTCTTCAATGGTTAAGAATTTGGTTTCCCGCATGGGATGCGACGCTGTGAATCCTGACCGACCACTGGCGACTGGCTGACGACTGACCGGCTAGCGCACTTTCTCGTTGGCCACCCACTCCTCAATTTTGGCACGCTCAAATTTCCACGCCTCGCCCTCGCGCAGGGCTGGTAAGCGACCACTCTTTGCCCATTCGACGACGACGCGCTGCTCCATTTCCAAGTACCGCGCCAGTTCCTCGACGGTAAAAAACGTCGCCGTGGAGCGACCGCTGGTCATGTCGCAACGCCCATCGAAGCTGGCGCCTTCTTCCACCAGGAGCGTCGGCGTCGTCACAGCGCCGGTGACACGGGCGGTCGCGCGCAGTTCCAGCCGCTGCCGCGCTTTCAATTCCCCCTGCAACTGGCCGGCCACCACGATGGTGTCCCCCTCGATGTTGGCGCGCACCTGGGCCCGTTCACCGATGATGAGGGCCCCATACGTCTGGAGCGTCCCCTCGAAGCGTCCATTGATCCGTAAGTTGACCGGATCGTTGAACGCCAGGCTCCCCTGCATGCTGGCGGTGACTTCCAAGAACTTGGTGTCCTGCTCTTCCCGTTGTCGGAACGCCATCACTCACCCCCTGCGTCGTCGTTCACATCCGCCGCTTCCTTGCCGTCCCCGTGCATGTGCCGCGGTTCTAACTTGGTCAGCACCAACAAGACAATCAGGGCAATGCCCGTCGTCAGGATCGCGCCGGTGTAGAAGCCGCTCCCCACTGCGAGCCCCACGCCCGCGACGGTCCACAAGCTCGCGGCAGTCGTCAAGCCGCGCACCGATGCTTTCGAGCGGAAAATCGCTCCGGCGCCGAGAAATCCGATCCCGCTCACCACCTGGGCGCCGAGCCGCGTGGGATCGAGCGCGACCTGTCCCCGATAGACCTCAAAGAGATGCATGCCCGTCAACATGATCAAGGTCGAGCCCACGCCCACGAGGATATGCGTACGCAAGCCAGCCGCCCGACCGCGCCGCTCCCGCTCAAAGCCGATCAGGCCACTCAAGACAGCGGCCACCAGCAGGCGTAACCAAACTTCACTGAAGGGCATCAGCCACTCCTTCCTGGCGTAAGGTCGTCATCCACGGATAGTGGGGATCGGCCGTCACGATCGGTGTGCGTCGTCCGCCCTGCCACTGGGCCCAGCCCAGCCCAGCGATCATCGCGGCGTTATCAATGCAGAGTGCTCGTGGTGGAATCCACACGCGCAAGCCATCCTCCTGCGCCAACGCGTCCAGACGCTGACGCAACAGACTGTTGGCAGTGACCCCTCCGCCGACGATGAGGCGCGGCACACCCAGTGTACGACAGGCCTGCCGCGTTTTCTTGACGAGAATCTCCACCGTCATCGCCTGAAAACTCGCCGCGACATCCGCGGTGAGCTGAGGATCCAGGGCCGTGCCGTTGTGCTCCCGGACATAGTAATAGACGGCGGTCTTCAGGCCGCTAAAACTAAAATCCCAGGGCCGGCTCAGGCGCGGATGGGGCCAGCGGATGCGCGAGGGATCCCCCTGAGCAGCGACGCGCTCAATGTGCGGGCCGCCAGGATAGCCGAGGCACAACAGTTTTGCCACTTTGTCGAAGGCCTCGCCGGCAGCATCATCTTGCGTCTCACCGAGTCGCTCGAATTCGAGCGGCGAGCGCATCAGCACCAACACCGTGTGACCGCCAGAGGCCACCAACCCAATCGCCGGATACGGCTGGAGGGACTGTCCGGCCTGCTCACACGCAGTCATCACGCCCGCATAGAGATGGCCAGCCAAATGATTGACGCCCAGTAACGGCTTGCGCTGAGTCAGCGCCAGCCCGTGCGCAAACGACACCCCGACGAGGAGTGCGCCCACCAGTCCAGGGCCGGCGGTCACCGCCATGAGATCAATGTCGGCCAGACGACAGTCGGCGCGGGCCAGCGCCTGCTCGACGATCTGGGTGATGACTTCGACGTGGGCGCGACAGGCCAGCTCAGGCACGACCCCACCAAACGGTTGATGGCGGGCTACGCTGGAGGCCACGAGGTTGGAACGGATACGCCAGCCCTGCTCCACCACGGCCGCGGCGGTCTCATCACAGGAGCTTTCGATGCCTAACACCAGCATGGCTAGTCGCGTTCCTCACTGACGAGGGCTGAGACGTGAACCAAACGAATCCCCTGCGCTTCGAGTTCCGGAATCATCTCGCGAATGACCGTTAATGTGAGCGACCGATCGTGCCCAATGCCGATCGCTGCGCCGTGCCGGTGGGCTACGCGGGCCAGGGCGCGCAGTTGGGCCCGAATCGCCTCCGCCTCATTCACATTATCCAGGAAGATAGCCCGTTTGGCAAATCGTACGTCGAGGCGTTGCGCCACGCGTTCAGCCACCGAAGCGGGAGTCACCAGGCTATCCACGAAGTAGAGGTCCTGCTGCTTGACCTCCTCCAGCAGCGCGGTCATCGCGCGGGCATCCTGCGTAAACTGCGAGCCCATGTGATTGTTGAGGCCTCGCACGTGCGGGACACTCGCCAGCGCCTCGCGTAACCGCTGACGCAACTCCGTCGCTGACATGCGCGTGGTCAACGTGTGGGCCTCTAACCGACCCTGGGGCACCGTGCCGGGTTCTGGTTCGAGCGGCACATGCAGCATCACTTCCAGCGGCATACGCGTCTCGAGCTCAGCGATGCGCTGGGAGTACGGCAGATGCGGCAGGACCGCCACGGTCACCGGCGCGGGGAGTGTCTGCAGCACGGCAAACGTCGTGTCGTGATACCCGCAGTCATCAATGATCAGGGCGATGCGGGGCGGCGTCTGACGCGTCGGGAAACTCAGGGGCACGTGAAAGCCCAGACTTAAGCCCACCAAGACACAGCCGATGAGCGTCACGAGCCACAGGCCCCACGCGTGCGTTGCGCGATGAGGTCGCCCGCCCATGTGATTCACTGCACCGTGTGGAGGACGCGAATCCCCTTCAACAAATCTACCGCCCGCGCTAACTGGTTATCGAACGGTGGTGGCTCTTCAGCTGCAGGCTCGGCGAGCGGAGCTTCGGGCGGCTGGTCTTCTAACCGCTCGAAGAGGACTGCCGATGCCTGCGACTTGCCGCCAGCCTTCACCAGCTCCATCGGCTCCACCACCACATCAGGCACGATGCCCTCCCCATGAATGCTGCGCCCGCTCGGCGTGTAGTACTTGCTGGTTGTCAGGCGCAAGGCGCTGCCGTCTTTGAGGGGGATGACCGTCTGGACCGACCCCTTGCCAAACGTCTTCATGCCTACGATGATGCCGCGGTGGTGATCTTGGACCGCCCCAGCGACGATCTCGGAAGCGCTGGCACTACCCTCGTTGACGAGGACGACTATGGGGATGGTGGTCGGGAACCAACCACCCCGGGAGCGAAACTCCATGTTTTGCTTCGTCAGACGACCGATGGTGGAGACGACCATGGCTTTCTCCGGCAGAAACACCTCCGCGACGGTTACCGCCACATCCAAGAGACCGCCGGGATTATCGCGCAGGTCGAGGACCAAGCTGTGCAGCCCTTGCGTCTGCAGCGTCTTGAGGGCGCCGGTCAAATCTTTGGGCGTGCGTTCCTGAAACTCCGAAATCCGCACGTAGCCGATTTGATCGTCGAGCAGTTTCGCCTCGCGAATGCTCTGGATCTTGATGATGTCGCGCGTAAGGGCAAAGTCCAAGAGCTTCGTTTCCCCTTCGCGCAGCACGGTGAGGGTCACTTTCGTCCCTGGCTTGCCGCGGAGTTTCTTGACCGCGTCGAGCAGCGTGATGTCCCGCGTTAGCTTCCCGTCAATCTTGACGATCTTATCGCCGGATTTCATGCCGGCCTTGTACGCCGGCGTCCCGTCAATCGGCGCAATGACGGTCAAGAGATCATCGCGGATCGTGATTTCAATCCCTAACCCACCAAATTCGCCCTGCGTTTCGACTTTGATCTCTTTGTAGGTGTCAGGATCGAGGAACTGGCTGTAGGGATCCAGCGAGGCGAGCATGCCTTTGAGGGCGCCGTAGATCAGGGTCTTCGCCTCGGGCAGCTCGACATAATCCGACTCCACGATCGCGAGGGCATCGGTGAACAGCTCAAGTTCCTGATAGAGCTGTTCTGATCGTGGCGCAGGCGGTGTTGTCGCGTCCTGCTGGGCGCCACAGCTCACCGGACTCCTCACGACGGTACTCAGCATCGTGACGATCACACTCACCAGGACTACCCAGACGGAGCAGTTCGTGCGTGGCATCGTTACTCCTTTGTCATCAGGTTCGTGAGACGTTGTCGCAACAACTCCGCCACCACCGTGGGGTCGGCTTGGCCACGGGTGGCCTTCATGCACTGGCCCACGAGATACATGAGGGCGGTGGTTTTCCCTCGACGGTAATCCGCCACACTCTGCGCCTGCTCAGCCAGCACCTGGTCCACGACCGTCGCGAGCGCCTGCGGATCAGCGACGCGACGCCATCCCTTCGCCGCGATGATCGTCTGCGGATCCTGCCCTGAGCGCGCCATCTCGACAAACACCTCTTTGGCCACCGGCCTCGTCAGCTCGTGGCGCTCGACGAGCCCAATGAGGCGGGCGAGATGTGCTGCCTGGAGCGAGGTGCGTGCGAGGGTCAGTTGCTGAGCGTTGAGAAAACTTAAGACCTCCCCCATCACCCAGTGCGCCGCGGGCTGGGCTGGCGCGCCACCAGTCACCGTTGCCTCAAAGAACTCTGCCACCGCTTTGTCCGCCGTCAGGACGTGCGCATCGTATGGCGGCAATCCATACTGCTGCATGAACCGCTCGGCTCGCGCGTGGGGCAGTTCAGGCAGGGTCGTGCGAATGCGCTCAAGCGCGTCGCGCGCCACCTCAAATGGCACCAGGTCCGGCTCAGGAAAGTAGCGATAGTCTGAGGCCTCCTCTTTGCTGCGCATCGAGGCGGTGAGCTCGCGTTTCGCATCCCAGAGGCGCGTCTCTTGCACGATCCGCTCCCCGCGGTCCAGGAGCTGCTGTTGCCGATGCTGCTCAAACACCAAGGCGGCGCGCACTGCTTTAAACGAATTGAGGTTCTTGATCTCCACCTTCGTCCCCAGTGCCTGCGCACCCGCCCGACGGACCGAGAGGTTCACATCGCATCGGAGACTCCCCTCTTCCATGTTACAGTCGGAGACGTCGAGATACTGGAGGATAGTTTTGAGTGTCGTCAGATACGCATGCGCCGCCTCAGATGAGGTCAGGTCAGGCTCGCTCACGATTTCCAGGAGCGGGATCCCTGCGCGATTGAAATCCACCAGGCTGCCGTCCTGGACTCCCTCATGCAGGAGTTTGCCTGCGTCTTCTTCCAAGTGGGCTCGATGAATTCGCACCCGTACCGTACGGTCCTCGAGGGGCGCGTCCACCCAGCCGTCGTGCGAGACGGGCAAGTCATACTGCGAAATCTGGTAGTTCTTCGGTAGATCAGGATAGAAGTAGTTCTTGCGGTCAAACTTGATGCGCTCCGAAATCTGGCAGTGCAACGCGAGCGCAGTCCGCAGCGTCAGCTCAAAGGCCTGCCGGTTGAGCACAGGCAGGGCCCCGGGTAACCCTAAACACACCGGACACACCTGCGAGTTTGGCGGTGCGCCGAACGTGGTGGGACAACCGCAGAAGATCTTCGTCTGCGTGTTCAGTTGCACGTGCACCTCCAGCCCGATTACCGTCTCATAGGCCTCACGCATGGGCGACCGCCTCTGGGTGCTTGGTGTGCCATGCGGTCGCCTGTTCATAGGCATAGGCGATCTGCAGCAACCGCGCCTCCTCAAAGGGCCGTCCCAAGAGTTGCATGCCCAGGGGTAAGCCGTCGCGCGTCAAGCCGCAGGGCAGTGACAGCGCTGGCACCCCAGCGAGATTCGCTGAGATGGTGCAGATGTCAGAGAGGTACATGCTCAGCGGATCGTGGATACGTTCGCCGATGCGAAACGCTGGCGTGGGTGAGGTCGGGGTGAGCAAACAGTCGTACCGCTCAAAGGCGCGATCAAAATCCTGCTTGATGAGCGTGCGCACCTTGAGCGCTTTGAGGTAGTAGGCCTCGTAGTACCCACGACTCAGGGCATACGTCCCCAAGAGAATCCGCCGCTTGGCCTCAGCGCCCAAGCCCTGCGCGCGCGTCTGCTCATACATAGCGCGCAAGGTGGTCCCGGTGCCATCGGTGACCCGCAGCCCATACTGCACCCCGTCATAGCGCGCTAAGTTCGAGCTCGCCTCGGCCGTCGCGATGAGATAGTACGTCGCAATCGCCGAGGGCGTGTGCGGCATCGTCACCGGCTCACACCGCATCCCGAGTTGTTCCAACTGTTGTCCGGCAGCTGCGAGCGCTGCCTTGACCTCAGGATCCAGCCCTGCGCCGAGATACTCTTGCGGAATCCCAATGCGCAGGCCCTCAACTGAGGCAGTCAAGTGCTGCGTGTACGAGGGGACCTCCAGCGGCGCTGAGGTGGAATCCGCAGGATCGTGCCCGGCGATCACCTCCAGCAGGAGGGCGGCGTCGGTGACATCTTTGGTCAGCGGCCCAATCTGATCGAGTGATGAAGCAAACGCGATGAGTCCATACCGCGACACACGCCCATAGGTCGGCTTCAGCCCCACCACCCCGCACAGGGCCGCTGGTTGGCGAATCGAACCGCCGGTATCCGAGCCGAGGCAAGCAAATGCGCAGTCGGCTGCCACCGCTGCCGCGGACCCTCCGCTGGAGCCGCCAGGGATGCGATCCAGATCCCACGGATTTTTCGTGATGCCATAGGCTGACGTCTCCGTCGAGGAACCAAAGGCGAACTCATCCATGTTCAATCGTCCAAACATCACGGCCCCCTCGGCTTCGAGGCGCTGGATCACCGTCGCCGCGTAGGGGGCTCGAAACCCCGCGAGGATCCGCGACGCGCACGCCGTCTCGCGGCCCGCGACACAGATGTTATCTTTGACCCCGATCGGGACACCGTAGAGTTTGCCACGACGCGGCCCGCGCTCCAGCACGGCAGCGCGCGTCAACGCGGACTCGAGATCCGCCTCGATGTAGGCGTGCACGAGCGGATTGATGTCTGCGATTCGCGCAGCCAGGGCCCGGAGGACGTCTGACGGTTGTAACTCACCACGTCGGAGTTGCTCGGCCAACGCCTGGGCCGTGAGCGTGAGCCACTCGTTCACTCGAGCACCTTGGGTACTTTCACAAAGGCGCCCTGTCGGTGAGGCGCCAGGGTCGCCACGACGTCACTGCGGAGGCCTGGTTGGATCACGTCCTCCCGCAGCACGTTTTTGAGCGGCAGCACATGCGTGGTCGGCTCCACACCGTCAGTCGCCACACGGCGCAATTGATCCATGTAGTCCAAGAGGCGTGTGAGCTCCTGCTCCAACTGGCGCACGTCGTGATCGCTTAACGCGATGCGCGCCAGCATCGCGACATGCCGCACATCGTCAGGGGTTACTCGAGCCATGGGGGCAACGCTTCGTATGTCTAGACTATATCACCCGTTGCGAGGGACGTCAACGTGCACGAGCGCATTGGCCAATGTCGCCAACTGCGCCAGTGACAGTGTTTCTCCACGAGCCTGCGGCGCGATGCCCACGCGGTGCAGGAGCGGGGGTATCGCCGCGGTCGAACCGGAGAGCTGATCCCAGCGTTTCAGCGAATGCGCGATGGTCTTCCGTCGCGTCTGAAACAGTCGGGCGATGAGCGCAAAGAACAGCCGCTCGTCCACGACGCGGCACGGCGGACGCGTGCGCGGCGTCAGCGTCACCAGTTGAGACTCCACGCGTGGCGGCGGTCGAAAGGCGCTGCGCGGAATCACGGCACCGGGCACGATGAGGCACTGGTACTGCGCCAGACACGACAACCTCCCCCACGAGGGGGTTCCGGGTGTCGCCGCGAGGCGTTGGGCGACTTCGCGCTGCACCACAAGGTAGGCTCGCCGCAGATGAGCCTTCCACGCGATGAGGCGCTCAAGGATGGCGCTGGTGAGCTGATAGGGAATCGCGCCCACCACGACCAGCGGCTGCGCAGCAGGCGGTTGATACGTCAAGATGTCGTCGTGGACAATCGTCACCTGTGGGAGGGCGCTACACTGCGTCCGCACAGACGCCACCCACCGCGCATCCAATTCGACCGCGATGAGTCGTGGCACCCGCTGAGCGAGCGGGAGCGTCAAGGCGCCTCGTCCAGGGCCGATCTCCAGACACAGGGCATCCGGTTCGCACACGACCGCGTCCACGAGTCGTCGGATCACGCGCGCATCGGTCAGCCAGTGCTGGCC
>CAZWYX010000016.1:25566-27094 GCA_964638485.1 uncultured Planctomycetales bacterium | reverse complement strand
ATTCTTCATCGTAGGAGGTCATGACGATGACTTTGATCTGCGTGTACCGTGATCGCACTTCCCTGAGGATGGTTGCGCCATCCAACCCTGGCAATTTCATGTCGAGGAGGACCAGGGTGGGTTGCTGGGTTTCGATGATCGTGAGCGCGGTCGGGCCATCCAGGGCGGTGAGCATGTGGTACTGGCGCTGACCCAGGAAATCCTTCAGAAAATCGGTGAGACTGCGATCATCATCCACGACCAGAACGGTCGGTGAGGCCATGCGTCCTCCTTCCTGGTAATGAGTGGATGGATTATACTGCATCTGATGGCGTTTGTCAATTTAACGCTTGTTTTGCTAGAGGGTTATGGCAGACAACAACCGGCGAGTCAGTGGTGGAGGTTGCTGAGGGCAAGTCACGATGCAGCAGACGGGTGGCGCGGGTCTCCCCCACCCAGGTCAGGTCGGGGATTCCTGAGATGAACGCCTGTGAGGGGCAGGCCCTGACCGCTGCGCTCTCGGTGCTCTATAGTGCCTCTATAGGTGCTCTATAGGACTGACGAGCTGCCCGGTGTCCCCCGTGGAACGGGCTGGACGGCGGCTGGGCGGTGGGCACAAACTTTCGGCCCCTAGGGGCCTAAATATTACGATCCCCTACTCCCCGTAACCTAAGGCACGGAGCTGGTGCGGGTCCCGTCGCCAATCCTCCGTCACCCTGACCCAGAGCTGAAGGAACACGTGCCGATGCACGAGCTGCTCAATCCCCAGGCGCGCCTGCGCGCCGATCGCTTTGAGTTTCTGCCCACCTTTCCCGATGAGGATGCCTTTCTGCGTCTCGCGCTCCACCACAATGGTGGCATGGATGACCAGCGGTTGGGGATCGGGTTGCTCTTCAAGGTGTTCGATCGAGACCGCGACCGCATGGGGCACTTCTTCGAATGTGTGCCGAATCACTTGCTCCCGAATCAGCTCAGCCATCTGAAACAGGCGGGAGCGATCGGTCACTTGTGGTGCGGTGAACCACAGCGGACCTTCTGGGAGCGACGGAATGATGTGCTGCAGGAGCACATCCATCTGATCCCCCTTTAGCGATGAGACTGGAAAAAAGTCGCGGAAACAACCGAACTGTCGCGCGGCCTCGATGAGCGGGAGCAGACGCTGTTTCGGTCTCACCAGATCTACTTTGTTGAGGACCAAAAACGCTGGGCGCTTGGCTCGTGCGACGGCTTGGATCAAACGATGGTCATCTGAGAGGTACCCGCGTCGCGCGTCAATGAGGACGAGCAGCAGATCCACCGCGTCCAGCGTCCCCAACGCGGTCTTCACCATGTACTGCCCCAAGGTGTGCTGTGGGTCATGGAAGCCCGGGGTATCCACAAAAATGATTTGCGCCTCTGGTCGGGTGAGGATCCCCAGGATTTTGTGTCGTGTGGTCTGGGGCATGGGGGTGGCGATCGCAACTTTCTGGCCGACGTAGTAATTGACCAGGGTGGATTTCCCCACGTTCGGACGGCCCACGACCCCCACAAACCCACTGCGAAAGCTCAT
>CAZWYX010000016.1:0-25466 GCA_964638485.1 uncultured Planctomycetales bacterium | reverse complement strand
AGCCAATCACGGGCCAGCACGATGCGCCCCCAGAGGAGCGGCCCCACATTCGACGAGGCCCGCCCGACTAAGCCAAACAACCCAAACACAGCCCCCACATCCTCGGGCGGACTGAGGGCCACGAGCCAGGTCCGCGCACTGGCCCAGGTGGCGCCCAAACACACTCCGATGAGCGGACCGACGACCCAGAACATCGGGACCGTCGGACTCGCGGCGGCGAGGATGATCCCAGCGCACCAGCCGCCAAACACGCCGAGGAGACACCGTCGCGGTCCCACCCGATCGGCCAGCCAGCCGCTGAGGAACGCTCCCCCGATCGCGAAGGCGGTGGAGAACAACAGGACCGCATCAATCTCAGCATCGTGCAGGCCGACCGTGCGTTTCGCGTAGACCGCCATGAACATGACGACGGTGTTGATCGCGTTGATGCCAAAAAAGCAGCCGAGGAGAAACCGACCGATCCCTGGTCGTCGCGTCGGTCCGCTGACTAACCGCCACATCCGCTGAGCTGCCGCACGCAGCGACCACGGACTCGCGGAGGGTGGCTTCGGTTCCCGGATGAGCCAAAAGCTGGGCAACGCCGCGAGCAGGATGAATCCTGCCGTCGGGAGGAACGCCGCAGCGTATCCCTGGGCCTGCACGACCCCCTGGACGGCGAGCAGTCCTGTGGCCGAGCCCACATAGCCCAGACAGACTCCTAGACCAGACGTGAGTCCCACGCGCCGTCCGTGACTCACCGTCGGTAGGAGTGCATCGTAGAACAACCCACCCACCTGACAGCCGATGTTGGCCAGTCCAAACCAGACCAAGCCCCATCCCACCGCCGGACTCAAGCCAATGGCTGCGGTCCCTCCGACACAGAGGAGCGTGGCGAGGCGGAGCAACGGTACTCGTCGGCCAAGCCGATCAGAATACGCACCCAGGAATGGGAGGGACAGCGCCGCCAGACTGGTCGAGAGGGCAAACGCCACACTGTACATCCAATCCGCTCCCTGCTGCGTCTCTGTCACCCACAGGCCGAAGTAGCGCGAAATCACGTTCATGGCAAAGACGGTCACCGCAAAGTCGTACAGCGCCCACGCGAGAATGGTGAGCCAACGTGGCCGGGCGGTCATCGGTTGAGCCATGCCAGCCATTGGGCTTCGAGGCGTGACCGTGTCAGGCGAAACTCCTGCATCAGCGCCTCGTCAGCGGGTGTCCCCTCCCCCATGCGTTTGAGGAGACGCTTCAGGCGCCATGCACCGTAGGTGTCCATCAGATACGTGACGATGCTGAGGGATTGCTCGTACGCCAGGGCGATCCGTTGCGGATCGGTCAGGTCCGTAAAATGTCCCTGGAGATCGGCGAGCGACAGGAGTTCACCGTGCTGGTTGGCCTGCTGCACGCGCGCAAACGAACGCCCCGTCTGTTTTGTCCCCTCGAACTCGGCCAACCCCTCGTTGAGCCACACCGGACACTGCCCATGACTGAGCTCGTGGACGATCGCGTGGGTGAACTCATGCCAGACGATGCTGCGAAAGTAGGCGCTGCGTGGATTGTCCACCAACGGCACCCGCAATTTACCATCATACTGGGCGACCATCCACTCAGGCGCTTGCCGCAGCTCACGAAACTGCTCCGGCGTGTAGAGGAGGACGACCAATCGCTGCGAGGGATAGTGGCCGAACTCCTGACCCACTGTTTGATAGGCCTCCAGCAACACCTCGCGCACCACTTCATCCGCCCGCAGCGGCAACGCTTCCGCTGAACGAATGTCAAACTGGGCCTGCGGCAGGGTGCGGAACGTTTGTTCCACCGGCCGTTCTTTAGTCACCTGCGCGAGTCGCCGTTCGATCTCCCGGAGGGTTGGATTGAGCGTCAACGCGCGACGCCAGGCCTGCTCCGCAAGGGCTAGCCGCTGGCTCTCGTAATGCACCTGCCCCAGGAGCGCCCACAATTCCGCCCGCTCCTCATCGTGCTGCAACGCTTCCTCAATCAGCCCTTGGGCTTCTCGGAGACGACGAGCCGCCATGAGTTGTGCCGCTCGTTGAGACAGCACCTGCGCTAAGTTGTGGTGCGCTGCCACCAGCGACGTGTCCACCTGCACCGCCCGGCGTAGGTGATGGATGGCCCGGTCCAGTTGTCCTGCGGTGGCTAGCTCGAGGCCATAGTTATTCGTGGCGATGGCCAACGCCCGCTGGAGGGCAGGATCGTCAGCACGATGGGCAGAGGCCGCCTCCAGCCGTTGGACATCGGCGGCTTGCTCGTCCACGGATGCTGCCATGACCGGTGAGGTCGCGGCGACCACCACGACAACGGCCAGCCAGCCCGCGTTAGGTACGCGCACTCGGCTCAGGTGGCGCGGCATAGAGCCGCTCGAGGACCGCAGCATACTTGCGCGCTAAGACGGCACGGCGGGCTTTGAGGGTGGGGGTGAGTTCGCCGGAGGCTTGGCTCCACTCCTGCTCGAGGAGGGCGAACTGTTTGATGCGCTCATAGGAGGCCAGATCGCGGGAGTGCGCATCAATCCGTGTCTGGATCAACGCGAGCGTCTGGGGATGCTTGAGGAGCGCGCTGAGGGGCTCTAGGGGAATGCCGTGCGCTCCCGCATACGTTTTCAGCGCCTCAAACCGCGGCACGATGAGGGCCGCGAGGTAGCGCTCACGATCCCCAAACACAAAGGCCTGGGCGATGTAGGGGTCGGTCACGAGAAGGTTTTCAATTTTTTGTGGTGCCACCATCTTGCCGCCGGCGGTTTTAATCAGATCTTTCTTGCGATCGGTGATGTAGAGAAATCCCTCGTGATCCACGTGGCCAATGTCGCCGGTGTGCAACCAGCCCTCCCGAAGCACCGCGCGTGTCTCAGTCTCTTTCTGGTAATAGCCTTGCATGATGTGCGGCCCGCGGGTGAGGATTTCACCGTCGTCGGCAATGCGCACTTCCACATCAGCGATCGGTTGCCCCACACTCCCAAACCGATAGGCATCCAGCCGATTGACGCTGATGACTGGCGAGGTCTCTGTCAAGCCATAGCCCTCCAAAATGATCAGGCCCACGGCAGCAAAGAACTCTGCAATCTCCTTGGATAATGGCGCGCTGCCGGAGACGCAAAATCGCACCCGGCCACCGACGCGCGCGTTGAGCTTCCGGTACACCACACGATCCGCCAGCCAGGTGAGTGGAGACTTGTGGGCGTGTTGTCCCAGGTGCACAGCCCACCAGAAGATGCGCTGCCGTATGGCAGGAGCGGTGCGTACCGCCTCCATGACACGGGCATACAGTTTTTCGTAGAAGCGCGGCACCCCCAACAGCACCGTCGGTTTGACCTCCAGGAGATCGTGGGGGACGGTGTCCATGTTCTCCGCATACGCGATGGTGGCCCCCTGATGCAGCATCAGATAATAGCCAGCCATCCGCTCAAAGACGTGACTTAAGGGGAGAAAGGAGAGATGGACATCGTGTTCGGTCACGCGCAGGGCCTGACTGCCTGCGGCGCAATTCGACAGAAAATTCGCATGGGACAACATGACGCCTTTAGGTTCGCCGGTCGTCCCTGAGGTGTAGATGATGGTCGCCGTGTCAGCGGGTTGCGCGGCAGCGATCATCCCACGCAGCGCGGTCAATCGCGTGGCATACGTCTTCCTCCCCTGCGCCAGGCACTGCGCGAAGGTGAGAATCGTCGGCTGCGCATGGCGCTCGAGTGCGTCCATGAGGATCAGCCGGCGTAGCTGCGGCAACGTCGCGTGGTGCGCGAGCACCTTGGCCACCTGAGCCTCGGTGGACACGATCACCGCGACTGCGCCGGAATCCTCGAGAATGTGCGCGACTTCAGCAGGCGTATCCGTGGGATAGATGGGGACGGTGATGGCGCGGATCGTTTGGATGGCGAGATCGGTAATCGGCCACTCAGGGCGGTTCTCCGAGAGGATCGCGACGCGCTGCCCTGGGGCGATCCCTTCCCCCCACAGGCAGAGGGCCACTTCCTCCACCGCTTGACCGACTTCTGACCATCGCATCTCGCGATAGCTCCCCTCCCGCTTGACCAGCAGCATCCGTCGCTCGCCAAAACGTTGGACCTGGGTGAAGAACATCTGCGGAATGGTGCGGAAGGACATGGCCGGCGCTGCGCTGTGTGGCGTGATCTTCACCGATCGCGAAAGGTGGGCTGACGTTTCTCGAGGAAGGCGCGCAGGCCTTCGCGCATATCCTCGGTCTGGGCAACTTCACCAAAGAGTTTGGCCTCGAGGGCGAGGCCGTGAGGCATATCGAGCGTGGCGCTCTGCTGCATGGCTTGCAGCGCTAACCTGAGGGCAACCCCCCCTTTGGCAGCGATCTTCCGCGCCACATCTTTCGCTGTTTTGAGCACCGCCTCGGGAGGGACAACCGCATTGACCAACCCGATGCGGAGGGCTTCTTGGGCTGAGATGACATCACCCGTTAAAATCAATTCAATCGCCTTGGCCTTCCCGACGAGACGCGGCAGGCGTTGGGTGCCACCAAAGCCTGGGATGATGCCCAAGTTGAGCTCGGGTTGGCCAAAGCGCGCACGGTCACTCGCAATACGCAGATGACACGCCATCGCCAGTTCGTTGCCCCCGCCCAAACAGACGCCATTGATCGCGGCGATGACCGGTTTGGGTGACTGCTCGATGCGATTGATGATGGCTTGGCCTTCGGCTGCCATCGCCGCGGCCTGTGCGCCGTCTGTGAGTTGTGCAATTTCACCCACATCCGCACCGGCAATAAACGCAAAACTCCCACCACCGGTGATGATGATCACTTGCACCTGCTCATCGCGGATGGCCGCCTGGACGGTGGTGTCGAGCTCGCTCATGACCGCCTGGCTCAACGCATTGACTTTCGGATGGTCAATGGTGATGAGGGCAATCTTGTCTTCGGTCGTGACGTTCACCAGGGATCCCATGAGGCCACCTTTACGGGTAGTCGAAGAATCCGCGTTTTGCCTTGACGCCGAGGTGCCCTGCGCCAACTTTCCGTCGCAGCAGCGGCGCAGGCCAAAACCGCTCACCGTAGTGCTGCGCGAGCGTCGTCAGTTCCTGTAACACGACATCCAACCCGATCTGATCCGCGTAGTGGAGAATGCCCTGTTTATCTTGCGGAAAGCCTAAGCCCGCCAGCATCGCCAGATCAATGTCCGCCGCACTTGAGATGTGCTCCTGCAGGCACAGCACCGCTTCGTTCACCATCGGTAGCAGCAGCCGATGGATGGAAAAGGGTCGCGGGCTCTGCGACGAGGCACGCGTCGTGCGCAGGATGCCCTCCAGGTCGGTATCTGGCTGGCCTGCCCGTTCGCCATAGAGGTAGAAGCCTGCGCCCCGTTTGATCCCCCAGCGCCCTTTGTCGTACATCGCCTGCCAGATGGCGGCTGGTTGCATGCGATGGCCATACGCTTGGTTGAGGATGACGACCACATCATGGCAGATGTCAAACCCCAACGTATCCACCAGAGTACACGGCCCCATCGGCAATCCGAAGGCGGTCATCGCCTGGTCCATGGCCGGCGCCGTTGCGACGCCCTCTTGGAGGCACAAGGCGGCTTCGTTGAGGTACGGCATGAGCAGGCGATTCACCAGAAAGCCCGGGCACTCGTTGACTCGAATGGGCAGCTTGCGCAGACTCTCGGCAAAAGCGACCACATCGCTGACGGTCTCCTCCGCAGTGTCCAGCCCAGGGATGACCTCGACGAGCTTCATGACATGCGCGGGATAGAAAAAGTGCATCCCGATGACTTTGTGCGGCCGCTGCGTGGTGGCTCCCAGCTCGGAGATGGAAATCGAAGAGGTGTTCGAGGCGACAATGCTACTCGCAGGACACACGCGATCTAAGTCACGCAACACCTGATGCTTGAGGTCTGCCTGTTCGGACACGGCCTCAATGACGAGGTCCACCTCACGAAACGGCTCATAGGTTGTGGTGCCGCTCACCAAAGCGAGTTTGGCTTGCATGTCTTCTGCCGACAACTTGCCCTTGTCCACGCGGCGCTGGTAGATTTTGCGAATGGTGTCCATGCCGTGTTGGACGCGTGCGTCATCTACGTCTTTGAGGATGACCGGCAATCCGCTAAACGTCACCACCTGAGCGATTTCAGCCCCCATGGCCCCGGCTCCGACGACCCCGACTTTATAGATGTACATGTGCCTGTCTCAGTTGCGCTCAACGATGATCGCCGCGCCCTGCCCTCCGCCGACGCAGAGCGTTGCCAAGCCCAGCGAGAGGTTCCGCCGCTTCATCTCATGCAGCAGGGTGATGACGATGCGCGTACCGCTGACGCCGACGGGATGGCCGAGGGCGATGGCCCCACCGTTGACGTTGGTGATGTCACGGTTGAGGCCCAAGACGTGCTCGACGGAGAGATACTGTGCGGCGAAGGCTTCGTTGACTTCGATGAGCTGGATGTCCTTGAGAGTCACGCCGGCTTTTTTGAGCGCCGCCGGAACCGCAAGCGTCGGGGCGATGCCCATCCGCTCCGGCGCCACACCGGCAAAGGCGTAGGCGCGTACGTAACCGAGTGGCGTGTAGCCCAGCCGCGTGGCGGTCTCGGCTTGCATCATGAGGACACAGGCCGCGCCATCTGAGATGGGACAGCTGTTGCCGGCGGTGACGGTGCCTTGCTCTTTGAAAATGGGTGGATAGCTCGCCAACAACTGCTCGGTCAGACCAGCATTCGGCCCTTCATCTTGGGTGATCACCTCTGGTGGCAGCTCTTTGCCATACAACTTCTTGGGCACGCTCACAGGCACGAGTTCCTCTTTGAACCGTCCTTCGCGTGTGGCGCGAAACGCCCGCTGATGGCTGAGCACGGCAAACCGATCTTGCGCTTCCCGCGAGATCTGAAACTCCTCCACCAAATTCTCGGCGGTGCGTCCCATGACCTGACCACAGATCGGATCGGTCAGGCCTTCCCAGAGCGAATCAATGAGTTCAGAGTGGCGTAGGTGCTTGCCAAATCGCAGGTCCCGGTTGACGAAGGGCGCAGCGCTCATGCTCTCGGTGCCACCGGCGATTTGAATATCCGCATCGCCGGCCACGATGTTCTGACAGGCGTTCACCAGGGATTGCATGCCCGAAGCACAGTTGCGCTGCACGGTGTATCCTGGGACGGTGTGCGGCAGGCCCGCCAGCAGCGCGATGACACGCGCGACGTTGGGCGCATCTGAGGTCTGCCCGACGCATCCAACAATGACGTCCTCCACCTGCGCGGGATTGAGTTTCGTCCGCTGGAGCAGCGCCCGGACCACCAGCGCCCCCAGCGCATGACTCGTCAATCCCTTGAGCGCGCCACCGAGCAGCCCTTGCGGTGTGCGCACGCCATCAACAATCGCGATGCGTGGTGTCATTGACCGTGACCTCTGATGCTTACACGAGCACGAGGATAGTGTACCATGTCGTCTCTGTCGTGTGCTACTCCCTTACGAGTGCAACAGTTGGAGGATGTGCGGCAAGGCCTCGTTGGCCGCTTCCTCCCCCCGCTGAATGAATCGCTCCGCGCGGTAAAATTCATCCCACTCAGCCCCTGGGGTCGTGGGACGAATCACTACGTCTGCGTCTTGGCACTCCACCTCGCCCACTTCAAATTCCATCATCTGCATCGAACGCATTAAGACATGGGTCACGAGGGGCGAGACGAGTTTGGCTCCTTCGTGCCACAGCATCGCCCCGATGCGCAGCGGCACCCATCGTCGAGCCAGCGCCTCTGCCTTCGCCGTCTTGGCTTGTCGGAGTTTCGCATCAAGTTCTTGCACCTCTTTGGTCGTCGGAAACACATTGACAGCAATGACTCGTGTGGCCCCTTCTTGGCGCAACACGCTGACCGGCACCGGACTGGACACTCCCCCATCCAAGTAGACGTTACCTTCGTGCAGCACCGGCAGGAAAATACCAGGAATGGAGACCGATGCCCGTACGGCATCAACCAGTTTCCCGGAACGAAACACGATCCGTTCCCGCATGTAGGGATTGGTCGCCACCACCCGCAGGGGCAACCAGGTATCGTCAAAGGTCTTATCCGTCAACACCGAGCGCAGATACTTCGCCACGCCCTTGCCAGGAAACATCCCCCGCAACGGCAGCCATGGCACATCCACAAACTGGAGGGCTAACTGCCACCGCGTGCGAAACCGTAAGGCCAGCTCCTCTAATGCAGCCGCTGACTTGCCGCTGGCCCAAAACGCAGCGATGAGCGCCCCCATGCTCGAGCCAGCGATGATGTCAATGGGAATTTTTTCTCGCTCTAAGACTTTCAGGACCCCGATGTGGGCTAAACCGAGCGCGGCCCCGCTGCCCAGGGCGAGCCCGACCAAGACACCGCCGACTTCTCGCGCAATCCGCCGGACGGTCTGGGCGTACGCGCCATCGTGTCGCTCGACGAGCGCCAACAGGTCTGTCGGACGCAGGCTCGCGCCCTGGCTGAAGGTCTTCGGCAACACATAGGCAATCGGCCCGCCAAACCGCTCGACCTCATCAATCCCCTGCAGGGTCTGCGCGCTGGTGACCAGATTCACAACCAGGCGAATCTTCTCATCGGTTTGCTGCACCAAGCTCTCCAGTTTGCGTCGGAGTCGCTGCGTGCGCAGCACGTGATCCTCCTCCGCATCCGTCAGGAGGAAGATCCGGTCCGATTGCACGAGCGCCTGGAGCACGGTTTGATCCACATCCGTCGGCAGATCCACGATGACGAAACGGAACGTATCCATCAGACTGGTGAGGACTGGTGCGATCAATTCCGCTGTCCGCCCATCAGCGCGCTGGCCGACGTTGAGGATACTGAAGCCCAAGGGATGCACGTGTGTG
The DNA here is from genome assembly GCA_964638485.1 of uncultured Planctomycetales bacterium. Classification (GTDB taxonomy): domain Bacteria; phylum Omnitrophota; class Gorgyraeia; order Aquiviventales; family CAZWYX01; genus CAZWYX01. The sequence goes on along the minus strand of CAZWYX010000016.1, from coordinate 16,676 downwards.
GCCTGTTGGAGTGCGGTGCGATCCAGCACGCGTTCGATCGCCTGCTTCATCAGCGGCGCGGGCGGGGTCAGACCCAACGTGCGCGCGATCTCTCCACCGCCTAAGCTCATATCCACGATGACGACAGGCTGATGCGTCTCGCGCGTGAGGCTCATCGCCAGGCTCACGGCAAACATGGTACACCCGACATCGCGCACCGCGCTATGGACAGCGACGATCGTCGCCTCACTAAACTCAGCCGGTCGGCCATCGCGGCGTCGGAGCCGACGGGAGAGCACGCGGCTGAGGTACAACACGAGTGAGGGAATGCGATCAATGATCACCTCAAATTTATCCTTCGTCAACACGAGCAGGAGCGTATCGTTCTGCACCTTGACCGTCGCTGAATGCGTTTCACCGGTGAGCAGCGAAATCTCGCCAAACGAATCGCCTCGATGGAGGAAGGCCAACGTCTGTTCGCCTTCCGGTGCCGTGAGAAACAAGCGGAGTCGTCCCGACAGGATCACGTAAAACGCACCCGCCGGATCCCCTTCCCGATAGACCACCTCATCTTTCTTAAATTCCACGAGGCGGGTGGAGTCAGCGATGAGTTGCAGCTCCGTAGTGGAGAGATTGGCAAAGAGGGGAATCCGTCGCAGGAGGTGTCGCTTGTCATGGGAACGGAGGAACGTCGCACCGTTCATGGGCGCTTACGCCAACTGCTCCATCACGGTCCGCTCGAGGGCACTGAGGTGAAATGGCTTGGTGATGTAGCTGACCGCTCCCAGCGCTTCCGCTTGCGCGATGAGGTACTCGTCATCCAGGGCGGTGACCATGAAGATCTTGCACGCGGGATAGCGCGGGTGGAGCTGCTCCAGGACTTCCAGCCCGGACATCCCAGGCATCCGAATGTCCAACAGCACCACCTGCGGTTGAAACTGCGGCATCACGGTGAGGGCGTCAGCGCCACTGCAGACGGTCTTGACTTCATAGCCACGCCGACTGAAAAACGTGCGCAGAAAATCGCAGATCCCCAGCTCGTCATCCACAATGAGCATCCGAGGCGCCTCACGAGGAGCCATGGGGCGACACCGTGGTGAGGCGAATGGCCTGCTCAAAGGCGCGCTGGGCTTCATCGGTCAGGACGGCGAACGTGACTTCTTCCAACGTCTGGGGCGTCTCCTGGCGGATGGCCTGGACCATGAGCTCTGCGCAGGTCTGCATCGGAAAGCGCCCCACGCCGGTGCCCAACGCGGGGAAAGCGATCGTGCGTAGTTGCAGTTCCTGGGCACGCGCGAGCGTAGCTCGCATCGCCTGCTGAATCTGCTCCGCATCCGTCTGAAAATCCATCCCCATGACCGCCGCATGAATCACGTAGCGAGCATCCAACGTCCCAGCCGAGGTGACGACCGCTGCGCCCACCGGCTGCGGGCCTTGACGGACAGCCTCCTCCTCGATCACCTTCCCACCGCGCCGTTTCAGTGCGCCCGCGACGCCTGCGCCCATCACAAAATGGTTATTGGCCGCGTTCACGATGGCATCCACCGCCAGCTCGGTGATATCGCCCTTGACAACGCGCCACCGTAACGGCTTACGCGCCACGGGCGCCCTCGCGCCTGAGCTCCACACGTTGACCCACCTTCGCGCGAAGGCGTTGCGCCGCACTCCCCTCGACGACCGCGACTTCAACCCATCCTTGACTCCCGATGAGGGCCACCAGGCTGCCTCGTGGCGCCTCCGCATAGGTCCGCACCCAGCGCGTGACGCGGTGGTGGCCGACCTGCACCCGCACAGGTTGTCCGCGCGCAAAGCGTTCCAGTGGAGCGGCCTCGACGTTGAGGATGAGCGTACCGAAGCGATCTACGTGCAGCACGTAGCCCACGCAGCGGTTCCCGTGGACCACCAGAGGACGCAACGGCAATCGCCGAGACAGATGTCTGATGGGAGGGCCGAACCGGGAGAGCGACATCCCTCGTGCTAACGCAGCAGCCGCCGGCGCCAACAGATCGCGTCCGTGAAACGTCGGGGCCACGCGCCGCGCCGCCACCCGTGCTGGCAGCACCTGGACACAGCGCGTCAGTCGCTCTCGCAGCAACACCACATCGAGCAGTCCGTTATCCGGCACGAGGAAGTAGTGGCGCGCGATTTCAGCCAGGAGGAGGCGTCGCCGACTGCCCACGCCAGGGTCCACGACCGCGACATGGATGGTCCGCGGTGGAAACTCCAACGCGGCCGAGGCGAGGAGGTAGGCGGCGCCGCTGATATCAAACGGGGCAATCGTATGCGAGAGATCTACCACCGTGATCCCTGGCGCCTGCGAGAGCAACACGCCCTTCATGGCTCCCACGTAGCCGTCGCTGAGCCCGAAGTCGCTCAGGAGTGTCACGATGCGTGGGCGGCCCGCTCCCACAGGGCTTACGGCCCTCCCTGGCCAGGTGAGACGACACTCGCGGTGACCAAATCATGCGGTCGAGCGAGCGACGTGACCGTTAACTGCCACCCATCGCCGCCTGGGGTCTGACTGAGGTGCATACGAGCTGCCACTGGCGCGTAGACGATGACCTGCGGCACCCCGGCGTGGTCGCTGATCACCACCGGCTCAAAGCGATAGCGCTGCATGACCGCCTGCAGGGCCAAGAGCTCGTTCGCTGGGAGGACGAGCTTCGGCGTGACGGCCTGGCTGGCCGACAAGCGCAGCACGTGATCACCGTCTTGACGGCGCACCGCCTGGATCGCTCGCCCGTGGAGATCTACCACCACGCCATCAAACCGCGAGGGCATCTCGCCGCCGACAAACTGCCGTCGCAACCAGAGGAAGGTGTAACTCGCGCCCTCGTCAGCGCCGGTGCTGAGCTGTTGCAGCCAGGCGTGCGCTGCGGTTCCCCGAGCCACCACAAACTGCGTCTGGCAGCCGAGGAGGGTGCCGATGCACAGGAGCAGGCCCCACCACGCATGCTTCATGGAGGTGAAGCGCCCAACTGGTGCTCGACAAATTGGGTCAGGTTGTGGCGATCACGCGGCTGCATGCGGGTGAAGAAAATGGCGAGGCGATGGCGGAGAGCTCCCCCGCGCTGTGCCGGCACGGTGTCGTGGCGCACGACCACCCCACCACAACGGATTTGGCGGTAGCTCCTCGATGGTGCGCTATTGGTCGGCAGCAGGAGCGTGACGTCAACTTTCGTCATCAGTGGAATCGCGGCCGGGACGTCACAGTAGAGACCCGAGGAACTGATGTTGTGGGTTGCAGCTTCGAACGTCAGCCCCGGCGTGCCGAGGGTGATGGCGAGTCGTTTGGCAACACGAGGATGGCGTCGTTGTTCAGACTTCTGAGGCCTGGTCATCCTACCCGCTCCACGGTGCGCGCGCACTGGTTGCTCACACCTACGTAGGTACCTACGTAGGTCGCTTGCCGACGATACACGGCCCACAGCCTCAACCCAGCCTCCAGGCATCGGGCATGGTGCATCGGGATTCGGTTCACGGTGTACGATTCACTGTTGGCCGTTCACTGGTGACGACGAGTTACCCAGGCGGCCACCGCATCGCCCGACCGCCCAACAGATGCAGATGCAGATGCGCCACGGTCTGGCCGGCATCCGGGCCGCAGTTGACGACCACGCGATACCCGTCCTGCTGCAGGCCCTGGCGCCGGGCTAAATCGGTCGCCAGGCGCATGAGATGACCGATGAGCTTCTCCTGCGGTTCGATCACCTCGTTCAGGGACGCCACGTGGGTCTTGGGGATGATGACGAGATGCGTCGGCGCTTGCGGCCGGATGTCGCTAAAGGCGAGCGCTTGGGCGTCCTCGTAGACGCGCTGGGCCGGCAACGTCCCTTGCACAATCTGGCAGAACAAACACTCAGCCACCGGGATTACGCAGCGTCGCTCGAGGCAGCGCCCAGCAAGGCGGTGCGCCAGCAGCGCTTGTTGCAAAAGTACCGGCCGTTGCGGTAGTACTGCTTTTTCCGATCGAGCCGCTTGTTACACTGCGCGCACGTCGTGGGCTTCTCGGTGGTCGCTGGTGTTACGCTGGGTGATGCCGTGGCGTTCGTGGGTGCTGGAGCTGGTGCTGGTGTGTTGTCGGCCATACGCCCCTCACTCGTGGGATCCTCCACAACGGACACGGCTCACACTGCGGGACGGTGCGGCAGTAGGTCTTGCCGAGCCGCACGAGCAGCGCGTGGTACTCGCTGAAGAGTCGCTCCGTTGTTGGGAGAGCGGTGTGAAACTGCTGTTGCATGGTGTCGTACGATGCCTGCCGATGGATCAGTCCATGTCGTTCGAGGATGCGCCGCGTGTACGCATCCACCACGAAGATCGGGTGGTGGCCGGCATACAGGAGCATCGAATCCGCGGTCTCCGGCCCAATGCCTGAGACGTGGAGCAACGCCTGACGCGCCTTTAAGGTGGGACGACGAAACAACTGCCCCAGCTCATCACCCCACTCCTGGTGCAGCCACGTCAAGAACGCCCGCAGCCGCGTGGCCTTCACGCGAAAAAATCCGACCGGGCGCAGGTATCGTTCCAGTCGCCGACGCGGCACGTGCCGCAGACGCTGCGGGGTGAGCAGGCCGCGACGCTTCAGGTTCCGGAGGGCCTGTTCCACGTTGCGCCACGCCACCTGCTGCGTCAGGATCGCGCCCACCACCATTTCGAAGGCGCTCTCGGCTGGCCACCACCCTTGCGCTCCCCAGCGGCGCCACAAGCGCCGATAGAGCTCGCGCAAGCGCTGCGGCCGCGCTGCACGTGGCACCAGGCCACGTAACACCGGTGGCGGCGGCTGGACGTGCCTCATGCGAGCTTCAATGCGCCCACCAATGTACTGCAACATTCGACGCGCATTTCAATGGAACCACCACGAATGTTGAGATGCCTTGGTGGTTCCATGTAGATTAACACACGCGCATCACAGCGTCAAGACGGCTTGAGGGTTGGAGTAATAACGGAGGACGGCGGAAGCGATTACGGCAACGGCAACTGATCAAACCGGAACTCAGGATCTATCCTCGCCAGGCGCTGCGCCAACTCCATCAGGTGCGCGTGGTCGCTGGCCAGCCCCTGGGTTTGCCATGCGCGATAGGCATCGAGAAACGTGTTGAGGAGCGCCTCACGTTCCGATGGCTCACGCTGCTCCCAGGTGCGCACCTGGGCTTGCAAGTGCTCCTTCGAGAGACTCGGCCAGAGGCAGAAGTAGGCGTGGCGCATGTGGGTGAGGATCAGGCCATACGTCTCAAACGCCGCCGCGAGCCGCTCGAGAATCTCGCTCAGGGATGTGACCTTGCGATAGAGCTGCTTGTTGTACTCGGCCGCGAAGTGGTAGTAGGTGCGGCCTTCTGCTTGGCGCGAGGCGGTCACTTGCTTGCCCGCCGCATCCACGGGCTCAGGACAAAACACGCTGGTGGCCAGCAAGCGGTGATCCGCGTTGGCGCGATAGACGAGGAATTTCTCGTGGGCGTCGCGGATGTCCTCGACACGGTGGAAGACGTCGGTCTCGCGCGTGGCGACATAGCGCAGGTGTTGTTCCCCATAGGCCGATGTCATCACCTCGACCAAGAGATGCCCCAGGTAGACGTTGACCAACTCCTCCGTCACCTCCGTCGAGGGATAGCCCAGTCGCATGCGCGACTCCAGCAGACACTGCACCAGATAGCCGAGGGGCGACTCGGGTTCTTTCGACTGCAAGTTGTAGTACCAATTCGGCTGTACCATACGGCACCTCCGACGGTCGAACGCCTCAACTGCCGATGATGACGTGCCAGACAATCGCTACGGCCAACCCAATGACGACGCCCAACGTCAGATCAGTCGTGCGTGGATCAAACCAGCGGAAGAGCATGCCTGCGCTCCTGTTCTCGCTGCATTATAGACGAGAACCGCAGGCAGGGTCAAGCAAAATACCGTCGAGAAAACACCAGGGGGCTGAGGAATGCCCCCAGCCCCCGGTGCTCATGTCCTGGGACGGTTACTTCGTCGCAATCAAGCGGACACCCAAGATCACCGTCGCAAGGACGAGCAGGTGTCCGTACTGGGCCAGTGGGAAGAAGACCCCCACGGTGACTCCCAGCACGATCCCTGTCAGGATGTCCAGGTATTTGTCTTTCATGCCTGTTTCACCTCCCCATCAGGGGGTTGACCACACCTTAGCCGCCCGCCTTTGTAAGGCCGGCAGCCTCCCGCCCCTTGGTAAAGGGCAGGTAGGAAGGCACAACCTCCTTCCGAAGGAGCCCCCCAGTTAACCTACAGTAAGTGTACCATATAATCAGACTAACGAAGAGGATAAGTATCATAACACATTTAATTTATTATAGTTAAATCTATTCACGAAGCGCCAACTGAGGAACAGACGGCTCCCTTCTTGGGATGCTGTAAACCATCAACCTGTGGAAAACTCGGGCGTGGGACTAGTTGGGCGAGGGATGGGTCAGGTAGGGATAGGGCCCGCCAAACGCCTCCTGGAAGTCATAGAGGCGCTGGAAGTCTTCGAGCCGGTCACCAGGGCTCTTGTTCAGCAGCCCGACATCAATCAAATTGAAGACGATGCGGCCGACGTCCTCGGTCGAACGGATACTCCAACGCTCCAGCACGGTGAGCGTCATCGGCCCAAACTGCTCCAGGGCAAAACGCCGAAACCCTTGAGCCAGCTCCTGACCGGAAATGTGTCGAGGGTGCTGGAGGTTGCCGACGGTCGCGTGCAAGGCGGTGAGCACAAACCCATAGGCTGACAATGGATAGCGCTGATCCCGCGCCATCAAACTATCGAGCTGCTTGGCATAGTGGGCTAACTGATCCATCGCTTAGGCGCCTGTGGGTGCGTGGGCTAAGTACGTGCTCAGGAGCAAAGTGTCGGCTGGCAAGAGATCGTGGAACTGCAACCCCACCAGCGCCTGATCGGTCTCAGGGAGCTGTCGCACCCAGGCCACTCGAGCCGAGGCATGCACCGGCATCGTCGCGATGGAGAGAGGCACTTCCAACGCCAGCTCCTCCCCCACGCTCGGGGCATCTCGCAGCACACACCGCATCCCGCTGAGGCTCACATCTTTGGCCAAGGTCTCGAGATACCGGCCACTGGACTCAACTCGTAGCCGTACAGGGAGATACGTCGTCATTCGCTGGGCCTTACGGCGCTCCATCGTCATCGGCATCACACCGACACTCTACTCTTGGAGGTCACTGGTTGTCAAGAGGGCCTGCAAAAAACACTTGCATTGACACGGGGTTGTGCTATCCTAGCGCTGGGGGACAGGCATGCACGTACTACACACTACCAACAACGCGATCGTCGTTTTTCCCACCAGTAACTCAGATCTGTGCCTCCCGCGTAGCTCACAACGGCCTAACGGAGCTCTCGCAACATCGTACCTGACGAGAGCTGAAGGCGTCGTCTGAGTGCTGGGTAGGGGTCATCAAGGAGGGCCAGTACCGATGCGATTGATTGATGAGGCGTTACGTCGAATGCAGGTGACGGAGTTGTTTGAGTTCATCAGTACCTTCCCCATCTACGAGTGGGCTGCCCGCTGGCGTAGGGTGGTTGTGCCGACCCTGGTGGTGGGCGTGACCCTGGGCCTGACCGTGTTCTGTGGGTGGATGTTACGCGGCGAATCTCCTCTGACGTTAGCCAAGGGCCCGGCTGCCCTTGCCCCGCCATCCCTGGCGACTCCGCCGACCCCGGCACTCGTGCTGCCACCGACAGGGATGCTGCATGTTCCGGCCCCTGCCGAATCGCTACCCACGCCCATGTCACCAGTCCTGGAGCCGGTACCGGCTGACGTCTCGGCCAAGCTGGAACCCGTGCCGATCGTGCCCACGCTGAACCCACGCTTGTTTCGGCTGACCGGCATCGTCACCAGTCCTGGCCAGCCGCTGGCCATCGTCAATGGGCGCGTCGTGACGGTGGGCGATGTGGTGCAGGAGGCGCGGGTGGCGGCCATTGCCCCGCGCTACGTCCTTTTGGAGCAAGGGGCCACGCGCATTACGCTGACCCTCTGGGACTAGCGCGCTAGCTCACTTTGTAGACGACGTCGTTGTGGCGCACGCGGTCGTCTACTTTGATGCCAATCGTCTGCCCGGCTTTCGCCTCAGCAATCGGCTGGCGATCAATCTGGAGCGATTGCACCACCTGCTGGAGATCCGTGGTGTGGCCTTTGATGTAGATGCGCTCGCCCGCTTTGAGCTTCCCCTTGGTAAGCTCAATCACCGCTGCTGACGGATGCGCAAAAAACCCCACCACCCGCCCGATTTCCTGGAGTTGTTTGTCTGCCTCAGCCATGCGTACCCTCCTTTCGCCGCTCACTGCGTAACCGCTGCCAGGCCGCCTGCGCGGCTTGCTGCTCCGCGGTTTTCTTGCTGTGCCCCTTGGCCCGTCCGTAAGGTCGTCCCTTGATTTTGACCACGATTTCAAACTCGCGCGCGTGCGCCGGCCCACGCTCCGAGACCACGTGGTACTGCGGCAGCACCCGCCAGTGCTGCACGCTCCACTCCTGCAGTTGGGACTTGTAGTCTGAGGTGGTGCGTCCCTGCTTGACGGCCTGGCTAAACGGCCGCCACAACCGGCGGATGGCGCGGTCGGCCGCCTGCAAGCCGCCATCCACCAGGATCGCTCCGACCAGGGCTTCGGTGGCCCCAGCCAAAATGGACTCCGGAATCGGATCCAGCCCTTGCGAGTGGCCGACCCGGATGAGCGAGCGCAACTGCAACCGCTCCCCCACGCGCACCAGCCCGGCCTGACTGACCAGTTGCGACTTGCCCTTGGTGAGTTCCCCTTCTGACCAGGTGGGGTGTTGCTGGTAGAGCCACAAGGCGACCGTCAGCCCGAGGATGGAGTCGCCCAAAAATTCGAGGCGTTCGTTGTCAGTCACGCGTCCCCGATGGTTGGCCCAGGAGCGGTGCGTCAGGGCCAACTCACACAACCGGCGATCGCGGAAGCGGTAGCTCAGGGTGCGCTGGAGGGATTCGATCGTCAGCGCCGTCATCGAGCGCCTCCCCGGCCTACCCGCCAGCCCAAGACCCGTCGGACGACTTGGACATCCACCCCCCGGACGACGGTGGCCTGGCCGATGCGCCGCAGCAGCACCCACCGCTGGGTACCAGCGAGAAACTTTTTATCAAAGGCCATCGCGCGCTCAATCCGATGCACCGGCATCTCCGGCGCTTGCGTGGGAAGACCATACGCCTGGAGGAGTCCCACGAGTTGCGCGCGAGTGGCTGGTGGTGTCACGCCGAGTTCAACGCCGAGGTCTGCGGCCGCGGCCATGCCAATCGCAATCGCTTCCCCATGCGTCAGCCGCGCACTGTAGCGGAGCGCGGCTTCGAGCGCGTGGCCGACGGTGTGGCCAAAGTTCAGGAGCGTGCGGAGCCCGCGCGTTTCGCGCTCATCCCGTGAGACGATCCGCGCTTTAATCTGGGCGCAGCGCGTCACCAACCACAGCAATTCCGAGAGACGTCCACGACGAATCGCGGCGCGATGGCTCTCCAGGCGCCTCCACAGCGCGCGATCGGCGATCGCGCCATACTTGATGACCTCAGCCAACCCGGAGGTGAGCTGTCGTGGGCTGAGGCTGCGCAGCACGCGCACATCCGCGACCACCGCCCGCGGCTGGTAGAACGCGCCCACGAGGTTTTTCCCTTCGCGCAGATCCAGCCCGACCTTGCCCCCGATGGCTGAATCTACTTGCGCCAGCAACGTCGTCGGCAGTTGGACGTAGGGCACCCCGCGACGAAAGGCACTCGCCACGTAGCCGGTGAGATCCCCCACCACCCCACCCCCTAACGCGAACAGCGTCGGGACGTCCCGCTGCGCGACACGCGCGACGCGTCGAATCACCCGTAACGCGACCGCCGGCGATTTCGCCCGCTCGGTGTCAGGCACCTCCAGCACCGTCAGCCGCCAACCAGCCGCCGTGAGCGCGCGCAGCACCTGTCGAGCGACGAGCCGCCGGGTCGTGCGATTCGTGACCACGATGCCCAGCCGGTGGCGCCTGAACTCGCGCACCACCGTGCCCAACGTCTGGTAGCCATCTTGGCCGATGAGGATGGGGTAGGAACGCGCTCCCAGTGCGACACGAATCCGCTTCATGATCCTGGCAGCTCAGCCAACAGCGCTGGGGGAAAGCCGATCGGCTCGACGATCAATTCGCCGACACAGCGCGGCCCTTCCCCTTGAAAAAAGCCGTGCTTCGGCCACCCAAATGTCACCGTCACCGTGGCCTGGACCGCGACGGGTGCCACCGCCCCGGTATCCACGTGCAGTCCCGACGGAGTATCCACGGCCAGAATGGGACGGCCAGAGGCATTGAGGAGCTGAATCGCGCGGACGACCTCCGGTGTGGCCGCGCCGCTGAAACCGGTGCCGAGCAACGCGTCCACAATCCAGTCGGCCTGCGGGAGTGTTTGCGCCAACTGCTGCCACACCGACTCCGTGACCAACTCGTGCAGCGGCACGCCCACACGTTCGAGGATGGTGGCGTACAGCGCTGGTTCATCGCGCAGGGCCGAGCGCGCGCCCAGCAGAAAGACGACCGGCTGACACCCGGCGGCTTGCATGAGGCGCATCGCAGCCAACCCGTCACCGCCGTTGTGCCCTCGGCCGGCGAGGCACACGATCTGCGACGAGGGACTCGCCACCCGTGCGTGGAGGGCCTGTGCGATGGCGGTGCCGGCTTGTTCCATGAGCAGGAGCGTCGGAATCCCGTAGTCGCGCGTGGCCCGACGATCCAACGCCTGCATGTGACCCGCCGTGACCCCGCGCACCATCACTGTTTCTGGTCGGCTGGCTTCGACGATTTCGAGGGAGGCGTGGTTGACGGCGCAGCCCCTGCCCCTGGCGCAGCCGCTGCGGCCGCAGCAGACTCGGCGGCCTTCGGCGTCTTCTTGACTTTAAACTGGATGGATTTGATTTTTGGCAGTCCCAACGGCGAGCGCTCGGCCGTCCAGAGCGCTTTCTGCTGGAGGTGACGGATCCGCTCATGCCGCTTGAGCACATTGCGGTGGCGCATGCTGCTGCGGAAACTTAAACTTTTATGTACCGACATTGGCCAAGGCCCTCGACGGACTAACGCTTCCGGACAAAACAGTCCTGGTAGGTCTTCTTGAAACTCGCCACTTGTTGACTCGCGGCCCGGCGCGAGGCAAACCGTCCCACGCACAGCGCCACGCGGTTGTGCCCCTCCATCAGAAACGCGGTGTAGCCTTGCGCCTTGAGCTTCTCCAGTTCCCGCTGGGCGATGGAGGCGTTCGTGTACGTGGCCAACTGGATGGTGTAGGGATGGGCCGGCGTCGCCGGCGTGGCGACCGTCGTGGGGGCAGGAGTCGGCTCGCTCACCGCAGGACGTGTTGATGTCACCGCTGGCGTCACAGCGATCTCGGCGGCTCGCGAAGGCCGTGAGCTCATGCGACCCACGGCTTTCCCCCGTTCCACCCCCAGGGCAAACAAGGCCACCAGCACCACGATCGCCCCAGCGCTCACCAGGGCGAGTTGTTGCGCAGTGAATGTAACGGTGAGGCGTCGCGCCACAAAGACCGGTGTCATGCCCCGACGCGGCGTTGCTACCGAAGTGGCATGGAAATCTTCGAAGAGCTCTGGCTGGGTCATCGCAGTAACTGTTGGCTGACGTCTATTGTACGGGAGAAGCGTCTACACGTCAACGCCTTAAGAACGCTCATAGACGGCTTGAGGGCAGATGCTCTGGTAGGCGCACCAGTGGCACGCGTGCGGGCTTGGGGTCGCCTCGAAGGCCCCGGCGCGCATGCCGTCGGCAGCGCGCGTCAGGCGCTGGCGCGTTGCGGCCAGGTGCTGCTCGGTCGGTTGCCACTCGCCGGTCAGGTGCGACTCGAGAAAATGCAGTTGCAGACGAGCCGGCGGCCTGCCGTGGAGGACCTGCCACGCCAGCGCGTAGACCGCCATCTGGAGGGACTCGCGCACCTGCCGATGGGCTTCGGCTGGATCGCGCACGTCGGAGGATTTGTAATCCAGGATCGTCGCCTCCTCGCCCTGCACATCCACGCGGTCCCACCGGCCCACCACCTGGAGGTGCTCTGGCTCGAGGAGGACCTTGAACTTCTCCTCCACCAGCGTAGGTACTGCCGGGCTCTGCGACTCGCGCTCCCAAAATCGGCGCAGGACCTCTTGCCCCTGCTGAAACCGCAGCTCCTCATGCTGGCGCGTGAGAAACCCTTCGTTCTGCCACGCCGCGGCGAAGTGTTGCCACAGCGCTTCCAGCGTGAGCTGCCGTCCCTGCTGCTTGGCGCGGAGGAGCTGCTCGACCGCCTGGTGGAGGGCGGCGCCGTAGATGACGAGGTGGTGCCTGAGAATCGGCACGCGCAGCACATGGGAGAATTTGTACTTCAAGGGACACGTGACGTAGTCGTCGAAGCCGTGGGGATCCAGACGCATCGGCTCTGGCGCACTCGTGACCAACGGGACGGGCGCGTGAGCCGCTGGCTGCCCCTCACGGCGAATCACCTCGAGCGCCGGCGTCCGGGTGGGCGCGGGCGGCGGAGGCAGATCCAGCGCCTCGAGCACAAACTGGCTGACTTTGCGGACCGACTTGCCGCCGTAGCTGGCCGCGGCGGTCAAGTAGAGATGCGTTTTGGCGCGCGTCATCCCCACGTAGCACAGCCGCCGCTCCTCCTGGAGATGGACATCGCCGCTGGGGATGATGTCTTTGATTAACGCGTCCGGCAGCTCCAGGGGATCGCGCCGGTCAGGGACGGGAAAACGCCCTTGGACCAGGCCGGCCAGGAAGACGACCGAGAATTCCAATCCTTTGGCGCGATGCACGGTGAGCACCTGCACCGCATCCGCATCCCACATCAACTCACTCTGCGTCGGATCATCCGCCAACAGTTTCAGGCGCTCGGTGTGCGCGAGGAGCTCTGGCAGGCGCGCGTACGCCATCTGCGATTCGAGCCGTCCCAGTTGGGTAAAGAACGCCGCCACCTGCTGCAACTCCTCTTCTCGTTCTGGCTGCGCCAGGGATTTGAGGTAGTTCTTCCCGCCCGCTTCGGTGAGGAAGCGGTAGAGGAGCTGGCCTGGCGAGAGTGTCGCGGACAGGCGGGTGAAGCGCTCGACATCGCGTAACACCTGCTGACTGCGCTGCGCCCCTTCCGTGGAGAGGGTCAGTCCCATCGCCGCAGGATCGCGCCACACCTCGCTCAGTGCCCGATGCTGATGCCGGACGACGCGGTTGCACAGCACCAGATCGCTCATGGGCACCTGGTAGAGCGGCGAGGAGGCCACGAAGTACCAGCTCAGACTGTCCTGTGGATCCGCCAACATCCGCAGGATCGCCAACAGGAGCTTGATCTCGGTGCGCAGGGTGACCCCGGCCATCCCAGGACACTGCCAGGGGATGCTCGCGAAGGTGAGCGCCTCGAGAAACGGCTCGGCTTCTTTGTTGGAGCGGACCAAAATCGCACAGTCACGCCAACGCACCTCGCCCTGGGTGACGAGTGTTTGCATCGTCTCGGCCACCCAACTGGCTTCGCGTTCGACGGTGTCAAACCAGCGCCACTGGGGAGCTGACGCCGCTGGCGCCTCGCGGACCGCCTGGAGGCGCTTGTCAATCCCCTGCTTGACTTCCAGCCGTTCAGGATCGTTAAACCGAATCAAGCGGTAGGCCGCATCGAGCAGCGGCTGGGTGGCGCGGTAGTTTTGCACCAGGACCACCTGGCGCGCCTGCGGGTAGCTCGCCAGAAAGTTGAGAATGTTACTAAACGCTGCGCCGCGGAATTTGTAGATGCTCTGGTCATCATCCGCCACGATCGTCAGCTCGGACTGGCCAGGGGCGAGGAGTTTGAGCAACTCAAACTGGGCGAAGTTGGTGTCCTGAAATTCGTCCACCAACACGTACTTGAATTGCCGTCGGTACTGCTCCAGGATGCTGGGATGGTGACGGAACAATTCCAGAGTAAGTGTGATGTGATCGCCAAAGTCTACGCGGTCGTTCTGGCGCAACACGGCTTGGATCGCGCCGTAGAGTCGTGCGAGCTCACGTTGACGCTGCGCCTGTTCGTTGCATGCCGCATCCGCTGGCTGCTGCGCTGCCTCGGCCTGCAACTGCTGCGCATACGCCAGATACTCCTGTGGCGTCACATCCTCGTCTTTGGCCCGGGCGAACAGCGTCACGAGGGCGTCAAGATACCGGGCCGGCTGGCCCAGCGGCCGGAGCAGCTCGAAGGGCAGTGCGAAGAGGTGCTCTTGCAGAAAGACGATGGCCTGTGGTTTCGTGAGCACTTGGAACGTCGGCGACAGCCCCAGGAGGATCGCCTGCTCACGCAGCACCCGATCTCCAAACGCATGGAAGGTCGAGATCCAGGTATCCACGTACCCGTAGGGTACGAGCTGATCCACGCGCGTCTCCATCTCCCGCGCAGCCTTCTCGGTAAATGTGAGGGCGAGGATTTCGTTCGGGCGCGCCTGCTTCGTCGCGATGAGGTAGGCGATCCGGCGCGTGATGACGGTGGTCTTGCCTGTCCCGGCGCCGGCGATGATCAGGAGCGGTCCGCCGGTATGCGTGACCGCCTCATGCTGAGCCGCATGCAGCCCCTCCAGGAGCACGTCACCCGCCGGTGTCGGCGGCGACCAGGCCACCGGCCCTGTAGGGACAGACGTGGGGAGCGACAGGCTCATTGCGGAGCGGTGGAGGCTGGTGTGGTCGGGGCGGCGTGGCCTTCCGTGGGCCCAGCGCTTCCCTCGGCTGATGACGTCGGTTCGATCGGCGACTCTGGCACAATCGCCTGGGTGGCCTCAAATTCGAAGGTGAAGTCCAGGGAACGTTTCGGAATGTCGTTCGCATCAAAGTCGGTCTTGACGTTGCTCAAGATCAACTGGAGCTGCTTCGCATCCTTGTGGGGGCGGATAAACGAGATGTAGCCGTCGTACACCACGCCGGGAAACAGCATCCCGCTGCTCAAGGATACCTGTTTTAAGAGGGCCAGCCGTTTTTGGGATTTCGGCACCAAGCCAGAAGCGAACCCGCCCACATCCACCCCGTACACATCGGGCGCGGACCCCAACCCCATCCGCGTGGCCTCACCGATGGTAATGCGCGCCTCGGCCAAGGCGTTGAGGTAGTCGGGCGAGAGGTACGAGTACTGCACCCCCATGTCATCCACGAGGACGAAGTGCTGCGGATCCACCAAAATCGGCGTCGTGCCCCGGTTGGCGATCTGGACGTAGAAGACGATGTTCTCCGGCTGGTAGGGATTCACCCCGGCATCCTTGCCGAAAATCTCGGCGTTCTTGAAATACTCATGGAGGTCAGCCAGCGAGGCAAAGCGGATCGTGATCTCAATCCCCTCGTGTTTCTTGACCCGTTCTGGGGGATGCAGATACACCACCTGCCGGGTGCCGAATTGTCGCTCCAACGCAAAGGGGCCGCGCGCGCGGCGTTCCATCAGGAGGGAGCTGCGTTTATGCCCGCAGCCGGTGGCGGTCAGCGCCACGAGGAGAGCGAGGGTACAACCAAGAGACCGTCGGAGGGTCGTGGGCATGTTACACCTTCGTGTAGGGATCGAACAGTTTCTGATACTCGTCCATCGCGTAGCGGTCGGTCATCCCGGCGATGTAGTCGCACACCACGCGATGGGGACTCCCCTGTTTAAGTCTACCATAACTTGTGGGCGGGAGCTGCTCCGGTTTGGCCAGGTAGGCAGCAAACAGCTCCGTGAGCAGCCGCCGGGCCTTGTCCGACATCCGCACCACCCGGTAGTGCTGGTACAGCCGGTCCCACAGGAACCGCTTGAGCGGCTTCCGCAGCCCCACCATCTCTTGGCTAAACCCGACCAACCGCTCTGCGCACGCCCGCACATCCTCGACGGAGCGATGCCCCCGCTCGTGCAGGCGCTGGGCGGTGGCCTGCGCCAGATCGCTCACCTGCTGGTTGATGAGGGTCCGGATGATCTGGTACTTGCGGATCTCCGCAGGGAGCTGTGGGTACTGGGCCTGGACGCGCCGCGCCGCCTCCCGCCAGAGGACGACCTCGTCGAGCTCGCCTTCGTGCAGCAGGCCAGACGTCAAGCCATCATCCAGATCGTGGTTGTCGTAGGCAATCTCATCCGCGAGATCCACGAGTTGCCCTTCCAGCAGGGGCAGTTTCTCAGGGTCCAGCTCCGCAAACGTGTAGTCGGCATGGTCAAAGGGGGTGCGATGCTTGTTGATCCCCTCGCGCACCTCCCAGGTTAAGTTCAGGCCGGGAAACAAGGGGTACCGCGCCTCGAGGACATCCACGATGCGTAGGCCTTGCAGATTGTGATCAAATCCTCCATGCGCTGTCATCAACGTGCGGAGGGTCTCTTCGCCCGCATGCCCAAACGGCGGATGTCCGAGATCGTGCGCCAGCGCCATCGTCTCGACCAGATCTTCATTGAGCCGCAGGGTCCGCGCCATGGCGCACGCGATCTGGGCCACTTCGAGCGTGTGGGTCAAACGGGTGCGGTAGTAATCCCCCTCGTGGTTGACGAAGACTTGCGTTTTGTATTCGAGTCGGCGAAAGGCGGTGGAGTGAATGATGCGGTCGCGATCGCGCCGGTAGACCGTCCGATGCGGATCCTCCGGCTCAGGATGGACCCGCCCGCGCGTGTCGCGGCTCTTCATCGCGTAGGGCGCGAGCCACTCGGCCTCGCGGGCTTCGAGCGCCTCACGGGTCAGCAGGCCTGGCGGGGGGACACTCACGGTTGAACTCCTCACCTCAAGCGACGGT
>CAZWYX010000015.1:0-27755 GCA_964638485.1 uncultured Planctomycetales bacterium | reverse complement strand
ACGGCTGCACGTCTTCTACAGCGGGCGCGTGCAAGGGGTGGGGTTTCGTTTTACCGTCGAGTCCACGGCGATGGCGTTGCGCCTGACCGGCTGGGTGCGGAATTTGCGCGATGGCCGGGTCGAGGCCATCGTGGAAGGTGACGAAGCGCAACTCCACACATTCCTCGAACAGATGCGCGCCGGACCGATGGCGCATTTCATTCGCAAAGCAGATGTCACGTGGGGACTGGCCAACGGCGAATTCAAGGAGTTTGAGATTCGCTATTTTTAATAGACGACATGCGCTACGCAGTCCTGAGTGACATCCACAGTAACCTCGAAGCGCTCGAAGCTGTCCTCGCTGCAGCGGCGCAGGCACACGTCCAGCAGTACCTCTGTCTTGGCGATATCATCGGTTACGGTGCTGATCCAGTGCCATGTCTCAAGCGCATGCGTGAGCTCCCAGCGACGATGATCGCCGGCAATCATGACTGGGCGTGTATTGGGAAAGTGGAGATGAGTTGGTTTACACGCTATGCGCGCACCGCGCTCGAGTGGACGCGTGAGCGTTTGAGTTTCGGCGATCTGGCGTTCCTGCGAACACTGCGCGCCAAGCATGAGGACAAACTGTTCACGCTCGTGCATGGCACGCTGCGCGCGCCAGAGAAATTTGATTACCTCATCGAAATCGCCCAGGCACTCGAGACGGCGCTGATGGCGAAGACGCCGCTCTGTTTCGTTGGCCACACGCATCTACCCGTTGTCATCGAAGTGGATCACCATCAGGGCCAGGTGAGGCGCGTCCTCAACGATGCCGAGCAGTTACAGCATGTCGCGCTGGACCTGCAGCAGGCCAAATACGTGATCAACCCGGGGAGTGTGGGCCAACCGCGCGACGGCGATCCGCGCGCAAGCTTCGCAATTCTCGACACTGACGGGCCGTGGCTCGAGATGCATCGCGTTTCATACGACGTGGCTACGACGCAACGCAAAATGCGCGACGCAGGGCTTCCCCCGATGCTCGCCGACCGCCTCGCTGTGGGGCACTAGCGATGGTGAAAACCCTCTCGAAGACAGAGGCCCGACGAGCCATTGAGCGTTTGCGCGAGCAGATTCGACATCACGACTATCGCTACTACGTCCTCAATCAGCCGGAAATTGCGGATGCCGAGTACGATCAGTTACTGCAGCGACTTCACACGTTGGAGGCCGACCACCACGAATTCGTCACACCCGATTCACCCACGCAGCGTGTCGGCGGACAACCGACGACGACCTTCCGCGCCGTTCGTCATCAGGTACCGATGCTCTCCCTGGACAATGCCTTTACCGTCAAAGAGGTGCAGGCGTGGGAGGCACGCGTGACGCGGTGGCTTGATGGTGAGCAACACGCATACACCGTCGAGCCAAAACTGGATGGGGTGGGTTTGGCGCTCACCTATGAACGCGGCACGCTGGCGCTCGCAGCAACGCGTGGCGACGGTGACACAGGCGAGGAGGTCACGGCAAACGCGCGCACGATCCGCGCGATTCCCCTGCAACTCCGCGGTCAACCGCCATCGCTGTTAGAAGTCCGCGGGGAAGTGTACATGTACAAAGAGGAGTTCCAACGCTACAATCGTGACGCCCAGCGCAGCGGGGAAGAAACGTTTGCGAATCCGCGTAATGCCGCCGCGGGCAGCCTCCGACAGAAAGACCCTCGCGTGACCGCCACGCGGCCCCTCCGGTTTGCGACACACTCCTACGGTCGAGTGACCGGGATGACGTTTGAAACCCACTGGGATTTTTTGCAGGCGTGTCGTGCGCTGGGCTTGCCCGTCACCGATCACGCGCAGCAGTGCCACTCGCTTGCTGACGTGCTGGCGTTGTGCGCGCAGCTCGAGCGCCGACGCGAGGCGTTGCCCTATGAAGTGGACGGCACGGTCATCAAGGTCAATCGCCTGGATCAGCAGCGCCGGTTAGGGACGACGATGAAGAGCCCGCGCTGGGCGATGGCGTACAAATTTGCCGCCCATCAAGCCACGACGCAGATCCTCGACATCGAGGCCTCTGTCGGGCGCACCGGCACGATCACGCCGGTTGCCAAACTCCAGTCTGTCGAGTGTGGTGGTGTGACGATCTCGAATGCGACGTTACACAACTTCGATGACATGGCACGGCTCGGCGTCAAGATCGGCGATTGGGTCCTCATCCAACGCGCCGGTGAAGTGATTCCACAAGTCGTCAAAGTCATCGAGAGCAAACGGACGGGCAAAGAGCGCGCGTTTCACGTGCCGAAGCAGTGTCCGGTATGTCGGGGGCCGATTGCGAAAGAGAAAGAAGAGGAAGTGGCCTACCGTTGTACCACTCCATCGTGTCCCGCACAACTCACGCGCGGGTTGCTCCACTTTGCCAGTCGCGAAGCGATGGATATCGAGGGGATGGGCGAGGCGGTCGTCGAGCAGCTCGTCGCCAAGGCGTTCGTGCGGGATGTCGCGGACATCTACCGTCTGACGATGCAGGAGTTGCTGCAACTGGAACTCTTCGCTGAGAAGAAGGCACAGAAGTTGCTCGAGGCGATTACGCAGAGTAAATCGCGCGGGCTGGCACGGCTTCTCTATGGGCTCGGCATTCGCCACATCGGCGAGAAGGCGGCGCGCGTGCTCGCGACCACATTCCGCTCGATGGCACGGCTGCAGAAAGCGACGGAGAACATGCTGCGGGAAATTGATGACGTCGGGCCCGTGATGGCGACGACGCTCACGCAGGCGCTCCGCCAACCCAGTACGCGAAAGTTACTCACAAAGCTGGCAGCCGCTGGCGTGAAGATGAGCGACGCGGCACCCCGTACGGGCCCACAGCCCTTCGCTGGCAAAACCTTTGTCCTGACAGGGGAGCTCACGCATTACACACGCCAGGAAGCTGAGGAGCGCATCCAGCAATGGGGCGGTACGACTTCGTCCAGTGTCAGCCGTAACACCGATTATGTCGTTGTGGGGGCGAATCCCGGATCGAAATATACCACAGCGCAACACCTGGGAGTGCACATCATTGATGAGTCGCAATTCCAAAAACTCCTGCAGTCGTAAATCCATTCTTCCAGTGACTGTTCACTGGTTACTGGTGACTTGCCTTGTGATGAGTGTCGTGGGTTGTACAATTCCTTCGGCGATCACACGCAAATTCATTCGGAAGAAGACCCCCATCATACCAGCGATTGCGATCACGACGCGCACCTACGCACCGACATTCACACCGGAAGAACGCTATCAGCACCACTTTCGGCTGTGGACCTTTTGGTACGATGAACTCCAGGAAGGTCTGGGCACGAGTCGCAAGAAGGCCTTGCGGGCCACTGACGAGGCCGTGGGGGAATTACGGGCCTTGCAAGAGTTGCTCGTGCCGGAGAAAGCCACACATCTCGAGCCACCGATTCAGCAGCTCGAGCGGTTTCGACGAGACCTGCACGCGAATGTCCTCTCGCCAACAGCCCTTGAGCGATGGGTGCACGATCTGGAGCGCACCCACCGGTTGGTCCATCGTGAGTTTACATGGAAGGCCGCGCACGATTTTGTCGTCGAGGGGACACCGTGACTATGGCGACGACAACCGCCCCCGCAGCAGATAGCACGCTGCATCCGTGGATGACAGAATTTCTGACGCATCTGACGCTGGAACGCGGCCTGGCCAAGAACACCGCTGTGGCGTACCGTCAGGATCTCCTGCAGTTCCAACGCTACTTAACTGCCCGTCGTCAGGCGTTGCCCGAAGTGCGTCGTGACGACGTGACGCAATTCTTGCTGGTCCAGCGACGACGGAATCTCTCGGCAACATCCGTCGCGCGCCAACTGGCCGCGATGCGCATGCTCTATCGCTACGCCATCGCCCAACGCTATCTGCGGGACGATCCGACGAGCGTCATTACCACACCAAAACTGTGGCAACGTCTGCCCGCCGCGCTGAGCGTGGAGGAAGTCACACGGCTGTTGGCAGCGGCGCACACCTCCAACTGGCAAGGCATTCGCGATACCGCGTGGCTGGAACTCCTCTATGCGACAGGCATCCGCGTGTCAGAACTGATCACGCTGAAGATCGGCGATGTGAACTTCGAGGTAGGGTTTGTGCGGTGCCTGGGCAAAGGCGGCAAGGAACGCATCGTGCCCCTTGGTCGGTCGGCCATCACCGCGGTGCAGCGGTACCTGCGCGTCGTGCGTCCGCGCCTGCGGAAATCAGCGCAGGAGCAAACGCTGTTTCTCAGCACGCGGGGACGATCGCTGACGCGTCAAGCAATTTTCCTGTTGCTGCGACGGTACGCGCGATTAGCCAAGCTCCCCAAGCCGCCGAGTCCGCACGTCCTGCGCCACTCGTTTGCGACGCACCTCTTGGAGCGTGGCGCGGATTTGCGGGCGTTGCAAGAAATGCTGGGCCATGCCGATATCTCGACAACGCAGCGCTACACGCACGTGGACAAGAGTCGGCTCAAACGCATCCATGACACCTATCATCCCCGTGCTCGCTGACGGGACGATCACGCTGACGGAGCACCTCAGTCCGCAGTTGCGCGTGCTCCTCGATGAGGTGGGTCAGCTGGCTGCACGCGCACACTGGCCCAGTTACGCCGTCGGCGGTTGTGTGCGGGATTGGTTGCTGGGGCGGCCTGTGAACGACGTGGATCTCGTCATCGAGGGAGATGGCATCATCATTGCCCAACAGTTTGCGCAGGCCCATCGTACCCAGCTGACCACGCACGTGCAGTTCAAAACGGCGACCGTCCTCGTGCCGCTGGCGTCCTTCGCTCGACGGAAACGCTCCTCCAAACAGCTCACTGAAACGCTGCGGCTAGACTTCGCCACGTGTCGCAAAGAAATCTACGCCAAGCCGGCCGCGTATCCCAAGGTGAGTGCGGGGACACTGCAGGATGACCTGTTCCGTCGGGACGTGACCATCAATGCCATGGCGATGCGCCTGAGCCCCACGCCGTTCGGTCGCTTGATTGACCTCTTCCACGGCTATGAGGACTTACGCGCGCGTCTCATCCGCGTCCTCCATCCGCAGAGTTTTCGTGATGATCCCTCGCGCATCTTGCGCGCCATTCGCTTTGCTGAGCGGCTGCACTGTACCATCGAACCCCAGACCGCAACCTGGATGCGTCGCGCTCTGCACGACAATCTGCTCGCCCGCCTCAATCGCGGGCGCCTGCGGAAGGAACTGCTGGCGATATTACACGAACCCGAGCCACTCCGCTGCTTACGGACGCTGAGCGAGTGGCTCCTCAGTGCGCAGGGGCCGGCATGACCGTCGGTCTGCTGACGCTGGAGCTGTATTTTCCCAGTAGCCAATCGCTCAAAGAGAAACGGATGGTCTTGAAGAGCCTCAAGGATCAGCTCCGACGACAGTTCAACATCTCCATCGCTGAAGTGGACGGCCAAGAGACGTGGCAGCGTTCCCAGGTGGGGGTCGTGGGTATCGGTGAGGATCGGCGCTACGTCAACGGCCAGCTCTCGCGCGTCGTCGAGTGGGTTCGCCGCCACCGCGAGACTGAGCTGACGGATTACCGTTTGGCGTGGTGGTGAGGCAGACGTCACCAGCGAACCGTAACCAGCGAACGGTGAAGAGATGGGACGAGTAGAACGCGTGGCTGAGCAATTGAAAGTTGAGGTGAGTCGGATCCTCCTCGAGGAACTGAAGGATCCGCGGCTCGGCTTTGTGACGGTGATGCATGCGGACATCAGCGCCGATCTCCAACATGCCCACGTGTCTGTGAGTTGTCTGGGCACCGAGGAGGAACGGGCCAACACGTTGGCGGCCCTGACGCAGGCGAGGGGGTTCATTCGCAAATTGATCGGGCAGCGCATCCGGTTGCGCTACACGCCAGAATTGACGTTCCACTTGGATCGGTCACTGGATGCGCAGTTTCGCATTCAGGAAACGCTCAATCGGCTACACAAGGAGCACCCAACGTCATGACGGAATCTTCTGACACCCAGCTGCAAGCGCTCCTCCAAGCCCTGCCGCAGTACCGACGGTGCATCGTCACCTCGCACATCAACGGTGAAGGCGATTCGTTTGGCAGCCAGTTAGCCCTCGCGCATCTGCTACGGCAACTGGGCAAAGAGGTAATGGTGATCAACGACAGCGCGGTGCCCATCAATTTGCAATTTCTTCCCGGCATCGCGCACCTGCAACAGCCAGGGAACCGCCTGCCACCGCACGATGCGGTCTTCGTCGTGGACGTGCCGGTCTTGGAACGACTGGGCAAAGTGGCCACCCTCCTCGACCGTGCGAAGCCGCTCATCGTCATTGATCATCACATCCCGCAGCAGCCGTTCGGGACGTTGTGCTACATTGATCCCCAGGCCGCGGCCGCGGGGGAACTCGTCTATCGGTTGTACGACGCGTTACGCGTGCCGATTGATCGTGAGGCGGCCATCCTCCTCTACGTCACCCTGCTGACGGATACCGGCTCCTTCCGCTACGCCAACACGACCGCGCGCGTCCATCGTCTCGCGGCACAGTTGCTCGAGGCCGGCGTAGAGCCGGCGGCAATCTACCAGCAGATCTACGAGCATCGCAGCCTCGCGGACTTACGATTGCACGCGGCAGCACTCCAAACACTGCACGTCAGCGACGATGGCACACTCGCGTGGCTCGCGCTCCCACGCGCGGTGCTCGCACAGACCGGCGCGACGCTAGAGAGCGCGGAAGCGTTGATTGATCTGCCGCGCTCCCTCTGGGGGACGGACGCGGTGTTCGTCATGCGTGAAGTCGAGCCCAACACGTGGCGCGTCAGTCTCCGCTCCAAGGGCCGCGTGGATGTGAATGCGGTGGCACAGCGGTTTGGTGGCGGTGGGCATCGCGCCGCCAGCGGCTGTACGATACAGGGCAGCGAGGCGGAGGTGCTCCAGCAATTAGTCTCCGTGTTGCGGGCTGCCTGTCCCCCCTAAGCGATGCACGGGATCCTGCTCGTGGATAAACCGGTGGGGCCGACGTCGCACGACGTGGTCAATCTCCTGCGCCGTCGCACCGGCCTGCGGCGTGTGGGCCACGCCGGGACCCTTGATCCGATGGCGAGCGGCTTGCTCGTGCTGGTGCTGGGTCCCGCAACACGCTGGGCCGCATCGCTCATGCAGAGCGAGAAGGAGTATGACGTGACCATCCAATTGGGTGTGGGGACCGACACGGGCGATGCGACGGGTCGTGTTGTCGCGCAGGCCCCTGCCGGCTGGCACGCGCCTGCGCCTGCGGAACTCATCACCCAGTTACAACGCTGTGTTGGTGAGCTCGCGCAGGTCCCACCGATGTTCTCAGCGATCAAATATCAAGGCCAACCGCTCTATCGCTGGGCCCGTCGAGGAGTGACGGTACCGCGGCGGCCGCGGCAGGTGCACATCTACCGGTGGGATCTTCGTCAGTACGCGCCACCGTCGCTCACGTCGGTCGTCCAGTGTTCGCGTGGCACCTACATCCGTGCGCTGGCGGACACGTTGGGTGAGCGTCTGGGGTGTCCCGCGCATGTGACGGCACTCCGGCGGCTGCGCAGCGGCACCTTCCACGTGGCTGAGGCAGTGACGTGGGACTGGCTGGCCCGCGCGACGTCCGCCCAGATTGCTGAGCGGCTCATCGCAGCAGCCCCCGTCGCTCCCTAAGGATTCCTCGTATGCACATCGTCACGACAGCGGCTCGCCTCCCGCGTCACCTGCCGCGCCCGGTCGTCGCGATTGGCACCTTCGATGGGGTGCATCGCGCGCATCACGCGCTCCTCCGATACGTCGTCCGAGCTGCGCGGCGACGGCGCGGGACGAGTGTCGTCATCTCCTTCGATCCGCATCCGCAGCATGTGTTGCGACGCCAACCCCTCCCGTCGCTCCTCACGCGCTTGGAGCAACGACTGGTGTACTTTCGTGCACTGGGCATTCAGCTCGTGTGGGTCGTCCGGTTTACGCGCCGCTTCGCCGCGTTGTCACCGGAACAGTTCGTGGAACGGATACTCGTGCGTTCCCTGCAGGCGCAGGCGATCGTCGTGGGGCCGACGTTTGGGTTTGGACGCGGTCGTCGAGGAAACGTCGCCCTCCTGCGACGCCTGGCGCGCCGCGCTGGCATGCGGGTGCACGTCGTACCGCCGGTGCGCCTGGGGCGCACCATCGTCAACAGCTCGCGCATCCGAGCGGCGATTCAGGCCGGCGAGTTAGCGACGGCGCGTCAGTTGTTGGGACGAGGAGTCATCTTGCGCGCGCCGGTCATCCGCGGGGCGGCGCGCGGCACACAACTCGGCTATCCCACGGCCAACGTGGACTACGAGCACCTCGCCCTCCCGCCCGACGGCGTCTACACCGCGTGGGTCACCGTCGGCGCGCGGCGCTATCCGGCCGTGGCGAACATCGGCCGGCGGCCGACCTTCCATGAACACCGCCGCACCGTCGAGGTGCATCTCCTGGGTTTTCGCGGACGGTTGTACGGCCGGTGGGTAGACATTGAATGGCGGGAGAAACTGCGCGATGAACAGACGTTTCCCACCGTCCAGCATCTCCGACGACAAATCGCCGCG
Source organism: uncultured Planctomycetales bacterium (assembly GCA_964638485.1). Taxonomy (GTDB): domain Bacteria; phylum Omnitrophota; class Gorgyraeia; order Aquiviventales; family CAZWYX01; genus CAZWYX01. The sequence continues at coordinate 19,252 of CAZWYX010000015.1, read as the reverse complement.
GATCTCGTCATCGCGCGCCGCCGATTCCGACATCAGCCATCAGCAGACAGCGTTCGCCCGCCCCGGTCGGGCCGGGGGCGTTGAGCGCTTGTCCTCCGAAGCGCTGCTGCGGGCGTCCTCGCGTCGCAGAGCGAAGGAGGATTCGGCGCCAGCCGTCACGCGCTGAACGTTTGACGCTCCACGGCCATCGCCCACCGCTGAACATCCCTCGCGGTTCGCGGGTGATGGTTCCCTCATTCCGGTGACTTCCCCCACCACCCCTCGTAGGTACACCCCCTAGCGGTAGGGCCTGCCGACCGCCTGCTTCCCCAGCCGTTGTGGTTTCCAAATTGTCGCAACTTTCCTCTTGACAATGAAATGGGACATTAGGTATAGTTATCCCATCAAGTGGTGAGGAGTGGGGGAAAGTGGGGAATTGCACCCACGAGTACCCTCCTGCGGGGCATCGCTCGAGCGCCCGACACGACAGCTAGAGCTAGAGCACGACGTGAGGGGCTATGTTCTACGGGGAGTACGAACATGCCATTGATCGGAAGGGTCGTCTCATTGTGCCGGCCCGTTTTCGCGCCACGTTCAAAGAGTACAGTGTCGAGCGCCTGTTTCTCACGCGCGGCCTCGATGGCTGTCTGTTCCTGTTCACCGAGGAAGAGTGGCGACGCCAAGAGGCCAAGTTCAAGAGTCTCTCCTTCACGCGTGCGGAGGCGCGCAAGTTCAACCGCCTCTTCTTTTCGGGCGCGGTGGAGGTCGAGACCGATCGGCAGGGACGGATTCTCCTGCCGAAATCGCTGAAGGATTTTGCGCAGATCAAACGCGACTGCCTCTTCGTCGGCGTGTCAACGCACATCGAAGTGTGGGCGAAAGAACGGTGGCACGAGTTTTTCGAGGGCTCGCGCTCCTCATTTGAGGAGATTGCCGAGCACCTCTTGGAAGGCTAACGCGATCGCGAGTGACGCATGCAGCAACGACGAGTGAGCCTGGGGGACAGTCCCTTCGACAGCCTGTCGAAGGGCCGAGTGCTCTTGCTCCATGTGGGAGCGCAGGCACCGGAGGTGGGTGGGATGGAGCCTGAGCGTGAGGCGTCGCCTCCGGTGCACGTGCCCGTCATGGTGGAGGAGGTGTTACGCTTCCTGCCGCCGCGGCCGGATGCGACCGTCGTGGACGCCACCGTCGGTCTCGGCGGGCACAGCGCCGCGCTCCTGGAGCGCTGGCCAGACGGCCGGCTCATCGCGCTCGATTGCGATCCCGACAGCCTGGCGTTAGCGCAACTCCGTCTCCAACCGTGGGCCGCGCGCGTCACCTTCCTCCACGCCAACTTCCAGATGCTGGCGACGCACCTCGCCTCCCTCGGCGTCTCTCGGGTGGATGGCGTGCTGCTCGATCTGGGACTCTCGTCCTGGCAGCTCCTCCAACCGGAACGGGGCCTGAGCTTCCAACTCGAAGGACCACTCGATATGCGCTTGGATCCGACGCGGGCGATGCCGACGGCCGCAGAACTCCTGCGGCGCCTCTCCCTGGCCGAACTGACGGATCTCTTCCGATGCCATGGCGAGGAGCGGTATGCCGCGCGGATTGCACGAGCGATCGTGACCACGCGCCGTCAGCAACCGCTGCGCACCACGCGGGGATTGGCGACGCTCGTCGAGCGCGCCGTCCCCAGGCACGCGCAACACCAGCGTCTGCATCCAGCGACACGCGTGTTTCAAGCGTTGCGCATTGCCGTGAATCACGAGGTGGAGGCGCTCGAGCGCGCGCTCCAACTCGTACCGCAACTCCTCGCGCCCGCGGGCCGGTTGGTCGTGCTCAGTTTCCAGTCGCTCGAAGATCGGGTGGTCAAGCGCGCGATGCAGCAGTGGGCGCGCGCCGGGCTCATGACGCTGTTGACGCCCAAACCGCTGACGCCCTCGCCCACTGAACAGGAGCGCAACCCGCGCGCGCGGAGTGCGAAGCTGCGCGCGTGTCAACGCCTGTCTCCCCCGACCGTCGTCGGGGCGCAGACAGGACGGCGGCATCCGTGATGCGCGTGACGACCGGCTGGAGCCTGTTAGCCCTCGGGACGGTCGCCGCGCTCATCGTGATCCATCAGCACGTGTGGCTCGTGCGCCAGAGCTATCGGTTGAACGAGCGCCGGGCGGTGCGCGATACACTGCAGGAGCAGGTGACGTATCTCGCCTACGACGTCATGCGCCTGAAAGCACCGAACCATCTCAAGGCACAGTTGACGACCTACGATGTGGAACTGACGACGCCGCGCGCGACGACCAGTGTCGCTCCGGTGAGGGACCGCGAGGTACCTGAGAGACGCTGGACATCACAACTCCTGCACGTGATGACGGCTGAGGCGATTGCCGAACCATGAGACATGGCTCCTGGGGGACAGGCTCGGTGATTCGTCAGCGCATGCGCTTCCGTTCGGTGCATGCGCGCATTCGACTCCTCGTGTGGGTTCTCACCGGAGCGCTCCTCTGTACGTTAGGCCGCGCGGCGTATCTCCAGATTGCCTTGGCGCCGAAGTTCGCGACGCTCGCCCGCCGCCAACACGAACTGTACCTGACGCTCCCGCCGCTGCGCGGGACGATCTACGATCGACAGCATCGGCCTCTGGCGATGACGGTGTGGGCCGACTCGGTCGCTGCTGATCCGCGTCACATGGATCACGCGACCAAGGTCACCGTCACCGAGGCGCTGACGCGCACCCTCCACCTCGAGGCGGCGTTCGTCCAGGAGCGGCTCGGTCGAGACAAAGCGTTTGTGTGGATCAAACGTCAACTGGCCAACGACGAAGCGCTCCGCCTGCGGGCCCTGGAGTTGCCGTGGGTCTACCTGGTCAAAGAACCCAAGCGGTTGTATCCGGCCGGCACCCTCGCCAGCCACGTGATGGGCTATGTGGGTGTGGATCACAACGGCCTCGAAGGCATCGAGGCCCACTACGATCCATTCGTCGCAGGGGAGCGCGGGTTCCAGCGCATCTATCGTGATGGTCGAGGGCGTGTGCTCTACCACCACGTGTTGGCTTACGAGCCGCCACGCGACGGCTACGAGCTGACGCTGACGATTGACGCGGTCATCCAAGCGATCGCGGAGGAAGCCCTCGACGCGGCGTATCGGCGATGGAAAGCGCAGGGCGGCTCCGTCATCGTCCTCGATCCGCGGACTGGCGCGGTGTTGGCCTTGGCGAATCGTCCCACGTTTGACGCCAATGCTCCCGCCGACCTGGCGCCCGATGTCCGACGGAATCGCGCGGTCACCGACCTCATGGAACCGGGCAGCGTTTTTAAGGCGGTGGTGGCGGGGGCGCTCCTCGAGGCGCAACGGGTGACTCCCGACGACCGATTTTTCTGCGAGCAGGGCGAGTGGCGGACCGTGGGTCGGCGGATCCTCCACGACGTCAAGCCCCACGGGTGGCTGACCTTTCGTGAGGTCGTCGCGATGTCGAGTAACATCGGCATGGTCAAGGCCGCGCAACGATTGGAACCACCCCAACTCTACCACGCCATCCGTCGCTTTGGATTTGGGAGTCCCACGGCGATTGATCTCCCCGGCGAGGTGGCGGGGATAGTCCACCCGCCGTCGCAGTGGTCGCGCCTCTCACCCTTCGCCATTCCGATTGGGCAAGAGGTCGGCGTGACCGCGATGCAGGTGGCGGTGGCGATGAGCGCGATTGCCAACGGCGGCCTGGTGCTGCAACCGCACGTGGTCCAGGCGATCACCACGCGCGAGGGCACGCGCATCGAGACACGAGGGACACGCTTCAGCGGACGGGCCCTGTCAACCGAGGTGGCGGCGCAACTCCGCGAGCTCCTCATTGGTGTCATCGAGCGTGGGAGCGGCAAGGCCGCGAAAGTCCGCGACTTCCTCGCGGGCGGCAAGACCGGCACCTCGCAGAAGATCGAAACGGATGGCCGGTACTCGCATCGGAAGTTCATCGCCTCCTTTGCCGGGTTTGTGCCGGCGGAAGATCCAGCGCTCGTGATCGTCGTGACCCTGGATGAACCGCGGCCGCTCTACTATGGCGGGGTCGTGGCGGCACCAGTGTTCCGTCAGATCGCAGAAGCCGCGTTACAGTACTTAGGCGCATCACCGATCAAGGCGCCGTCGGAGCCGCAGTTCGTCAAGCGGCCGACGTCGTAGGAGACATGATGCAATTGCACGACTTGGTCGCTTCGCTGGTAGACGCCAGCACCTTGCAGACACTGCCCAATGTGTCGGTGCGCGATGTCACCGTCTCCTCGAAGCGCGTCCGTCCAGCGAGCCTCTTCATCGCGCTGACAGGCGCAGAGACCGACGGCCATCACTTTGTGGAGGAGGCGATTGCGCGGGGGGCGGTGGCGATTGTCGGCGATCGCACCGAGTCCGTGTGGTGGCACCGCGTGCAAGGGCAACATCCGCGGATTCCCTGCATTCGCGTGCTGGACGCGCGCGCCGCCCTCGTGCAGTTGGGCCAGCGCTTCTATGACTATCCGATGACGCATCTCCAGCTCGTTGGGGTGACCGGCACCAATGGCAAGACCACCACGAGTTTCCTCGTGGATCATCTCCTGCGCGCGCGTGGGGCGACCGTGGGCTTGATTGGGACGGTGGCCTATCGCTGTGGTGACCGCCAACTCCCCTCGACGAACACGACACCAGGACAGTTGGAACTTCAAGCCCTCTTTGCGCAGATGGTGCAGCGGCGCATCCCGTGGTGTGTGATGGAAGTCTCCTCCCATGCGTTGGCGCAACGCCGCGTCGAGGGACTGACCTTTGCCCGCGCCATCTTGACCAACGTCGGCTCGGATCATCTCGACTATCACCGCACGCAGGAGGCCTACTTCGCCGCGAAGTGCCGCCTCTTTGAACAACTCGAGCCTGGGGGACGGGCGGTGGTGAATGGAGATGATCCGTTTGGTCAGCGGCTCATGGCATCCCTCCGTGCCCAGAACGGTCGCGGGCCACAGCTTGTGACGTTCGGTCTCACGCCCGCCGCGGACTTCTGGGCCTCGGCGTGGGAGTACCGTTGGACCGGGACGTCGTTTCACCTGCACACACCGACGGCGACGTTTCCCGTGACCACGCGGCTCCTCGGCTGCCACAACATCCTCAACGTCCTGGCGGCCGTGGGGTGTCTGTGGGATCACGGCTGGTCGTGTGCGCAGTGGCAACAGATGCTCGCGCAGTTTCCCGGAGTCCCTGGTCGTTTGGAACTGATACCTGCCGGCCACGATATTCGTCGGGGCGCAGGCAGGCCTGGGGGACAGGATCTCCGGGTGGTCGTTGATTACGCCCACACCGCGACAGCCCTCGAGGCTGCGATGCTGACCGTCCGCAGCCTCCAGCCTCGTCGGGTGCTCGTCGTCTTTGGTTGTGGGGGTAATCGGGATCGGTCAAAGCGCCCAGCAATGGGGAGGGTAGCTGGGCGCTTGGCCGATTTTGTGTGTCTCACCTCGGACAACCCGCGCACTGAAGATCCGGCGGCCATTGCACGCGAGGTGGAACTCGGCGTGCGCGAGACCACCACACCCTACACCAGCATCCTGGACCGTGGTGAGGCGATTGCGCACACGCTCGCGCAGGCGCAGCCAGGCGATTGTGTGCTGATTGCCGGGAAGGGACACGAAACCACACAGGTGTTGCACGATACGGTCATCCCCTTTGATGATCGCCAGGTGGTGCGCCAGTGGTTGGTGTCGGAATCGGCATGGGAAGCCGGTCTGACCCCACCACCTGCCTGCCAGCCGAAGGCTGGCGATTCAACTAGCGCTCAACAGTCGAGGCCCACCTTCGGTGGGCCCAGGCAGGTGGTGGGGTGAGACCAACGCAGTTTTCCGTCAGCGAATTACTGGACGCCACCCACGGCGAACTGCTCCGCGGCCAAACCTCGAGCGGTGTCACCGGCATTTCGACCGACACGCGCACGCTCACGGCCGGCGAAGCGTATGTGGCCCTGCGCGGCCCGCGATTCGATGGTCATCAGTTTCTGCGTGAGGCCTGCGCGCGTGGCGCCGCAGCCCTCCTCGTGGAGCAGGCGACGAACGGTCATCTGTCGGAGCTGAACGGCACGCCATTAATCGGTGTCGCGGATACGGTGCAAGCATACGGCGCACTGGCGCGCTGGCACCGACGACGGTTTCGCCTGCCGGTCATCGCCATCACCGGCTCCTGCGGTAAGACCACGACGAAAGAGTACGTGCGCGTCCTCCTTGAGGCGCACGGCAGCATCCTGACCAATCACAAGACGGAAAATAACGCCATCGGTGTTCCACGCACGTTGTTACAACTGACGTCGCAGCATACGGCAGCCGTCGTGGAACTGGGCTCCAACCACCCCGGCGAAATCGCCATCTTGCGCGATATGGTCGAACCCACGCACGCGATCGTCACGACCATTGGGCCAGCGCACCTGGCCTTCTTCCAGTCGGTCGCTGCGGTCGCGGCAGAAAAACTCTCCCTGCTGGATGCGATGCCATCGAGCGGCGGCATCGTCCTCAACGCCGACGATCCGTGGATGCGGCAGTGGGCGGAGCGTCATCATGTGCTGGGCGGGCTGCGCCTCACGACGTTTGGGATGGGACCACACGCCGACGTGTGGGCGAGCGCGCTGCAGTGCACCCACGAGGGGATGCGTTTCCTCGTCCAGGGCCGGCATGCGGCGCACGTGCCAACGTGGGGCACGCATCACGTCCTCGATGCCCTCGCCGCCATCGCCTGCGCGGAACAATTGGGCTCGGCGGTGGAGACACTCCTGCCACGCTTGGCGCACTGTCCCCTCCTGGAGCTGCGGATGGAACGCCGACAACTACCGGGCGGGCCGACGCTGCTCTGCGACTGCTACAACGCCAATCCCCTCTCGATGGCGCAGGCCATTCAGGCGCTCGCGCAGTATCCTGCGGGCCGACGACGGATCCTCATCGCGGGCGAGATGCGCGAGTTGGGATCCTTTGCGACCGAGGCGCACTGTCACGTGGGGCAGTGGGCGATGCAAGCGCAGTTGGATGGGGTGATTGCCATTGGGCCGTACGCCGCCCTGGTGTTGGCCGGCGCGCAGACGGTGGTCAAACGCTCCGCGCTCCTCATGGCGTATCAGACGGTGGAGGAGGCCTCGCAGCGCGTGCCGGAGTTGCTGCGCGCCGAGGACGTCATCCTCATCAAAGGCTCCCGCGGCGCCCAGCTCGAGCGCCTCATCGCGAGTTGTCAGGCACGATGGCACGACCATGCTGTACTGGCTGAGTCAGTTTAGCGACCACGTCTTCGGACTCAATCTCTTCCGGTACATTACGGTCCGGGCGACCGGGGCGGGGATTACGACCTTTCTCCTGTCGGTGTGTTTCATCCCGATGGCCATCCGATGGCTGCAACGCCGAGGGGTGGGTCAGCAGGTGAGGCAGCAGGCAGCGGCTGGTGGCTTGACCGCGTTTCATCAACAGAAAGCGGGCACGCCGACGATGGGCGGTCTCGTGATGCTGGGGGCGCTTGGGATTGCCGTGCTGTTGTGGGGGAACCTCACCAATGTGTTCCTCCTGACGGCTGTCGCGGCGACGATGGGCCTCGGGCTCATCGGCTGCGCCGACGATCTCTTGAAACTGCGTCAGCAGGGAGCGAGGGGCTTGCCCTGGCGCATGAAACTGGTGGGTCAGGGCTGCATCGGCTTGCTCGTGGGCCTGACCATTGTTGCCTGCCCGCCGCAGAATACGTTGCTCGAAATCCCCTTTGTCAAAACGTGGTCGCTGCCGCTGGGCTGGTGGTACATTCCCTTTGCCATGCTGGTGGTGATCGCGACCTCCAACGCGGTGAACTTAACCGATGGCTTGGATGGACTCGCGAGCGGGTGTCTCGCCATTGCCGGCATCGCCTATGGCATTCTCGCCTACATCACGAGCCACGTCGTACTCGCGCAGTATCTCGACGTGTACTTTACGCCGCTCGCCGGCGAACTGAGCATCTTGTGCGCCGCGTTGGTCGGCGCGTGTCTGGGATTTCTCTGGTTCAACACCTATCCCGCGAATCTCTTCATGGGCGATACCGGCGCGCTGGCCTTGGGAGGGACACTGGGCGTCGTGGCCCTGTTCACCAAGAAGGAATTTCTCCTCCTCCTCATCGGAGGGATTTTCGTCGTCGAGGCCTGCTCGGTCATCCTCCAAGTCGCCTCCTATCGGTATCGGCATCAGCAACGCGTGTTCTTGATGGCGCCCATTCATCATCATTTTCAGATGCGCGGCTGGGCCGAACCGAAGATCACCGTGCGCTTCTGGATCATCGGGGCGTTGTTGGCGTTGCTGAGTGTCGCCACGCTCAAGGTGCGATAACCCGCACAGCTGGCGTGCGGCTGGCGCGAGGGTGAGGGCGTTTTGTCGTCGGAAACAGACCTACGTAGGTACCTACGTAGGTCTAAGCAACCAAGAGGGTACTACCCAGCACCAGTGAACCGAGCGCAGGTCTCAGAGGCCTTCTTGACCACCAATGATCAGTGGAGTCATCGCGCGATGCCACCCAGGGGGGATGTCCGCGATCGCACGGTCACCGTCGTGGGCGCGGGGCGCAGTGGGTTGGCGGCGACGCGGCTGTTGTTGCGCCACGGCGCGCGCGTGCGCCTCACCGAGCAGGCCGACACCACCGCGCTCCGCTCGCACCTCACCGCCCTCCGTCGCGAATGGCCAGCCGCTGAACTGACGATTGAGTGCGGGGGACATACGCCGTCGTGTCTCGAGGACAGCACCCTCGTGGTGACCAGTCCTGGCGTGCGACCGACGGCAGCGCCTCTCCAGTGGGCCTGTGCGGCGCAGTTGCCGATGGTCAGTGAGCTCGAACTCGCCTCCTGGTACTGCTCCGCCCCCATCATTGCGGTGACTGGCACCAACGGCAAATCTACGGTGACCTCGCTCCTTGGCCAGCTCCTCACCACCGCTGGCCGACCGCACGTGGTGTGTGGCAACATCGGACTCCCCCTGTCACGGGCCGTTGAAGTACTCACCTCCCAGCACTGGGCGGTCGTCGAGGTCAGCTCCTTCCAACTGGAGCACTGCGCCACCTTCCGGCCGACGGTCGCGATCCTCCTCAACATCACGCCGAACCACTTGGATCATCACCGCTCCTTTGAGGAGTACGTCGCCATGAAGTATCGGCTCGTGGCGCGTCAGACGGCCTCGGACTGGGCGATTCTCAACAGCGACGATCCACTCGTCAGGCAAGCGGCGCGCGCCACGCGGGCGAGTACGTTATGGTTTAGCGGACGACAGTCCTCAGGAAGCCTCCAGGCGGTCAGTCGTGTCGCTCAACTCCTCGGCATTGCACCCGAGGTGACCCAGCAGGCCGTGGCGCAGTTTCGTCCGTTGCCGCATCGGCAGGAAGTCATCACCGTCACACGCGAGGGGATCCGCTACATCAACGACTCGAAATCCACTACCCCGGCTAGTCTCCAGTTTGCCCTGGAGCAGTTGCCAGGGCCACTCGTCCTCATCGCCGGTGGGCGGAACAAGGGATTGCGTTTTGAGGACGTGGCCGTGACGATCGCACGCCTCAATCGTCAGAGCACACCCCACCCGCAGGTGCGCTGCGCCATTGTGTTGGGGGAGAGTCGCGATGAGCTGCAGCGCCTCGTGAGCTCCCTGATCCCGGTCACGGTCGTCGCGTCGCTGGCTGAGGCAGTCGAGACCGCATGGCAGCAGGCCCACGCAGGAGATACGGTACTCTTCTCACCGGGCTGCGCCAGCTTTGACATGTTTCACGATTTTGAAGATCGAGGGACGCAGTTCACACAGCTCGTGTTGGCACGCGCGGTGGCAGACCACGTGCCCGCCACGCTGGCGGCGGCCCATGGATAAGGTGCGTCGGCTCCGCATCGTGCTCGCCCTGCTGACCTCGACGCTGATCGCGACGGGGATCGTCATGGTCTACAGCACCAGCGCGCTCTATGCCCTCGAGAAGACAGGCCACACCTGGACGATGTTGGCGCGTCATCTCGTCGCGGTCCTCCTGGGCCTCGCCGGCGCGTGCTGGGTCATGCGCGTGCGGCTCGAGACCGTGCGTCGCGCGGCAAAACCGCTCCTGCTTGGTTCATGGCTCCTCCTGGGCCTCGTACTCATCTCCTCCCTCGGCCCCTCCATTGGGGGAGCGCAACGGTGGTTGCGCCTGGGCCCCATCAGCATTCAACCGAGCGAGATCGCGCAGTTGACCCTCGTGCTCTATCTCGCAGATGCCCTCACACGCAAGCAGGGACGGCTCAGCGAATTCTGGACAGGCTTAGCGCCGTTGTTGCTGGTGGTTGGCATGAGCGTGGGGTTCATTCTCCTGCAGCCGGATTTAGGGACGGCGGTGGCGATCACGACGGTGGCCGCGGGACTCTTCTTCATCAGTCGTGTGCAGTGGCAACATCTCATGGGTCTCGGCTTGGCCTCGGTACCGGCGCTCACGGTCTTGCTCGTGTCGGCCGGGTATCGTCGGCAACGGTTGGCGGCCTTCCTCAATCCGTGGGGTGATCCGCAAGGCGCAGGGTTTCAGATCATCCAGTCGTTCCTGGCGCTGGGCAGTGGTGGGTTGATCGGGGTGGGACTCGGACGTTCCACGCAGAAGTTGTTCTACCTCCCTGGCGGCTACGGCGATTTCATCTTCGCGGTCATTGGAGAAGAGTTGGGGCTGCTGGGATGTACCGCGGTCATTGCCCTCTTCATTGGTGTCGTGTGGTGTGGCTGTAGCATCGCGCTTCACGCGCCGGATCTCTTCGGACGGTTGCTGGCGATGGGACTCACTCTCACGCTGGGACTGAAGGCCCTGATCAACATCGGAGTGGCCACCGGTTTGTTGCCGACGAAAGGATTACCGCTACCCTTCATTTCCTACGGTGGCAGCTCCCTCGTGGTGAACTTGACGAGCGTGGGACTGCTCCTCAATGTGGCGAGGGCGCCTCGTGGGTAAGGCGGCCAACGTCCTCCTCGTCGCCGGCGGCAGTGGCGGTCACCTCTTCCCGGCGCTGAGTGTCGCGCACGCCCTGCGTCGGCGCCATCCAGCGCTCCGCGTGGGACTGGTGACGACGAGACATCCGCGCGATCAACGCGCATTGGCCAGTATGCCGCAGCTCCTCCACGATCCGGCGATGCAGCTCTGCTGTGTGCCGCACAGCTCGACGAGCTGGTGGTCTCGACTGCGTGCCCTGCCAGCGCTCTGGCACACCGCGCATAGGCTCCTGGCCGAGTGGCAGCCACGCGTGGTGCTCGGCTTCGGTGGCTGGGTGAGTGCCCCCCTGTTGGGGGCGGCGCTGCTGCGGAGGATCCCCGTGCTCCTCCACGAGCAAAATGTGCAGCCGGGCCGCGCCAATCGGTGGTTAGGACGATGTGCCGATGGCGTCGCGGTGAGTTTTGCAGCGACGCGCGACACGTGGCCGACGGTGGCGGGCAAACTGTGCGTGACGGGTAATCCGATTCGCTTTGGGGAGGAGGAGGTCACGTGCGCGATGGCCCGTCAGCACTGGGGACTCAACGGCGCGCGTCTCACCGTGTTGGCCATGGGGGGCAGCGGTGGCGCTCAGGCCATCAACGAGGCGTTGCCGCAGGCCTGCGCTGGGTTGACACCAACGCGACGGGCTCACCTGCATGTCATCCACCTTGCGGGCGCTCGTGAGGCGGCCGTCGTTGAGCGACGCTACCAGGCGATCGGGGTGGCAGCCCATATCGTGCCGTTCCTCGATCAGATGGCCTGGGCCTACCGCGCCGCCGATGTGGTGGTCAGCCGCGCCGGGGCGAGCACCATTGCGGAGCTGGCCCACTTTGGCTGTCCGGCCGTGTTCATTCCGTATCCGTATGCCCGACGGCATCAGCATGCGAATGCCGCCCATGTCGCCAGTCGCGGTGGGGCGATGGTCCTCGAGCAGACCCCGACGCTGACAGACCAATTGACGCAGACGTTAACACGCTTCGTGGATGCCCCGGAACACCTGCGGGCGATGCGCGCACACATGGCTCATCTGGATATCGCGGGGGCCGCCGAGCGCGTCACCGAATGGCTGTGCAGCACCCTCGAACGGACCGGGCGACCATGACATCACCACTTGCCTGGGCTCGCCGCAGGCGAGCCGCGAAAAACGACACGACTCAACCTCTACTCTTTTCGCCCCGACTGACGTCGGGGCAGGCAGGTGGTGGGGTGAAGACCACGCTGCCTGAGCGCATCCATTTCGTCGGCATCGGGGGCATCGGGATGAGCGGCTTAGCCCTGTTGCTCCTGGAGCAAGGACATCGCGTCAGCGGCTCCGACGTCCGTGACAGCGCGTTGCTGTCGCACCTCCGGGCGCGGGGCGCGCAGGTGTTTGCCGGGCACGCCGCTGAGCATCTGGATGGTTCGGAGCTCCTCATCTACTCCTCCTGCATTGCCGCTAACAATCCTGAGCTGGAACAGGCGCGTCAGAAAGGTGTGCCCATCATCCACCGCGCCGAGGCCTTGGCGCGAGCCATTCAGGGACGGCAGCTCATCGCGGTCAGTGGTGCTCATGGGAAGACGACGACGACCGGCCTCATCGCCCAAGTGCTCCTGCAGGGGGAGGTGGATCCGACGTTCGTCATCGGTGCGGGTGTGGCGTCCTTGGGGGGGCACGCACGGCTTGGGCGAGGACGGACCTGCGTCGTCGAGGCGGATGAATCGGATGGCTCGTTCCTGCAGCTCCGACCGACGATCGCTGTCGTGACCAACTTGGATCACGAGCACCTCGACTACTACCACACGATGGAAGCGATCAAAGAGGCCTTTGCCCAATTCTTCCACCAGGTGGATCCCCGCGGGGCGATTTGGGCGTGTGCCGACGATCAGCGATTGGTGAGTCTCGCGCAGCAGGCCTCCGTCCCTGTGCACACCTTTGGTCTGGACAAACTGGCGGAGGTCACGGCGTGGCACATCAAACGCGATGCCACCGGGAGCACCTTTCAAGTGCGGGCGCAGGGCGAGGAGGCGGGGGAATTTCGTCTCCGGATTCCTGGCGCGCACAACATCAGTAACGCCTTGGCCGCGATTGGCGTCGGGCGATCGCTGGGTGTACCGCTGGCCGCGATGCAACACGCCCTGGCGACGTTTTCCGGCGCGCAGCGACGCTTCGATCGGGTGGAACTACCCAACGGCATCACGGTCATTGATGATTACGCGCATCATCCCACGGAAATCCGCGCCACGCTCGCGGCGGTGGATCGCGGTGAGGGGCGGCGTCTCGTCGTCGTGTTCCAACCGCATCGGTACACGCGCACGCACCTGTTGCGCGAGGCGTTCTTGTCCTGTTTCGAGACGGTGGATCACCTCGTCGTCACGGACATCTATCCAGCATTCGAACAGCCCATTGCCGGGGTGAGCGCCGAGCAGTTGGTCGCGGCCATGCACGAGGTGGGCTTGACGCACGCGTTGCACCTGCCGAAAGAGCGCGTGCTGCCGGAGATCGCGCAGCACGTGCGCCCGGGAGATATCGTCATGTTGATTGGCGCGGGAGACATCGGAGACCTCTTCCATGCACTGGCCTGCCACTTGGCCACTCTGGCTGCGCAGTAACGAACCGCTCGCCCGCCACACCTCGATGGGCGTTGGAGGAGCGGCGGATTACTTTGCCGAGCCCTCGTCGCTGCCTGAACTGCTGGAGCTGCTGCAGTGGTCGGCTTCGCGCACCCTGCCGCTCGTGTTTCTGGGGAGTGGGACGAACCTCTTGGTGAGCGACCGCGGGTTTCGGGGCTGTGTCGTGCGGCTCCGTCAGACGGCCTTCACGCGTTTGCAGATCACCGCCTCGGATGAGACCGGGACCGTGCGAGTCGCCTGTGGCGCAGGTGTTTCCACGCAACAGCTGGTGCGGTCGGGCGTGCACCATGGCTTTGGGCCCATGCGGTTACTCGCAGGATTGCCCGGTTCCATCGGCGGGGCCATTGCGATGAATGCGCAGGGCATCGGCCAATTCATCGAGCACGTGGTCGTGGCGACGCCGATGGGCCATCTCCAGCAACGCTCGCAGGCCGAGTGCGCGTTCGGCTATCGCTACGCGGATCTCGCGGGCGGATTAGTGGTGCAGGCCACACTGCGGTTTCAGCGGATGGCGGATGGGGAAGATACCCTCGGTGTCCGTCAGGTGCTGGCGCACCGCCGCGCCACGCAAGAATTGCAGTTGCCCTCGGCGGGCTGCGCCTTCAAGAATCCCTCGCCGACGGCTCCAGCCGGTCAGCTCATTGACCAGTCCGGAGTGAAGCGCTGGCACATCGGTGATGCCTGCGTCTCAGCGAAGCACGCCAACTTCATTGTGAACGCCGGCCGCGCGCGCTCAACGGACGTGTTGCTCCTGATGGAACGCATCCAGCAGCGCGTGCACCGCGATCACGCGCTCTGGTTAGAGCCGGAAATTCGCATCATCGGGGAGCGGTGGGAGCCGGCGACACCGGCGGCAGTCCAGGCGTAGGAGAGAGCGATGGAACCGTATCGTTTCGGCATCATCGGAGTCGTGATGGGAGGCCCGTCGGCTGAACGGGAGATTTCGCTGAAGTCAGGCCAGGCGGTCGTGCGGGCGCTCGACGAACGCGGCCATCGCGTCGTGCCGCTCGTGCTCGCACCGGAAGAGACCACGCGGGAGGCCGTCGCCGCGCGCGTGCACGAAGCCAAGTGCGAGGTCATCTTCAACGCGCTCCACGGCACCTTTGGGGAGGATGGCACGATCCAGCAGATCGCTGAAGCGCTCCACCTCCCGTACACCGGATCGGGCGTGGAGGCCAGCCGGCTGGCGTTTGACAAGTGGGCCATGCGCGAGCATCTCACGGCTGTGGGTCTCCAGCTCCCCCCCGCGGTGCGACTCCTGCGCGACGAAGCCGAGCTGGTCAAGCAGCAGACCGCCTATTTTCATCACGAGTGTTGGCCGTTCCCCCTCATCGTCAAACCGGTGCATCAAGGCTCCAGCAAAGGCGTCTCCCTCGTGACCACGCCGCAGGCACTGACTCCCGCCATCCAGGAGGCGCTCCAGTTCGATGACGCGCTCCTGTTGGAACGCCACATCGCCGGCCGGGAAGTGACGGTCGCTATTTTCGATGAGCAGGCGTTGCCGGTGATTGAAATTCGTCCGCGCGCCGCCTTCTTCGACTTCCACTCCAAGTATCACGCGGGCGCGACCGAATATCTCGTGCCGGCCCCGCTGGACGAAACCACCACCCTGCGCCTCCAGCAGGCGGCGTTGGCGACGCACCGGGCCTTAGGCTGTCGGCACTTCTCGCGCGTGGATCTCATCCTGGACCCAGCGCAGGTGCCGTATGTCCTCGAGTTGAATTCCGTGCCGGGCTTGACCGCCACCAGCCTGGTGCCGATGGCGGCTCACGCGTGTGGTTGCAGCTTCCCTGAGCTCTGCGAGCACATGGTGGCGATGGCGCTCGAGAGCGCGCCACTCGCCGTCGCCTCGGATCGCACCCGCTAATGCCCACCCGTCGTCGCACGAGAGGGTCCCGTCAGCGCAGACCGACGTGGCCTGTGGGACCGCAGGCGCTGCGGGCCTTGCGGTGGCTCGCGCGGCGAGGCGCTCCGCTGTGGACGATCGCGCTCCTCACGTGGCTCGGCTGGCTCGTGGCGATCCACCACCTCGAGCAGTCGCCCGCATTCCTGGTGCGACAGATCGAAGAACCAACCACGCCGGATTGGCACCGCGTCAGTGCCATCGCGGCTCAACCGCTGCTCCAAGTGAACATTGCGAGCCTCGCCGTCCAGTTGCAGGCGACCAACCCGCACATGCGATCCATTCGCGTCACGCGGCAGTGGCCGGATCGCCTCGTGATTGACGCGGTGCCACGGCAGCCCATCGCCCAGGTCCGTCTGCGACAGTTTTTCCTCCTGGATGCTGACGGATTTATTTTTCCGACCGGCACCACCGGTCCGCAGCCGGAACTCCCGATCGTGGATGGCGTCGAGCAGATCGGGCATCACCTCACGCCAGGTCACGTGAACACCTCGGCACGGCTGCAACTCGCCGTCCGCCTCCTGACACAACTACAGCGGGAGATCGCTCACCACGGTGAACACATCGCGCTCGTCAACGTCGCGGATGACCGCCACATCACCTTTCGCCTGCGCCAGGGCATCGAAGTGCGCCTCGGTGATGCGGCCCACCTGTCCCAGGCGCTGCGCCAATTAGCACCGGTCCTCGCAAAACTCAAGGAGGACAACCTCGTGCCGCAGTACATTGATTTGCGTTTTGCCGATCCGGTGATCGGTCCTCGCTGACCCATGTCGAAGACGGTCCTGTGCGGTTTGGACGTTGGGACGAGCAAAGTCTGCTGCGCGATTGCGGAGCAGTCTCCCGAGAGCGGTGTTGCGCTCACCGGCTTAGCGTGGGTGCCTCAGCGCGGCGTGCGTGATGGCTACATCGTGGATCTCGACAGCGTCACTGATGCCATCGCCGAGGCGGTGACCCAGGCCGAGGCCGAGGCGCATGTCCGCGTCCGGCAGTGTCTGGTGAGCGTGAGTGTCCCGCACATCCAGAGTCGCCGTGTCCGCGGCCTCATTCCGCTCGCGGATCACGGGCTGGAAATTCGCACACGGGATATCGAGCGCGTCCAGTCGCAGGCCGAACTCGCGGTGGTGGCCTTGGACCGTGCGATCCTCCATTCCATTCCGCTCCAGTTTGCTGTGGATGGTCAATTGGAAGTGAGTGATCCGGTCGGACTCCTGGGGCGGCAGTTGGCCGTGGAACTCCACTTGCTGACGTGTCCGCAACTTGCGGTGCAAAATCTCACGAAGGCGGTGCAGTTGGCGGGCCTCGAGGTGCAGCAGCACGTCTACAGCGGTGTCGCCTCGGCGCAGGCGTTGCTGACGCCAACGCTCCGCGAGCAGACGGTCCTCGTCCTCGACATTGGCGCGGGACTCACCGATATCATCGTGATGCGTCAGGGGCACCTGCTGGCGGCCACGACGCTCGCGAGTGGTGGCGACAACCTCAGTCGCGCTGTGATCCAGTCGCACAAGGTGCAGCCGGATGAGGCCGAAACACTCAAGCGGGAAGCGATCCTCTCGCTGGCAGGGCCGCTCACGGCGCTCCTGAAGCGCGAGAGCCAGCAGCTCCTCCGCCACCTCGTCACCACCACCCACGCGGTGCTTGGCGAGCTCGAGGCCGAGGCCATCCTCCTGACCGGCCGCACCGTCCTGATGGATGGGTTCTTGGAGTTGGCCGAAGCGGCGTTTGGTCGTCCGGTCCAACTCGGGCGCGTGACGCTACCGCCGCGGTACCTCGGTCGCGAGCCATCCCTCACCGCGGTGACCGCCCTGGGCCTCATTGCCTCGGCGTTCCAGGATGCGTCACCCGCACGCCCCTCGCGCGATGACGCCAGGTGGCCTCGACGACTCCTCGTCAAAGCCCGCGAACTCTACGAAGATTACTTTTAGCTCGTTCGCCCCGACGGGTCCTGCCGCGCCGTATCCCCCGCTGCGCGTCCTCGGTCCCCCGACAGCAGTCGGGGCGCCACTGCGGCGCTCGGCGCTCCGACTTCTAGTCGGGGTCGCCGCGTCACCCGTCGGAGCTCGACTCGTTTGACTTCCGACGGAACCCGCGTTACAATAACCCCTCACCATGCGGTGGATTGCAGAGCACGTTGCGCGCGTCCGAGACACGATCGCTGAAGCGTGTGCGCGTGTCGGTCGCGATCCTCAGAGGGTCACTCTCGTGGCCGTGACGAAAGGAGTGCCTGCCGCCCACATGCGCGCTGCGTACGCGGCGGGCCTGCGTCATCTCGGGGAAAATCGCATTCAGGAAGCCCGACCGAAGATTGCTGCGCTCGCCGATCTGGCTGACGTCACGTGGCATCTGGTGGGCCATCTCCAGACGAACAAGGCGAAGGACGCGGTCGAGCTCTTTCACGTCGTGCATTCGGCGGATTCCGAGCGGATTGTGGACGCGCTGGAACGACGCTGCGCGATGGCCGGACGATCCCTGGATGTATTCCTTGAAGTCAACGTCGCTGGGGAGGCGGCGAAATACGGGACGACGGTGACGGACGTCACCGCATTAGCGCGGCGTCTGCAGCAGTGTCCACACCTGACATGGGTCGGATTGATGACGGTGGCCCCACTCGCCGATGAGGCGGAAGCCGTGCGGCCGGTCTTTCGTCAGCTCCACGCGCTGCGTGAACAATTGCAAGAGGCGACGGGGACACCCTTGAAGCTCTCCATGGGCATGTCAAACGATTTTCACATCGCGATCGAAGAAGGAGCTGACATCGTCCGAGTCGGCAGTGCCATCTTTCAGGAGTCATTTTGGAAGAAGTGAGACGTGGGGCAGGGATGTGCGATGTGGGTTAGGACGTGCGATGAGCTGGATGTCGTTAGGCGTCAGTCGTCTGGCGGCAACGGCTGGCGTTTCGTCTTACGTCTGACGTCGGACGTCCGACGATACGCCGCTTCGCTGCCGCTCGATGCTGGACGCTGGACGCTCTTCTCACAGTGGCCATGAGTCTTTCGCGAGCATTACGCCATCAGACGATTGGCATTATCGGTGCCGGGACCATGGGGACGGCGCTCATCAAAGGGCTGCTCGCGGTCGGTGTGTCGCGACATCGTCTGCTGGCGGCTGAAATACGTCCCAGTCAGCGGCGCCGTGTTGCCAACACACTACGCATTCGTGTGACCGTGGATGTGGCCCACGTCATGGCGAAGAGCACGATTGTTGTCCTCGCCGTCAAACCGCAGGAACTGGGTCGCATCGTGACGACGATGCGCGCCGCCTCGCGCAAGCCCCTCGTGATTTCCATTGCTGCGGGCATCACGACGCGGTGGCTGGAACAACGGTTAGGACGCACAGCGGTCATCCGCGCGATGCCCAACACCGCCGCACGTGTCGGCACATCCATTGTGGCGGTCACGCGTGGCCGGTTCGCCACGCAACGACATCTCACCCTCGCCCAAACGCTCTTTCAGGCCGTCGGTGAGACGGTCATCGTCCCTGAGCGGTTGATGAATGCGGTCACGGCGGTGAGCGGCTCAGGCCCGGCCTACTTTTTCTGGCTCACGGCTGAATTGGCGCGCGCGGGGCAGGCCGTGGGGCTGCCGCGCGCGACGGCTGCGCGGTTGGCCCGCCAGACAGCGATCGGCAGCGCCGGGTTGCTCGCGCGCAGCGACGAAGCGCCTGAGGCGCTCATCGCGCAGGTGGCGTCCAAACGCGGCACGACCGAAGCCGCGCTCAAGGTGTTTACGCGGCGACGGATGGCGGCGATCATCCGCGACGCTGTGCGCGCGGCTGCACGACGCGCTGCGCAGCTCTCACGCCTAGCAGAGAGGGAATGATGTTCGTCCTCGCCGAAATCCT
>CAZWYX010000014.1:0-27931 GCA_964638485.1 uncultured Planctomycetales bacterium | reverse complement strand
GCCCGACAACTCCGCTCCTCGGTGGGGAGCCCTCCGGCCGCCACCCGTCGGGGGAACGGAAGACGCCAAGTCCCACACGACGAACTCCCCACGCTGAACGCATGAGCTTGGTCTATCGTTATCCTCACTGCTACGCCCTGGCCTACCGCTGGCACACGCGCGAGGAATGCCACTTCCTCGAGACGTGCTTGAGACGTTATGCTCATGCACGAACGACGAACCACGCGCCACGAACGCCGAGCGTCCAAACGCTGGACGGCTTGCGCCGAACGCCGAACGCCGAACGCCGAACGAGACGCATCCTCGACTTGGGTTGCGGTGCCGGTCGCCACGTGCTGGAGTTGGCCGCGCGCGGCTACGAGGTCGTCGGAGTGGATCCTGAGCCGGCGATGCTGGCGTATGTGCGGGAGCAAGCTGCGCAGCAGCGCCTGACGATCACCGCGACGGAGGGATCGCTCGACGACTTTCGCGTCGAGGGGAACTTTGATCTCGCCATCTGCCTGATGGATACCTTGCGCTTCTTGCTTACCGACGAGGTGATCGTGGCGCATCTGCGTCGGGTGGCGGCGTGCGTTGCACCTGGCGGCCTCTACATCACCGACTTTTGGATCCCACGCGATGAGCGGTGGCGCGCCGACGAGCAGTTTGCGTGGGAACAGCGAGACGATGGTCTGCGCGTGGGCGTGGAGTACCTCCAGCATCCGGACTCGCTCGACCGCCGCAGCCGCACCTTCGAGGATGAGCTCATCTTTCACGTCACCGAGCAGGGGAGCGCCCAGACCATCCGCGGCGGCCGCACCCGCACGCGGCTGCTCCTCGCGGAAGAATTCCTCGCCCTCGTCCACGCCGCCGGTGGCTGGGAGGTGCGCGGCCAGTTCGCCGGCTTTGATCTCATGCAACCCTACGCCCAGCCCGCGCCGTCCTGGCGGCTGGTCACGGTCCTGCGGCAGACCGCCTGATCCTTCACCCGCCGTCTTCGCAATTGACACTGCCGGTATACCAGGTATAAAATACCAACTCTATGCCAGGCAAGCGGATCAAGAAAGTGGGGCGGGGACTGCGGCGGTACTTTTTCGCGGGGCTCGTCGTCTTGATTCCCCTCATTGTGACGTGGCAGATCCTCCTCACCCTCTTTCATGTGGCCGATGGGTTCCTGGGCCAGTTCTTGAACCGCTACCTGCAGCAGACCTACGGTCAGACTATTCCAGGCTTAGGACTCCTCCTAACGGTGGTCCTGGTCTTTGGCGTGGGGGCGTTGGTCTCCTCCAACATCGTCGGCCGACGACTCATCCAGTGGGCCGAGCGCAGTTTTGCGCGGCTCCCCCTGGTGCGTCACATCTATCCCTCGGTGCGCCAGATTGCCGAGTTCTTTTTTGCCAAGGATCATCGGGTCGCCTTTCGGAAAGTCGTGTTGGTGGAGTATCCCTCGCCGGGGATTTGGTCCATCGGGTTTGTGACGAATGAGGAGCCAGAGGCGGTGAGTGTCACCGCGGGTCAACGCATGTACGCGATTCTCATCCCCACACCACCCTCGCCGCTCAGCGGGCCGATTATTTTTCTCCCGGAGAAACAGGTCACACTGCTCGACATCACCGTCGAGGAAGGATTGAAACTCGCCATGTCAGGCGGCGTCCTCGTCCCGAAATTACATCACAAGGAACACCATGGTAGTCCCTAGCGGAGTCATCGAGACGGTGCCGCACGCGAGTTTTTCAGCGGGTGAGTGGGCGGCGCTCTGGGGCGTGTTGGGGACGGCGATCCTCGGGCTCTTGTACGCCGGCTTCTTGACCGCCCAAATCTTACGCGCCGATCAAGGCACCGACGAGATGCGTCGGATTAGCGGCGCCATCCGCACCGGTGCCAACGCCTACCTCAACCAACAGCTCCGCGCGATTGTGTTCCTCATCCTGATACTTGCGGGGCTCCTCTACTTCACCGCGGGCACGCGTTCAATTGCCCTGGGTCGCTCGATGGCCTTTCTGATGGGCTCGATTTTTTCCGCGATGGTGGGTTTCTGCGGGATGAACATGGCGGTGCAAGGCAATGTCCGCGTCGCCTCGGCTGCGCGCCGCAGTTTCGGTGAAGCGCTCAAAATCGCCTATCGCACGGGCACGATTACCGGCATGCTCACCGATGGGCTGGGCCTGTTGGGCGGCACGCTGATTTTCATGATCTACGGGGAGCGTGCCTACGAAGTCCTCCTCGGTTTTGGCTTTGGCGGGACACTGTTGGCGCTCTTCATGCGCGTGGGCGGCGGCATCTACACCAAAGCCGCCGATGTCGGGGCTGATCTCGTCGGGAAACTCGAGGAGGATTTACCCGAAGATGATCCGCGGAACGCCGCGGTCATTGCGGATAACGTCGGGGATAACGTCGGTGATTGCGCGGGCATGGCTGCGGATATTTTCGAATCGTATGAAGTCACGATCGTCTCCGCCATGATTCTCGGCTGGGCCTCGTTTGGACACAAGGGCGTGGTGTTTCCCTTGTTGGTGCGCGCGATTGGCGTGCTCAGTTCCATCATCGGCACCTACGCGGTGCGCACCTCCGACGTCATGCGCAAAGCGATGCGTGCGATTAACATGGGCTTTGTGCTCTCCGCGCTCGTCTCCATCATCGGATTTGCGCTCGTGGGATTTTTCTACCTCCGATTTCCTGACGCGCCCCCCTTGCCGATGTGGTTAAGCTTCGGTGTGCCGGGACTCGATCTGCGGCCGGTGTGGACCACGTTGGTCGGCATTCTACTCGCGATCACGATCAACCGCATCACCGAACATTTCACGACGACTGAGGCGGAGCCGGTGCGCGGGATTGCGCGCGCGACCCAGACCGGCCACGCCACCACGATTCTCTCTGGTTTTGCCGTCGGCTACGAGAGCACTGTCTGGGCGATTATCGCGATTGCCATTTCGATTGCCGCCTCGATTTTTGTCTATCGTGGGACGAATCCCACCTTTGTCGCGTATGGCGTGGCGATGTGCGGGATCGGGATGTTGACGCTGACCGGCAACAATATCTCCATGGATGTCTTCGGCCCGGTCGCGGATAACGCGAGTGGCATCGGTGAGATGGCGCACCTGCCGCAGCAGGCGCGGCAGGTCTTGGCCGATTTGGATGCCTGCGGCAACACCACCAAAGCGATCACGAAGGGGATTGCGATTGGCTCAGCCGTTATCGCGGCGGTCTCGCTCTTCAACGCCTACATCACGGACATCGCGCGCCTCACCGGGGCGACGTATGAAGCTATCGCCTCGCGCCTCTCGATTGCGGAACCGCAGGTCTTCATCGGCTTTCTCATCGGGGGAGCGATTCCGTTTCTGTTTAGCTCGCTCACCATCCGCGCGGTGGGGCGGGCGGCGTCGCTCATCGTCTATGAAGTGCGTCGGCAACTGCACGTTCCTGGCGTGCGTGAAGGAACGACCACCCCTGATTACGCGCGGGTCGTGGGCATCTGCACTCAGGCGGCGCAACGCGAACTCATCGGGCCAGGCGTGTTGGCCATCCTCAGCCCGGTCATCGTGGGGCTCATCATTCACAAAGAGGGCCTCGGAGGCTTCTTAGCCGGCCTCATTTTGTCAGGACAACTGCTCGCAGTCTTCATGGCGAACGCGGGCGGGGCATGGGACAACGCCAAGAAACTCATCGAGGACGGCCACTACGGCGGCAAAGGCTCACCCGCGCACAAGGCTTCGATTACCGGCGATACCGTCGGTGATCCGCTCAAAGATACCGCCGGTCCGGCGCTCAATCCCCTCATCAAGGTCATCAACTTAGTGAGCCTGCTCATCGTGCCATGCATCGTGCGCTTTGAAGAACCGACGGTCCTGGTGTGGGCGGTGGCCCTCGTGGGATTGGTGGTCCTCGGCTGGCTGATTGCCGTGAGCAAACGGGAGACTGATTTCATGCGACAACTGACCGCCGGCACAGCGGAGTAGCCATGTTCGATTGGATCGTTAAAGGCGGACCCGTCATGATCCCGATCCTCCTCGGATCGGTGGTGGGGCTGGCGATCGTCTTTGAGCGCGGCTACCTCTGGTGGCGACTGCGGTTGGATGCACAACGGTTGACCGATGACGTCTTACAACTCGTGCGGAGCGATCGGTCGGCTGAGGCGCGACAGCGATGTGCCGCGACAGCACATCCCGTCGCTCGAGTCCTGCGCGTCGGCTTGAGTCACACTGAGCAGGAGCTGCCAGACATCGAGCGCCTCATGCAGCAGGAAGGCGAGCGGGTGGTGCAGGAGCTCGAACGCCACCTCGGGGGCTTGAGCTCCCTCGTCACCATTGAGCCCCTCCTCGGATTTCTCGGGACGATCACGGGACTCATTCGCTCGTTTCGCGCCTGGGAACACGCGGGTGCTGAGGTGACCGTCAGCGCCTTGGCCGCAGGTATCTATGAGGCGATGCTGACGACGGCCGTCGGACTCAGTGTCGCCATTCCACTCTTCTTGGCGTATCAGCACTTCATGCATCGCACCAAACGGCTGGCCTTTGAGATGACAGACAGCGGCAATGCACTCCTCCAAGCGTTGAGCGCTACCACGCGGTCTTCCCATGCGCGTTCGACCGTCGCGTGAAGTAACCGTCTCGCTCGAGTCGGTCGCTCTCACCGACATGGTGCTGAATCTCTTCATTTTCTTTTTCATCTCCTTTAGTCTGCTCTACACCTTCAGCCCCGAGCGGCTCGCGCGCATTCCCGTCAAACCGCCACGCGTGACCACGCCGATCTCGACGAAGCCGCTGGAGAAGTCGGTCGTGGTCACGATGGACCACACCGGACTCCTCTACGTTGGCCAAGAGTCGGTCACGTTCTCGTCACTCACCTCCGTGCTCCAACAGGCCCTGGCCACATCGGAGCGACACACCGTGTTGATTCGCGCCGATCGGTTGGTGACCATCAAAGAAGTGGTTCGCGTCATGGAGCTCGCCAAGCAGGTGGGGGCGGAAGACGTCAGCATCGCCGTTGTCCATCAAGCGCGTCCACCGACGGACTCCCGTTGAGTGTGATGGACGCCACCCTCCTCGGACGCGCGCTCCTGGCTGTGGGGATGGCGGTGGGCGGGGGAGGGATCGCGTGTCTGAGGCCCCTCACGCATCGCCAGCTCTGCGCGCTCATCTCCTACGCTGCCGGCGCCCTCCTCATCGTCACCCTCTTCGACATCATCCCTGAAGCGACGGAGCGCATTGGCCTGACCGCCATGCCGCTCGGCGTCGTCTCTGGCTACATCCTCTTTGCCCTCGTCAGTCGCTATGTCGCCCACATCTGTCCGGCCTGTGCCGCCACGCACACGGAGCAAGTTTTTCAGCAGGTGACGTGGCTGATGGTGGTGGCACTCAGCATCCACAGTGTGATGGATGGGTTGGCCGTTGCCGCGAGCTGGGCCACATCGGGCGCCACTGGCGCAGCGCTCGTGGGCGCAGTCTTTGTCCACAAAGTGCCTGAGGGCTTAGCGCTCACCAGTGTGGCGCGGGGTGCGGGCTGGTCACGTGGGCGGGCGCTGCTCCTGACGCTGTTCGTCGAGGGCACTACAACGCTGGGTGGGAGTTGGTTGGGAATGGGGATGGGCGCGTCAGCCGTCTGGTTGGGCTGGGTGTTGGCGCATATCGGCGGAGGCTTCCTCTATCTCGTCGTTCACGCGACGTTGAGCGAACTCCTCCACCATCGGCCGCGCGCCACCGGGATGGCCGTGGGACTCGGCGCAGGCACGTGGCTCCTGGTGCGGTGGCTGCTGCGAGGGCTGGTCGTCCACTAGCGAAACAGTCTTGACTTTTGGTCAACAGCGTAGGACAATCGCAGCAGTGCCATCAGGTAGAGCACGAGGGGTCTTGTCGGTGAACGAGAGGAGGACATGATGGGACGTCAGAAGACGTTGCAGCAGGTGGTGGCGTTGGCGTGTGTGGGGACGCTACTCTCGGGATGTTACGGTCCATTCAATGCCTGGCACCAAGTCCATCATTGGAATGGACAAGTGGGAAGCAAGTGGGCCAATGAGGTCGTCTTCTTGGCCATCGGCGTGTTGCTCCCAGTCTATGGGTTGGCGGGGCTGGCCGATGTGCTCATCTTTAACTCGATTGAATTCTGGACGGGAGACAATCCCATTGATCCACCATCCGCCACGATGGCCCAGGCGGACACCAAGACGATCACACGCGGCAACCAGCGAGTCATCTTGGAGCGCACGGATACGGGGGAGGCCCGCCAGATGCGGATGGCGATCTACGAAGGCGACCAGCTCGTGCGTGAGTTCTCGATGGAAGCCCGTCTGGATGAGCCGACCGTGGTGAAAGATGCCGAGGGGAATGTGATCGGCTCAGCGCAGACGCTGGCCGACGGCACCATCGTGCTCCTCGACGCGCAGGGCCGAGAGCAGTCACGGTACTCGTCGCGTCAGATTGATCGCATCGCGAAGAAGGTGGGAGCTGCGTCAGCGAGAGACTAGCCGGCGCATTGTCCAGGACGCGGTTGTAGACACAAGCCCTCTGCCAACGCAGGGGGCTTGAGGTGTGTGGGCTTGTGGATCGTGATGCCAGCTCGTTGAGGCAACGCTACCGATGTCCGATCAAGAACTGACGCGGCCATTTGTCCTCGACTTGGTCCGGGTGACCGAGGCGGCGGCCCTGCGCGCCTCACGCTGGTTGGGCCGCGGCGAGAAAGAACAGGCAGATCAGGCAGCGGTGGATGCGATGCGGGGCATGCTGGACTACCTGGCGATGGACGCCACCGTCGTCATCGGGGAAGGCGCGAAAGATCGCGCGCCGATGTTGGCCGTTGGTGAACGCGTGGGCCAGCGCACCGCCGGCCTGCCGCGCCTGGAAATCGCCGTTGATCCGCTCGACGGCACGACCCTCATCTCGAAAGGCCTACCCAACGCGATTTGCGTGATCGCCCTCGCCGCACCAGAGTCGTTTCAGTCGTTGCCCTGTGCCTACGTGAATAAACTGGCCGGTGGCCCTGCGTTGCGCGGCGAGCTCGACATCCATCGGCCCATCGCCGAGACACTGCGACGCGCGGCCAAGCGTCTCGACAAAGAAATCAGCGATCTCTTGGTGACCGTCTTGGATCGGCCGCGCCACGAGCAGCTCATCGCCGACATCCGCCAAGTGGGTGCGCGCATTCGTTTGATCACCGATGGGGATATTGCAGGGGCCATCGCGACGAGCATTGAGCTGCAAGAGGGGAGCAGCGATCTCTACGTCGGCGTGGGTGGTGCACCCGAGGGGGTGCTGGCAGCGGTTGCGTTCAAATGTCTGGGCGGCGAGTTGCAGGCGACGGTGTGGCCGCGCGATGCGTCTGAACGGAAGGAACTCGCAGCACGCGGCGTTGCCGTGGATCGCGTGTACACGCAGGACGATCTCGTGCGCGGCGACAGCGCGATCTTGGCCGCGACAGGCGTGAGCGGCGGCTACTTTCTCCGTGGCGTGGACTACCTCGGCGCGCAGGCGCGGACCCACTCGCTGGTGATGCGCGTCGCAACCCAAACGGTGCGGATCGTCACGGGTCTGCATCGGCTGGAAGTCAAAACGGTCCCCTCCTCCCTCGCGCGCCAGGAAGTCCGCATCCGTGCCGAGTAGCCATGAGCGCGAGCAGTGAACGGTAACCGGTTCACGGTGCTATGCACGGTGGACTGGTCACTGGCAGATTCGGGGCCACCATGCCATTGATTGTCATTGCCCTGGGAGTCCTCGTGTTATTCAGCGGGGCGTATCTGGGCTACGGACGGATCTTGGCCCGGCTGTTCCAGCTCGATGGGCGGCGCACGACGCCCGCGTGTCGTGTGAATGACGGCGTGGATTTCATCCCGACGAAACCGTTTTTCCTCCTCGGTCAGCACTTCTCGGCCATCACCGCGGCCGGCCCGATTGTGGGGCCGATTCTCGCGTGCCTGTGGTTTGGGTGGGGACCGGCGATCCTGTGGATTGTGCTGGGGGCGATTTTTATTGGCGCGTTACACGACTTCTCCAGCCTGGTCGCGTCAGTGCGGCACGAGGGGCGGTCGGTGGCGGAGATCGTCAAACTCCACATGGGGCCGCAGGCCTACGTGGGTTTTCTCCTCTTCATGTGGCTGTCGCTCGTGTACGTGATCACCGCGTTTACGGATCTCACCAGCACCGCCTTCCTTGATCCGGAACTCGGTGGCGGCGTGGCGAGCGCCTCGACGATGTATCTGTTCCTCGGTGTTGTCATGGGCGTGGTCTTGCGCTCCCTGCGCTGGCCGCTGTGGGTGACGACGCTGGTATTCTTACCCCTCGTGGGCTGCGCGATTTGGTTTGGTCGGGATGTGCCGTTGACACTGCCGACGCTGGGTGCGGTGTCTCCGAAGGTGTTATGGAATTGGCTGTTGTTGGGTTACTGTTTTCTCGCCTCAATTGTTCCGGTGTGGTTGCTGCTGCAGCCGCGTGGCTATCTCGGCGGTTGGTTCCTCTACTGTGTGCTGGCGGCAGGCTGTTTTGGACTCTTTCTCGGCGGTGAGCGCGCGCAGTATCCGATGTACATCGGTTGGGTGAGCCCTGAGGGCTTGACCTTGTTTCCGTTTCTGTTCGTGACGATTGCCTGTGGCGCGTGCTCAGGCTTTCATGGCATTGTGAGTTCTGGGACGACATCGAAACAGATACAGCACGAGCCGGATTGCCGGCCGGTGGGCTATGGGGCGATGTTGTTGGAGGGCTTTGTCGCGATCATTGCGTTGGCGACGGTGATGATCCTGAAGCGCACGGACGTCACCGCCGAATTGTCACCGGGGCGCATCTACGCCGATGGCTTGGCCCAGTTTGTTAGTCGCTTAGGTATTTCGCTGACGTTTGCGCGCACGTTTGCGCTCCTGGCGTTCACGACGTTTATCTACGATACGTTGGATGTGGCCACGCGATTAGGACGGCACATCCTGCAAGAGTTGACCGGTTGGACTGGCTGGTGGGGGCGCCTCGGGGCAACGGTCGCGACCTTGGCCCTCCCGGTGTGGTTTGTGGGCCAGACCGTCACCGATAGTAGCGGCCAGGTGATTCCGGCGTGGAAAGCGTTCTGGGTGCTGTTCGGCAGTTCCAACCAACTGTTAGCCGCGTTGACGTTGCTGGGATTAACCGTGTGGAGGTATCGCAGCCGACAACCGTGGCTGCTCTTGGGGATTCCGATGTGCTTGATGCTCGTCATGACCGTGTGGGCCTTGCTCCTCACCGTCTGGCCATGGCTCCAGCAAGCCCTCACCGGCCACCTCTCGCTCAATCTGGAACATTGCGTTGGCAGCCTGCTCATCCTCTTAGCGCTCTCGTTGGTGATGCGTGCGGTGTACGTCACCTACCCACGTAAGGCACGGCGTGAACTGACATGACGCCGCTCGCAGCCTTGAGCACGGCCAGGCAACGGTGGCGATGGGGCCTGCGATGAGACAACTCGCCTGGCTTCTCGCGGGAGTCCTGTGGCTCACGAGCTGCGGCCCACGAGAGCCCGTCGTTAAAATTGGATTCGCCGGCCCATTGACGGGGGACCAGGCGGCTCATGGGCTGGATTTGCTGCGGGGGGCCCAGCTCGCGCTGGAGGAAGCCCAGCGCCAGGGACCGATTCTACCGGGCCATCGCGTGGAACTCGTGGCGATGGATGATCAGCGCAGCCCCACGCAGGCGGTCAGCGTGGCAAAAAAGTTCGTCGCGGATCCTGACGTCATGGCGGTCATTGGTCATCTCAACTCGAGCTGCACCATGCCGGCATCCGCGGTGTATCACACAGCCCGACTGTTGGAGCTCAGTCCTGTCTCCTCGAATCCGCAGATTTCTCGTCAAGGGTTTGAGACGTTCTACCGGATTTGTGCGACGGACGATGTGCAAGGCCCAGCGGCAGCACAGTTTTTGATGGACCAGCTCCAGGCGAGACGGATCTTTCTCATTGATGATATGACCACCTATGGGCGCGGCTTGGCCAATGAGTTTGCGCGGGCCGTGCAGGAACACCGTGGTCAACTCCTGGGTCACGAGGGCATCCCGCAGGGCGAGAAAGATTTTGCGCCGCTCCTGACCAAAATTAAATCCCTCGCTCCTGAGGCCATCTATTTTGCCGGGATGTATCCTGAAGGGGCCCTCCTCATCAAGCAGCGCTATGAGTTGCAGGTTCCCGCCATTTTCATGGGAGGAGACGGCCTCTTCGAGGAAGCCCTCGTGCAACTGGCAACGCCGCAAGCCGCCGAGGGCGTGTATCTGACCACATTGGGTGGGGACATTGCAGGCGTACCCGCCGCGCAGGGGTTCGTGCGTGCCTACGAGGCCAAGTACGGGGCGGTGGGCGCCTACTCAGCCTATGCGTATGAAGCTATGAACATTGTGCTGTGGGCGATTAAAACGGCTGGCCAGAAAGATCGCGCGGCGGTCTTGGCTGCCATGAAACATCTCAAGGAATACTCCGGGATCCTGGGGGTCCACACCTTCAATGAGCAGGGGGACACCCGCAACCGCATCATCGGAATCTTCACCGTCCGCAACGGCCGTTTTACCTTCGTTACTCAAGTCGTCAAATAAACCACGATGACGTGGTATCACACGCTCCTCCAGCACCTCATCAATGGGCTGGCGCTGGGGGCGGTCTACGCCCTCATTGCGCTTGGCTACACGATGGTCTACGGGATTCTCCAACTCATCAACTTTGCCCACGGCGAAGTCTTCATGCTGGGCGCCTACTTCGGCTTGAGTGCCTTACTCCTCGGACAGGTCACCGGACCACTCCCCGGCGTGTGGTGCTGGTGGGTCACCGGGATGATGCTCTTGGCCATCCTCGGCTGCAGTCTCACCGGCTGTGCGATTGAGCGATTGGCCTACCGGCCGCTGCGACGGGCACCCAAACTCTCCCTCCTGATCACCGCGATCGGCATGTCGTTTGTCCTGCAAAATGTGGTCATGCTCACCTACGGGGCGCAAGATCGCCACATCCCCTCAGTCATGCCCACGATACGATGGACGGTCGGCGGAGCGAGCGTGACCGCCATGCAAGTGGTCCTGGTGTGCTCCGGCCTCGTGGTCATGCTCGCCCTGCACCTCTTCATCCGTCGCACGCGCGTCGGGTGGGCCATGCAAGCCACGGCCCAAGATCCGGTGGCGGCCCGGTTGATGGGGATTCCCGTGGACCGCATCATCGCGCTGACCTTCGCGCTCGGTTCTGCGTTAGCCGCGGTCGGGGGGGTGCTGTTTGGTCTCTACTATGCCACCGTGAATTTCCACGACGGGTATCTCATGGGACTCAAGGCGTTTACGGCCGCCGTCCTCGGTGGAATTGGCAACATTCCTGGGGCGATGCTCGGCGGGACGTTACTGGGCCTCCTGGAAAGCGTCGGCGCGGGGTATCTCTCTTCCCAGTGGAAGAACGTGTTCGCCTTTGTGATTCTCGTCCTCTTGCTCATCTGTCGGCCGCGCGGCTTACTGGGCGAACGGGTGGTGGACCGTGACTAACGGGAGAGGTCAGAGGCCGTGGGTGCCCGTGCTGGTGGTTGCCGGATGCGCGGTGTTGCCGTGGGTGGGGTTGAATGCGTATCACCTGGAGGTCCTCGCCACCGCAGGACTCAATGCGCTCCTGGCCTTGGGCCTCAACATCATCGTCGGGTTTGCTGGGCTCCTGAATTTAGGGTTTGCTGCCTTCTTTGCCATTGGGGCGTACACGTATGCGCTGCTCAATCTGCACCTGGGCTGGGCGATGTGGTGGGCCCTGCCGGTCAGCGCGATGACGGCTGGGCTCGCGGGAGTGCTCTTAGGGATGCCGGCGATTCGGGTGCGCGGCGACTACTTGGCGATTGTCACCCTCGGGTTTGGCGAGATTGTGCGGATTGTCGTGACCAACTTGGAACAATGGACCGGCGGGCCGAATGGTCTGTTGGGCATTGCCCATCCGAGTCTGGGGCGGTATCAGTTTGGGGTGGAGTCGCGGCCGTACTACTACTTGAGTTGGCTGCTGGTGTGGATTGCCTTCGTGGCGTGCGTGCGTTTGAGCCAGTCACGCATTGGACGGGCGTGGGCCGCCATTCGTGAAGATGAGTTGGCCGCGCGCTGTGCCGGGGTAGATGTGGATCGGTTGAAACTCACCGCCCTCGGTTGTGGCGCCGCCATGGCGGGAGTGGCCGGGTGTCTCTTCGCCGCCAAGCAAGGCACGATTACCCCGGATAGCTTCGACTTCATTCAGTCGGTCATGATCCTGGCGATGGTGGTGTTGGGCGGCTTAGGGAGCTGCGGCGGAGTGATTGTGGGGGCGGTGGTCTTAAGCGTCCTGCCGGAGTTGCTGCGTGGCGTGGCGATGTACCGGATGCTCCTGTTTGGCGTGGCCTTGGTGGTCATCATGCGGTGTCGGCCGCAAGGATTGTGGGGTCATGGCACTCCTGCGCGTTGAGCATGTCACGAAACGGTTTGGGGGCTTAACCGCCGTCAACGATGTCAGTCTCACCGTGGAGCGGGGCCAGATTGTGAGTCTCATCGGCCCCAACGGCGCGGGCAAAACCACGCTCTTTAACTGCCTGACCGGCGTCGTGCGCCCTGAGGCCGGCCACATACGGTTTGGCGTGGATGGGGGAGAAGAACTCGTGGGGCTCTCCTCCCATCACATCGCCCAGTGCGGCATTGCCCGCACCTTCCAGAACATCCGCCTCTTTGCGAACCTGCCGGTGCTGGACAATGTGATGGTGGGGACGTTTCCCCGCACGCGCACGGGTGTGTGGGATGCGCTGCTGCGGCCTCGACTGGTCCGTCGGGAAAACCGCTGGGCGCAGGAACGGGCGATGGGGCTGCTGCAGTGGTTGGGCTTGGCCGAGTGGGCTGCGTCTGCGGCGTCGAATTTACCCTACGGGTTGCAGCGGCGGTTGGAATTAGCGCGGGCGTTGGCGCTCGATCCGGAGTTGCTCCTCCTGGATGAGCCAGCGGCGGGCTTAACCGCACAGGAGCGCAGCCAGTTACTGTCCTTGCTGCGCGAATTGCAGCAGCAGGGCTTAACCATTCTGCTCATCGAACACGACATGCAGGTGGTCATGCCAGTCTCCGATTGGGTGGTCGTCTTGGACTATGGGGTGAACATCGCTGAGGGGCCGCCAGCCGCCATCCAGCGCGATCCGCGCGTGATTGAGGCCTATCTGGGCCAGCGAGACACCGCATGATGTTGCGCATTGACGACCTGCAGGTGCGGTACGGCCACGTGGAAGCGGTGAAAGGTTTATCGCTCGACGTCCGGCCTGGAGAAATCGTCGCCGTGATCGGGGCCAACGGGGCAGGAAAAAGTTCCACGCTGATGGCGATTTCAGGGCTAGCGCCCGTGACCAGCGGCCGGATCACGTGTGAGGGGCGGGTCTTAAACGGCCTGTCCGCTGAGGCGATCGTCGCGCACGGAATCATCCACGTGCCCGAGGGGCGGCGGATTTTTCCGCGGCTCACGGTCATGGAAAATCTCGAGCTGGGCGCGTATCGGCAGCGCTCCGCTCAGCAGATTCGGCAAGACCTCCGACACACGTGGGAGCTGTTTCCCATCCTGGAAGCGCGTCAGCGCCAGTTGGCCGGGAGCTTGTCCGGCGGTGAGCAGCAAATGCTCGCCATCGCCCGCGGTTTGATGGCTCGTCCCAAATTGTTGCTCCTGGATGAACCCTCGCTCGGTCTCGCCCCCAAGCTCGTCACCCAACTCTTTGCCACGCTTCGAGACATTCACCAAGCGGGAACCACGATCCTGCTCGTGGAACAAAACGCCTACCAAGCCTTGCGCTTGGCCCATCGCGGCTACGTCCTGGAGACCGGCCGCTTGGTGCTGAGCGGCGATACTACCACCCTCCGCACCCATCCCACGGTCAAAGCGGCCTACCTCGGCGCCTGATCTACCCCTTGCAACCACTCCTAGTTTTGCTATGATAGATCGTTCAATACGGCGGCTTGGCCAGAGGGGCGCTGAGCCGCCTCTTATGTATAACTCCTGTCATGGATGAGTGATGGAACAAACATTCGACTTTTCAGAGCACGACCGTAGCCGAGTCCCTGTGGTAAACCGTGGCCACCTGCACCGCGTCATCGGGGCCCCCCAGCTCTATGCGATTGGGTACGGGGACGTCGGCTCCTCGATTTTTTATGCCTTGGGTATCACCACGCTCTACGCGCTCGGGGCCGCACCCCTGGCCCTGGCGCTGGCTGGGATGGTTTTCATCTGTACCGTCCTCACCTACACCGAGCTGGCCACGGCCATGCCGGAAGCCGGCGGGTCGGCCAGTTTTGCCCGCCATGCGTTTAACAATCTCATCGCGTTTATTGCGGGCTGGGCGCTCCTCCTCGACTACATCGTCACGATCGCGATTTCCGCCTACACGGTGGGACCGTATCTCGGCTACTTCTGGCCCGTCTTGAAGACGGTCATGGGCAACGTCCCCTTCGCCATCGGGATCATCGGGGCCTTGCTCCTCGTGAATCTCATCGGTCTTCGCGAATCCACACGCATCGCCCTGTTCCTCTGCATCTTCAACAACATCACGCAGCTGGTCATCATCGGCATTGCGGTGGTGACGGTCCTCAATGTGCCGTACCTCATCGCACACATGCACATCGGGGTGCCCAACGTGGACTGGTCACCGACGCCGGAGCAGTTTATGAAGGGTGTGGGCATGGCCATGGTCGCCTACATCGGCATTGAATCTATTTCGCAACTCGCCGGGGAAGCGCGCAGACCTCACAAGAGCATTCCCCGGGCGATGATGTGGACGATGGGGACGCTTCTGTTCTTCTACTTCCTCATTTCAACGGTGGCGTTGTCCGCGATCCATCCACGCGAGTTGAGCACCACCTACCTGGAAGATCCGTTGGCCGGGATTGTCGCCAAGTTGCCCATCGGCGGGCAGATCCTGGGACCCTGGGTAGCGGTCTTGGGCGCGACCCTGTTATTCGTAGCGGCAAATGCCGGTTTGGTGGGGGCGTCCCGGTTGACGTTTGCCATGGCGGAACATTTTGAGCTGCCCCGCTTGTTCTATCGCCTGCATCCGCGATTCAAAACGCCCTACATCAGCCTCATCGTCTTTGCGGTGTTAGCCGCCATCGTTATCTTCGTGGCCAAACAGCTCACCTTCATCGCTGAGTTGTACAACTTTGGCGCGATGCTGGCGTTTGCGTTGGCCCACCTCTCACTGCTGGGTTTGCGGATTCGCCAGCCGGACCTCCGACGACCGTTTCGCGTGGGCTGGAATCTGCACTTCGGCCGCATCACGATACCGATCCCTGCCCTGTTGGGACTTCTCGGGACGACTGCGGTCTGGATTGATGTCATTTTGACGAAGCCAGCCGGGCGGAACCTCGGGTTTCTCTGGATGGGGTTGGGCCTGGTGCTCTACTTGGCCTACCGACGACAACAACATCTCCCGGCCACCACTCGCCTGGAGATTGCCGAGCTCGCCATCCCGGAACACCACGAGGTGACCTTCAAGAAAATTCTCGTCCCCACCCGCGGGAACACGCTCGAGCCGATTCAGTTTGCAGCCAAGCTGGCGAAGCTCTATGGTGCCTCGCTCACCGCGCTCCACATCATGGAAATCCCGGCGGCACTGCCGCTGGACACGTTTTTCCCTGACAAGCTGGCGGCCGCCGATCGTGTCCTCGAACGCGCCGAAGCGGTGGGGCGTGAGTACGACGTGTCCATCGAGACCCACGTGCTCCAATCGCGCTCCGCCGCCAAGACCATTGTCGAAACGGCTCAGCAGGGGGCGTACGATCTCATCGTGATGGGGGCTGCCAACCGCCCCTCGGCCTCGGGGGGCCTGGTCGAGCACATCGTCAAAAACGCGCCCTGCCGCGTCTGGGTTTGTACCGGTCAGTGGAAGTAGGCGCTTGCGTTTTGCAGAGGACCGTCTACAATACCATCGTCTAACCCGAAACAGGAGGGAGCCCATGTCGTCGCAGTGGTGGTATGTCAGTCTCATCGTGAGTGTGATGCTGGTTGGCTGCGGGCGTCAGCAAACCGCACAGTCCATGCCCCCAACGGCAGCAGAGTCATCGCCGATGTCGCCGGCGATGTCCACCGAGGTTGCAGTACCACGGCCTGTGGCCAGCGTACCGGTCGCTGAGCTGCCGGGGACTATTCAGGAAATCGGTGGGCCCATCGAAATCCAAGCCGCACTCGCCAATGCCGGCTACTATGCCGGGCCGATTGATGGCAAACTAGGATCCATGGCACAGCAGGCCATCAAAGAATTTCAGCGCGCCCAGGGCTTGACAGCGGATGGCCGCATCGGTCCGAAGACCTGGGCGGTGCTGCGCCAGTTTCTGGTCGCGCCACCGAGCAGCACGTCCTCGCAGTAAGGATTCCTCCTTCCTTGCCAACGCCGACCTATCGCCTCGCTCCCAGCGGAGCATTCATCCTGGAGCACTATCAGGCGGCGCCGCCGTTTGCCAGTTTCCTTCCGGGCATTGCGGGGCCGTGGGGGCGGCCCATGTGGGCCTTCTACGTCAACCGAGGGCAGGGGATTGCGAGTTTCGGCTGGCGAGACAAGGACCACGCGATCCTCGAATTTCAGCCAGCCAACAAGGCCTACCGCCTCACTTCGACCCACGGGTTTCGCACGTTCGTCAAGTGGGGTGGCAGGCAGGGCACAACGTACGAACCGTTTCGTTGGCCTGTGCGTTCCGTCCGGCAGTGCTTGCAGGTGACATCGGAAGCCCTGGCCCTGGAGGACACCGCCACGCACCTCGGCCTCCACACCGCCGTGCGCTACTTCACCCTGCCCAATGAGCCGATGGCCGCCTTGGTGCGGATCCTGACGGTGACCAACCGCACGCGCTCACCGCGAACCTGCGAGCTCCTGGATGGCTTACCGGTGATCGCACCGTTTGGCAGTAGCGATGCCTACCTCAAGACGATGAGCCGCACCCTGGAGGCGTGGTATGAAGTGACCAACGTCCCCACTGCACCGGTGTTTCGGTTGCGCGTGGACCCGCAGGATCGTCCGGATGTGACGCGGGTCACGCAGGGCTTTTTCTATGCCGCATGGGTCCAGCGAGGCGATCGCCTGGTAGCCCTACCGGTCATCGTCGAACCAGAGCGCGTCTTTGGATCGGTCACAGATTTGACGGTGCCAGCGGCGTTCTGGGAGACTCCTCACTTCGTTGTCCCTCGTGCACCCAGGGTCACGGACAGCACGCCCACCGCCCTGGCCTACCTCCACACCCGACTGGCAGCCGGTGCTTCCGTGCAGGTGATCAGTCTCATCGGACACACGCGTGATGAGCAAACGCTCAGGAGCTACCTGCGGCGGGTGACACCAGCGTTCGTGGCAGCCAAGGAACATGAGAATCAGGCCATCATTCACTACCTCCAAGATCAGCTCTTCACCGTGACCGCCTCGCGGACGTTCGATGGGTATGTGCGGCAGATATTCCTCGACAACCTGCTCCGCGGGGGCTTTCCCGCCTGCGTGGGGCACGGGGACCAAGCCACCGTCGTCTACCTCTACGGCCGCAAACATGGCGACCTCGAACGAGACTACAATCGTTTTGTCGTGGAGCCCACGCCCTGGTCACAGGGCAACGCCCACTACCGAGACTTCAACCAGAATCGCCGCAGTGACGGCTGGCTGGAGCCACGCGCGGCTGAACTCAACATCAAAACCTTCTGTAGTCTCATCCAGCTCGATGGATTTAATCCGTTCGTTTATACAGGAACGCGATTCCGCGTTCAAGCAGCGGAACGTGTGACAGCGATGTTGAAATCCTGGATACCAGAGACCCCGCTGCCAACGTTGCTGACCTCGTTGGCTGAGGGGATGACAGCAGGTGAGGTGGCTCTCTGGCTCGATGATCGCGGCCTGCCGCGCGCGACCCAGGAAACCTGCCTGGCTGCGATCCTCAGTGTCGCAGAGCGCGTGGAGTGCGCTGAGCATGGCGAGGGGTTCTGGAGCGATCACTGGACGTACAACTTGGATCTCATCGAGCAGTTCGTCGAGCTCTATCCTGAGCGGCTGCAGGAGTTGTTATTCGAGGAGCATTACACAACGTATGACAACGCCTACGTGGTGGTCCCGCGACGGAACAAATACCTGCTGCTCAACGGCACGATTCAACAGCTCCAGGCGGTCCAGTTAGATCCTGCGAAACAGGCGCTGCTGAAGCGTCGTGAGCGAGATGCGTGGTGGGTCCGCACCCAGCAGGGACGCGGAGATATGTTCCGCACCTCGTTAACCGTCAAACTACTACTCCTCTTCGCCAACAAACTGGCCTCGCTCGATCCGGCGGGCGCGGGGATCGAGATGGAGGCGGATAAGCCCAATTGGTTCGATGCGTTGAACGGGTTGCCGGCGCTCTTCGGCTCCTCGACGGCTGAGACGTTTGAACTCGCTCGAGGGCTGCGGTGGCTCCATGCGGCGCTCCAGCAGGCTGCCCAAGCAGAGGCCGTCGCCATTCGGTGCCCAGTGGAACTCGTCGAGTTCTGTCGTCAATTGCGTCACACGCTCGACACGTTCCGCCAGAACACACGCCCTGAGCGCGATCTGACGTACTGGGAGGAGGCGACCACCGCGAAGGAGACATACCGTGAGGTCGTCAAACACGGCATCAGCGGCGAGATGCGGACACTGGGAGGCAAAGAGTTGGGGGAGTGGCTCACGCTGGCCTTGGAGCGCGTGGAGGTGGCGTTGGCCAAGGCGCGCGATCCCCGTATGCACCTCTACCACACCTATTATTGGTATGAGCCTGTCGCCTATGAACCCTTAGGCACCGCTGAGGAGGGGCAGCCTGTCACGATTACCATCCGGCGGTTTCGGCAACATGTGCTCCCACTCTTCCTGGAAGGTAGCGTCCACGCCCTCCGCTATTTTCGGGATCCCACGCAGGCACGCACCATCCATCGGGCGATGCAGCGCAGCCCACTCTATGACCGCAAGCTCAAGATGTATCGGGTGACGGCACCACTGGCGTCAGCGCCCGTGGAAATCGGTCGCGTGAGGACGTTTACGCCAGGCTGGATGGAGCGCGAGTCAATCTGGATTCACATGGAGTACAAATACTTTCTCGAATTACTCCGCTGCGGCTTAGCCAAGGAATTTTTTGCCAGTTGGCGGACCGCAGGGATTGTCCATCAGCCGCTGAAGCGGTACGGCCGCAGCAGCCTGGAGAACTCCTCCTTTCTGGTCAGTTCTGTCCATCCAAATCCTCGCCTCCATGGACGAGGATTTGTGGGGCGCTTGACCGGATCCACCGCTGAATTTGTGCACATCTGGCGGTTGCTGATGGTGGGCCAGGCACCGTTTCATGGAACGACGCCAGAGACGTTGACCTGTACCTTCCGTCCCTGCCTGCCGGCAGAGTTCTTTACCACGACACCCACGGTGGTCACGTTGACGCGCCGCGATGGGACGAGCGAGCGCGTGGCGTTACCGAAACATACGGTGAGCTTTCTCCTCTTTGGTCAGGCGTTGATTACGTACCACAATCCTCAGCGACGTCCCACCTTTGGTCCCCGCGCCGTCCGTCCGCGCCGCCTGCACCTCGAACACCCCGCATCCTTTCACTGCGAAGGGGACACTCTCCCGGCACCGTATGCCCTGCAACTGCGCGACGGCCAGCTCACCCGCCTCCACATTGAACTGGGATAAGCCGATTTAACCAGAGCGGAGTTGTTTTTCAGCATCCACCACGTCGCGGTTGATGCGGCGGAGCGCCTCGCTGGCGGTCGCGCGCAGCGCCGGCGACGCGACAGGCGCGCGCTCGAGTTGCCGCAGGAGCTGGATGACCATCCGGAAGGTGCGCACGAGTTCCCCTTCGTCAATCCCTGCCAGGGTCACCGCGCGCTCGAAGGAGGCGCCGCGACTCCACGCCTCCGTAGCCGCCGCCAAGGAGAACACGGGAGGCTTTGTGCGGGGATGGATGCGCAGCCGGCGCTCCAGGTGATGTATGCGGGTGACGAGCGGATGACAGAGTTGCTCGAACCGACGCGCCACCGGATGCCGCTTGGGGGGCAGCCTTCCCGGTCGTGGTTCAAAGATGAGCCCGGCCAGGAGGATCGCCAGCGTCTGCGGCGACTCCCGCTCGAGGATGCCCTGCTCATGCAGCGCGGTCAGGAGCAGCTCATACCCGTACATCCACGCGGCAAACTGGCCCTTCGCGGTTAATCCTGCCGGCGCGACATACTCCAGCTCTTCCAGCAGCGTCAGTTTGCGCTCGATGAGCGCGATGCCCTCCTCGCGCTGGCGGGGGGATGACTGGAAATGATGGAGCGTGGTGGGGTAGAGTGCCAGCAGCCCCCGCTGGTGGTCGCGGTACAGATTGAGGAGGGTGGCGTAGGCGGTGTTGAAGCGGCTGCGCACCGGCTCCGGGCGCCCCTGCACGACGCGCATGACCTCAGCGAAGCTCACCTGATGGGGATTGATCCGCACGTAGACGGAGCCCTGGCGGTCCATCCCGCGCCGCCCGGCTCGGCCCGCCATCTGGAAGAACTCCCGGCACATGATCGTTTCCCACCGCCCCTCGGTCCGTTTGCGCAGCGTATCCAGGATGACGCTCCGGGCAGGCATGTTGATGCCGAGGGCAAAGGTTTCGGTCGTGATGATGAGTTTGATGAGGCGGGAGGTGAACAGTTGCTCCACCACTTCCTTCAGGGTCGGGAGCATCCCGGCGTGATGGTAGGCGATGCCGTGTTGGAGCACGGCGCGCAGGTCCTCTGCTGAGCGCTCATGGGTGACCTCGTAGCGGCGGCAGAGAGTGGCGTACCGCTCTAGCAGCGCCTCGCGCTCGCCTGCTCGCAGAAACGGCAAGCCGGCGTGGGCCAACTCCCCGGCCAGCTCCTCTGCCCAGCGGCGGCCAAAGGCAAAGTAGATCGCGGGCAGCCGATCCTCCAGGAGTAACTGCTTGACGAGCCGGTCAATCCGGTTCGGCTTGGCATCCAGCGCGTGGTGCACGTGCCCGCGCCGGCGAGGCCGCCAGGACTCGCGCCACTGCTCGCGATGGAGGTAGCCGCGGCTGCGGAGGAGCTCGGCGGTGGGGAGGACCTCCCCTTGGCATTGGAACGCAATCTGGAGCGGCACCGGTCGGTGCGTGGTTTCCACCACGCGCACCTGGCGGTGATGCACCTGTTCCAGCCACGCGGCGAGCTCCTGGGCGTTGGGGATCGTCGCACTTAAGGCAAGGAGCTTCACCGCTGGCGGGGTCAGCAGGATGGCTTCCTCCCAGACGGTGCCGCGGTCAGGATCATCCAGGTAGTGCACCTCGTCGAAGATGACCCAGGACGTCCCGCGCAGCCGCCCAGGGTCCTCTAAGAGGGTATTGCGGTAAATTTCGGTCGTCATGATGCGCAAGGGGGCCGTCGGGTTGAGGACCACATCGCCGGTGACGATACCCACCGCCTCCTCACCGTAGCGAGCGCGAAAATCGCGGTATTTTTGGTTGCTGAGCGCCTTGACAGGCGCGGTGTAGAGCACGCGCTCGTGGCGGGCGAAGGCGAGGTGGATGATGTACTCCGCGATGACGGTCTTGCCAGCACCCGTGGGCGCAGACACCAGGACCGACGAGCCCGCTTCGACGGCCGCGATGGCTGTTTGCTGGAAGTCATCGTAGGCAAACGCATGGAGCGCCAGGGCCATGGGGAGTATCATACCACTTTTTTGTGAAAATATTATTGACAAGCGCGGCAGAGGCACTAAGATAACAAGTAATGGGTGTGCGTTGGAAGTTGTTGCAGAGTTCACTAGTCACATCGAGGTGGCGGTGACGAAAAAGACCGCGGAGAGACCGACGTCGGTCTTTTCGAAAGGTCGGTACTTCAACTTTGCCGGCACGCATCTGTTAGTTGAGCTCTGGCAGGGCGAGGGGTGGACGTCGCTCGCGACGGTGGAACGTGTCTTGCGCGAGGCCGTCACGGCCTGCGGAGCTACGCTGCTCGAAATCCGCCTCCATCGCTTCTCACCCTATGAAGGCATCTCCGGCGTCGCCATCATCCAAGAATCGCACGTCAGCATCCACACGTGGCCAGAATTTCAGTACGCCGCGGTGGATCTGTTTATGTGCGGCAAGGTGGATCCCTACCAGGCGATTCCCGTCCTGAAGGCGGGGTTCGCCCCCAAGCACGTGCAGGTGATGGACATCAAACGAGGGATCTTTGACGAGAGCGCGTTGGTTCTCTGAGGCCCTGCACCCGAACATTCGGCAATCGCTCCGCGTCAAGCGCACGCTCTACAGCGGTCGGAGCGCCTTCCAGCGCATCCAGGTGCTCGAGACCTATGAGTACGGGCGGGTTCTCGTGCTCGACGGCGTCATCCAGACCACTGAGGTGGATGAGCATGTCTACCACGAGATGCTCACGCACGTGCCGATGCTCAGCCACCCCCATCCCAAACGCATCCTCATCATTGGCGCGGGCGACGGGGGGATCCTCCGTGAAACGCTCCAGCATCCGGTCGAGACGGTGACGCTCGTTGAGATTGATGCGGCGGTCATTCGACTGTCCAAGAAGTACCTCCGGAAGATCTGCGGTGATGCGTTTGAGGATTCGCGCGCGCGGATCGTCGTCGAAGATGGCGCGAAGTTCCTGAAGACGACCACCGAGACCTTTGATGTGATCTTGGTGGACTCGCCCGATCCGATCGGTCCTGGGAAAATCCTGTTTGGCCGCGCCTTCTACGAGGATGCCGCTGCCCGCCTCACCACGCACGGCCTCTTAGCGCGCCAGACCGGCTCCACCTGTTTGCAGCCGGATGAGTTGCCGGACGCGCTCACCCGCATGCGCGGGGTCTTTGCCGCGCTCCAGCCCTACGTGGCCTGCGTGCCCACCTACATCGGCGGCTTCTTTAGTTTTGTCCTGGCGAGCCGCTCGGTCCAGGCATGGCCGTCACTCGAAGAATTGCAGCGTCGCTACACGCAACTAGAATTCTCCACCGACTACTACTCACCGGCGATCCACCAGGCAGCCCTGGCCCTGCCGAACCGCATCGCCCGCCAAGTCACCAAGGAACTCTCCGATGCACAGCACGTACGGCGTTGAGCTAGTCCTCGATCTCCATGACTGCGATCCGACCGTCATCCGGTCGAAGCGCAAACTCCAGACGTACGTGAATCAGCTCTGCCGCCTGCTGCAGATGAAGAAATATCAGAGGACCCACCTGCCGTATTTTGGCCTCAAGGAACCCCACACGAAGGGCTACTCGCTGCTGCAGTTCATCGAGACGAGCTCCATCACCGGCCATTTCTCCGAAGCGTGGAACCGCGCCTACATCAACATCTTCTCCTGCAAACCCTACGACGCCCAACGCGCGCGCGAGTTTACCCAGCGATTCTTCCGAGCCAAGCGCGTGGAGAATCGCGTGCTCCACCGCTCCTAAAGAAAAACCCTGGGGTCAGACCCCCTTCTTGTGGAGAGCATCCACCGACGCTGGGGGACTGACCCCTTCGCTGTTCACGGAGGTGTTCCATGCCACTCAATCCCAAAGGCTTCGCCTACGCCATGGCCGCGCTCTGCGGACTCGGCGCGTTGTTCGTAGGACTCCTCAACATGGTCTCGCCGAGTTACGGCGTGTCTCTCCTGGTCATCTTGGCCTCGATCTATCCGGGGTACCACCTGACCTCCACCATCGGGAGTGTGGTGGTCCTCACCGGCTACGCGATGATGGATGGGGCGGTCAAAGGGTGGGTGCTGGCGTGGTTGTACAATCGCGCGCTGAAGACCACCTCCTCCTAACACGACGTGGTATAGGGTCTCGCCCATGACCACGGCCTCCCATGCGCCGCCGAGTCACCCCAACTTAGCCGGGCTAAAGGTGGGCGTGGCCATCACCCTCGGCATGATGGTGGCTGAGGTCGTGGTGGGGTGGTACTCCCACAGCTTAGCCCTCCTCGCGGATGCGGGGCACATGGCGAGTGACACCGCCGCGCTGAGCCTCACCCTCCTCGCCTTCCAACTCGCTCGACGGCCAGCCACGCGCACGAAAACCTACGGCTACTACCGCACCGAGATTTTGGCCGCGCTGTTCAACGGGCTCGCGTTATGGCTCATCGTGGTGGTGATCTGCTACTACGCGCTCCAACGGTTCCTCCACCCGCCAGCGATCAAAGCTGGGCCGATGCTGGTCACCGCCCTCGCGGGACTCGCGGCCAACTTGTTCTGCGGATGGTTGCTCTTTCGCACCAAAGGTTCGAATCTCAACTTGCAGGGAGCGTTCCTCCACGTGATGGCGGATGCCTTGGGATCGCTGAGTGTGGTGATTGCGAGTGCGGTCATTTGGGCGACTGGCTGGCGTGTGGCTGATCCGATCGCGAGTCTCGCCGTGTGCCTAGTCATTCTCGTGGGCTCCTGGCGACTCGTCTCGCAGTCGGTCAACGTCCTCCTGGAAGGGTCGCCGCCCCACTTGGATGTGCCGACCGTCATGCGGGCGATGCGACACGTCCCAGGAGTCAAGACCGTCCACGATGCGCACATCTGGACGATCACCTCTGGGTTGGAGGCGATGAG
This sequence comes from uncultured Planctomycetales bacterium, assembly GCA_964638485.1. Lineage (GTDB taxonomy): Bacteria > Omnitrophota > Gorgyraeia > Aquiviventales > CAZWYX01 > CAZWYX01. Next base: position 3,526 of record CAZWYX010000014.1, on the reverse strand, counting down.
TGCCCATGTCATCGTGGACGATCTGGCGCACGGCCAGGAGGTGTTGGAGCGCTTACACGACCTCCTGCGGAGTCAGTTTGGCATCACCCACACCACGTTGCAACTCGAACTGCCCGATCGCCCTGCGACCGACCACCATCACTAACCGTCCAACAGCGCTCTTGCCTCAGCTCTTCGTGGAGCGGCTCACGCGCATCTACCCACCACGCGTGGCCGAGGCGGCCCTCCAAACGTTTCGCGCCGCGCGCCCCACGACGTTACGCGTCAACACGCTGCGCGCCACGGTGGAGGAGGTGCGCCGCGCGCTGCACACCGAGGGTTTCCAGGTGGAACGTGTCCCGTGGTACGCCGAGGCGTTGCTCCTCAAAGATCGCAGCGTTCGCGAGCTCACCGCCACTGCCGTCTACGAACGGGGCCAGCTCTACGTGCAGAGTCTCTCCAGCATGTTGCCGCCGCTCGTGCTCGCCCCCCAGCCGGGGGAGATGGTGTTAGACGTGACCGCTGCGCCCGGCAGCAAGACCACGCAGATGGCGGCGTTGATGCAGAACCACGGAACGATGGTGGCCAACGACAACATCCAACCCCGCTTCGCTAAACTCCTCGCCAACGTCACACGGCAGGGAGCCACTTGTGTGCAGTGCGTCCGCTCGCCTGGAGAAACCGTGTGGCGGCGGTACGGCGAGGTGTTCGATCGCGTGCTGGTGGACGCCCCCTGCAGCGCTGAAGGGCGGTTCGACACGCGTGATCCTCGGAGCTACCGCTACTGGAAACTCACCAAGATTCACGAGATGGTCCGCACACAGAAGCGGCTGCTCTACTCCGCCATGCGGTCGCTCAAGCCGGGGGGAACCCTTGTCTACTCCACGTGCACCTTCGCCCCGGAAGAAAACGAAGGCGTGGTCAGTTGGGCGTTGGAGCGATTCGGCGACGTGCTCACCAGCATCCCGTGCCGTGTGCCTGTCGTCAACACGGCCCGACCACTCGCCCGCTGGGAAGGCAAAACATTCGTGCTAGGCATTCGTCGCGCCATCCGCATTCTCCCCACCGCGACCATGGAAGGCTTCTTTGTGGCTGCGTTCCAGAAGGTGCAATCCTATTCAACTTGATGCGCGGTGCCTGTCGCTGTACACTAGGCATGTGGTGAAGCTCTCGCCGGCGAATTTGAATCTCCTGCGCGAGTGTCCGCGCTGTTTCTGGCTCAACCAGGTCAAGGGGATGAAGCGTCCCCAAGGACCGATGGCCTCCATCGCGGTGGGGCTGGACAGCAAAATCAAAGCCTACTGCAACACCTACCGTCCCACAGGCGCCCTTCCACCGCTGTTAAGCGGCAAGGTGCCTGGGCGCTTGCTTGACCGGCTCCCATCCTCCTTCAGTTGGAGTGACCACGACCTCAACGCCACCCTCTGGGGCAAGCTCGACGACTGCCTGCAACTCAACGGCAACACCTACGCGCCGCTCGACCACAAGACACGCGCCTCCAAAGCGCCCAACATCCATCCCGCCTACCAAGTGCAAATGGATTGTTACACCCTCCTCCTTGAGCGTAACGGCTTGCCGACGGAAGGCAAGGCGTACCTTGCCTACTACCTGCCTGAAGAGGGCGCGCTCCACGAGGGCTTTCCTTTTACCGTAGACATCAAAGTGGTGGAGACAGTGCTTGAGCGGGCGTACGCACTCTTTCGGCAGGGGGTGGAGGTGCTGCGTCGTCCTGAGGCGCCTCCAGCGAGTGAGACGTGTGGGTATTGTGGATGGGTGAGGATGGTGAACGGTGAACGGTGAATCGTGCACGGACCACACTAAGAGCCGGCTTCACAACCCTTGTTGCTGCTGCGAAGGCCGATGGCCGGGCCATGCCATCGTTGGCGCTCCTCGACGTATCGCCCGTCGGGATACGCCGTCGTCGCGCCGCCTCGGCCTGGCCGCGCCCCTCGACCTTCTCGCGACGCAACCAGGGTCTGAAACCGGCTCTAGACGTCGCAGCGCATCGCGCCTTGTTACCCGTTAACCGGTTACCGTTACCCGTTCACCTGCTCCTCGCAGGATGTATCGGAGGGTTGCTGCTCATGGGGCTCTGGGGTGCGAGCGCGCAGGAACGCGTCCGACAGCCCGCCGTCGCCGATCTCTTCTACCCCGGCGAGCCGCAGCGTTTGGCGCAGATGGTAGACCAGTTGCTCGCTGAGGCGCCTGCGGCCTCGTTTGAGGGGGAGCTGGTGGCGCTCCTGGTGCCGCATGCCGGCTACGACTTCTCAGGGGCGGTCGCCGCCAGCGCGTTGAACGCACTCCACGGTCACCCGTTCGACGTCGTCATCCTTGTCGGCGTGGCCCATCGCACACCGCTAGAGGGCGCGGCGGTCTACCCTGGCGGGGCCTTTGCCACACCGCTCGGCCGCATGCCCATTGATCGCGAGGCGGTGGCGTGGCTCACGCGCCAGACACCACTCATCCGCGCGAGTGAGCCCCCGCACCTCGGCGAGCATTCCCTGGAAGTCGAACTCCCGTTTCTGCAACGACTGCTGGGTGAGTTTCAGTTGGTGCCGCTGGTGATGGGCAATCCAGAGCTGACAGCATGTCAGGCGATTGGCGAGGCCCTCGCCGCGCTGGTCACGCGCTACACGCACGCGGGTAAGCGGTGTCTCTTGCTCGCCTCTTCTGATCTCTCGCACTACCCCACGGAACAGGACGCGCATCGGGTAGATCAGCAGTCGCTGGCTGCGGTGGTGAGCGGGGAAGCGGCCGAGGTGGATCGCGTCTCCGTAGCGCTCATGGCGCAGGACACGCCCAACTTGCTCTGCACTTTTTGTGGCGAGGGCGCTGTGAAAACCGTCATGCTCGCGGCACGCGCGCTGGGCGCCAGTCGCGTGACCCAGTTGCGCTACGCGACATCGGCCGACGTGCCGCAAGGCGAAGCCGACCGCGTGGTGGGGTACGCAGCGGTTGCCTTCTCGCGTCTGACGTCTCCGGCTCAAGACGCAGCCACGCCGATGGCAGAGGAAGCAGCGCCAGCCTGGCAAGGGGAATCGCCGCGGCTTCTCCGGTTAGCTCGCCAGGCCGTCGTCGCGTACGTGACGACGCGCGAGCGGCCCTCAGAACGGAGCGATCCCAGTTGGCCGGCTGCGCTGGCTGAGCCGGCAGCGGTGTTTATCACGCTCCGTCGCGGTGAGGAGCTGCGTGGCTGCATCGGCACGACCGAGCCGCGATGGTCCCTCGGCGTGGCGGTGCAACACTACGCGATTGCCGCGGCCACTGAAGACACACGCTTTCTACCGGTGAGCGCTGAGGAGCTCAAGCAGCTCACCCTGGAAGTCTCGGTGCTCTCGCCGCTGCGTCGTGTCAGCGATCCCTCGGAGATTCAGCCACAGGTGCACGGCGTGGTGGTCACGCGCGGCAACCGCTCTGGCGTGTTCCTGCCGCAAGTGTGGGAGGAGACCGGCTGGAGCCGCGAGGAGTTCCTCCGCCAGCTCTGCGCGCAGAAAGCTGGGCTGTCGCCTGATGCCTGGCACGACCCCGCCACCGAGCTCTACGTGTT
>CAZWYX010000013.1:0-28516 GCA_964638485.1 uncultured Planctomycetales bacterium | reverse complement strand
AGGCACACGTCCGTCATCACCACTAACGCAGGATCGCGGTCTTTCAAACGACGCACGGTCTCCTGCACCGCGCCGTGAGGGTCGTAGGCCTCGGAGGCACGCGCATCTTTGCGGCGCGGCAATCCAAAGAGGAGGAGCGCGGTAATCCCCTGCTGGCGCACCCTGCCCAGCGTCTTCGCGAGACGATCAGGTGACCAGTGAAAGTGTCCTGGGAGTGCGGCAATCGGTCGCTTGATATTGTGACCCGGTCTCACAAAACAGGGTAAGATCAAGCGAGCGCTGGCGACATCCGTCTCACGGATCAACGCCCGCAGATGGGATTGCTGACGCAAACGCCTCAGCCTTGTCGCGGGAAAGCTCATGACCGGGCCCACGCTGTAATGGCCTCGACGAACGCCGGGATCGTGGCCTCCGGTGGTTCAATTGTCACGCGGAGTCCCAGTGCACGTGCGGTACGGCTCGTCACTGGCCCAATACTCGCCACGGCAGCTCGGCGTAACAGCCGTCGGCGCTCAGGAGCTGTCACGGCATGCAGGAAATGTTCCACGCACTGGGAGGAGGTAAAGGTCACCACATCCATCGGCTCCTGCCTGAGTAAGCGACGGACGTGCGCACGCAACCCCGGTGCTGGCTGCGCTTCATAGAGGGGGAGCACATCCACCTGCGCGCCCCAGCGTCGGAGCTGCTCAGGAAGCACCATACGCGCCTGCAACGCGCGTGGGACCAACACCCGCTGTCGTCGCCAGGCGTAACGTCGTAACGCCTTCAAGAGTCCTTCCTGATGAAACGCCTTCGGCACACACGCGACCCCCAACCCGTGCCGCTCGATGGCCTCTGCCGTCTTAGTGCCAATGGCCCCAATCTTCAGATGGCGCAGCACGCGTGTCGTACCATGCGCGTGATGCACGTGTCGCATGAACTGATCCACCCCCTCGGTGCTGGTAAAGAGGAGCCAGTGATAGCGAGCGAGTTCTCGCAGCGCCGCATGGATCCGCCGCTCATCACGCAGCGGTTGCAACACCACCGTCGGGAGTCGCACCACCGCTGCCCCGGCTGCTTCGAGCAGCTGCGCAAAGGCACTCGCGCGATCCGCAGGACGCGTCACCAGAATCCGCCTGCCAACCAGCGGTTGATCCAACTGATCGCGCAACCGCACCACCTCGCCCACGACGACGACCGCGGGCGGCGTGAGGCGGGCGCGTGTGACGCGCTGGTGAATCGTGGCTAAGGTGCCTGTCACGGTGCGCTGCTGAGGCAGGGTCCCCGATGCGATGACGGCGCAGGGTGTTGTCGGCGCTCGACCAGCGCGTCGCAACTCGCGCACAAGGCGCGCGAGTTCAGCCACTCCCATCAAGAATACCAGCGTCCCTCGACCACGAGCGGCGTATCGCCAGTCACGGTGTTGGGTGTGTTTCGTCGGATCTTCATGGCCGGTAAATAGACTCACCGAGGAAGCCAGGGCGCGATGCGTGACAGGAATGCCAGCGGAGGCCGGCACCGCCAAGGCGCTGGTGACGCCTGGCACGACTTCACAGGGGATGCGCGCCCCAGCGAGGGCCACGGCTTCCTCACCACCACGACCGAAGAGAAATGGATCGCCGCCTTTCAAACGCACCACGCGCTTGCCTCGACGCGCTTCGCGGATCAGGAGCGCGTTAATCCGCTGTTGCTGGAACGGTTTCCCCGGTTCTTTCCCCACGTAGATGCGCTTCGCCCGCCTCGGCGCCTTCGCCACCAACTCCGGCGCCACGAGGCGGTCGTAGACCACCACGTCAGCGCGCCGCAGACACTCCGATCCCTTGATGGTGATCAACTCTGGATCACCCGGTCCTGCACCTATTAATGCGACGCATCCATAGCCTCGGCTGCGCGTACCCATCTATCACCCTGCTATCTATCCGCCGATTCCTGTTGCTGCCGTATCGCCGTGATCACATCGTGCCCGGCGTAGAAGAGCGTGGACAGCTTGTGCTGACCTTCGCCAACCTGTTGTTCATCGGCCTCAACCGTCAATGGACCGTCAAATGTCAATACATAGAACTGCACTCGGCCCTCAGCCGGCAAGGGAAATGTCTGCGCGCTCATTAACTGATCAAGATAGCGCTCAGCCATCCCAATGAATTCAAATGCCTCACGACGAACGCTCTCATGTGCCCCCGCGCCAATGAAGCCGCCTCCGCTTGAAAAATACAGGCTGACGGTACCGTCCAATAATGCCAACAACGTGACCGTCCCTTCTGGGTCCCCCGTTTCCATTAGCACGCCCCACACTTGTGGATGTTCAGCCGATGGTGCAACGCCGAGTTCAGCGGGAGTCATCGCGAAGACCTCGGCTCGAAGCGCCTGCGTCATCTCGGATGGCTGCTGCATAGCGACCTCCTCCGCTGCACAGATATGGCTCATGCCCAGCATAATGAAAACTACGCCAACTTGAGCACAGAACAAAGAGCGTGCCCGGAGGGATTCGAACCCACGACCCTCAGCTCCGGAGGCTGATGCTCTATCCAGCTGAGCTACGGGCACTCAAAATCTCGCGAGCTCCAGAGACGCAGAGCTGCTCCGCCAGTTGTGTGGCCATGCGATCGGCAGTCTCCGCGGGACCCATGACCTCGCGACGGATCAAGCGTTTGCCGTCGGGACTGGCGACGACGCCTTGCAATCGCATGGTGCCACCTCGTATCTCGGCTAAGGCGCCGATGGGGACACGGCAGCCACCACCTAACGCACGCAACACGTGGCGTTCCGTCTCGACGGCGAGACGTGTTGGCGCATCATCCAAGGCGCGCACCATCTCGTGCAGTGCCGTATCCGCCTGACGAATCTGTACCGCCAGTGCACCTTGCCCTGGCTCAGGAATGAGCGCGTGCAAGACGTCGCTGATGCGATGCTGCAACCCCAAGCGCATCAGACCAGCTGCCGCCACGACCACGCCATCCAACCGCTCCGTCTCCAGCTGCTTGAGCCGCGTGTCCACATTGCCGCGAATCGGCACGATCTCCAGATCCGGCCTGAGATGCAACAACTGACTTTGCCGTCGCAGACTCGAACTGCCGAGGCGCGCCCTGTGCGGCAACTGCATGAGGCGATGCCCCTCGCGACTCACCAAGGCATCGTGTGGTTCCTCGCGCTCCGGAATGGCAGCCATCACAAGCGCTGGTGGCGATCCCTCGAGTGGAATGTCTTTCAAGCTGTGGACTGCGAGATCAATGTCGTCGCGGAGGAGCGCGTGCTCTAATTCCTTGACAAAGATCCCTTCGCCACTGATGGTCGCGAGCGGAGCCTCCGGCCGCTGATCTGCGGAGGCCGTGATCGGAACGATCGTCCACTCAACATCGGGTGCGCAGTGTCCGAGTTGCTCGCGAATCAGTTCAGCTTGCCGTCTGGCTAACAGGCTCCCGCGCGTCCCCAGGCGGTACGTCATCCTCAGTGACATGCTCAAACCACTCCATGAAGTGGTGGACTTTGCGCTGGACGATGGCCGTCGCCTGGGCCACCGCCTGTTCGCGCTCCTGCCGATGGTCGGCGACGACACTCTGCAGGTCATCAATGTCGTAGAGGTAGACGTTTTCCAGCGCGCTCGTCGCTGGCTCGATGTTCCGTGGGACACCGAGGTCCACCAAAAAGAGCGGCCGCTGGCGCCGCGCTTTCATCAGGTGCGCGATCGCCTCAGCGGTCAGCACGTGGTGCGACGTCGCCGTCGCAGTAATCGCCACATCCGCTTCGACCAGCTCCTCGTGTGAGCGGCTGAGGCCCGTGGCACGGCCACGATATTTCTCAGCTAAGCCCACGGCCTGTTCGAGGGAGCGATTCGCGATCGTCACGTGCGTGGCTCCGCGATCCACCAAATGCTTCAACACCAACTCACTGACCGCCCCTGCGCCCAGGAGCAAGATGTTGCAGTGCTGGAGGTGGCCAAAGATTTTCCGTGCGAGCTCAACCGCGACGGATCCCACTGACGCGGCCCCGCGACTCAAGCCCGTGTGGGTGCGCACCTCTTTCGCCGTGTGCAGCGCCCGCTGAAACAGTGCGTGGAGCAATTTACCGACGGCCCCGTGGCGGTGGGCCAGCGCGTAGGCGTCTTTGACTTGGGCGGTAATTTCCGTTTCGCCCAGGACCATCGAGTCCAGCCCACTGGCCACGCGGAACAGGTGCTCGATGCTCGCGGGCTGCACCTGCGTGTAGAGGCTGGGATCGAGCTGCGCGCGCCCCAACTGGCCGTGCAGCGCCAAAAAATCGTAGAGGCGCGGGAGGACGCCGTCGCTGTCTGGCACCGCGCTGTAAATTTCCACCCGGTTGCAGGTGGATAGGATCGCGCATTCCTCCAGCCCCGTGGTCTCCTGTAGATGCTGGAGCGCGCTGGCTATGTGCTCTCCAGCAAATGCCAGTCGCTCGCGCACCTCAATCGGCGCGGTCTTGTGGTTCACACCCACAACGATAATCTGTCGTCTCACCTGCTCACCATGCACGGTGCACAGCTATAAATATTCATGCCACGTCGGAAGCAACGCGTGAATGCCCACAAACGTCAAGAGGACCAACCCAAAACCGACAATCGAGAGGAGGGCGATTTTCCGTCCCCGCAGCGTGGCCAGCAGCCGCACCGTCAGCAGCACGGCATACCCAAGCCACGTGAGATACGCCAGGCCTTCTTTTGGATCCAGACTCACCCATCGGCCAAACGTGAGTTGCTGCCCTGCGATGCCACACAGGAGCCCTCCGCTAAACAGGGCAAATCCCAACACAATCGCTCTGCAATTCAAGCGATCCAAGCTCGCCAGCGGCGGCAGCCAGTGAAACAGCCGCCCCATGTGCTTGGCTTTGAGCTGCCGTTCCTGGATGAGAAACAATACGCCACTCACACACGCCAGCAAAAATGCGACGTAGCTCAGCAACGTCAACCCAATGTGCCAAAACATCCAGGGGGTCACGGGAGATTTTTCCCCATCACCTGTTTCAGTAGACGTTTCACCCGGGCCTGGGTGTGGCGACGGTTGCCTCGACGCAATTGCTCTAGGAGTCCTCCATACACCAACCGATCCACAAGCCGTTTGCGCTCTTGCGGGGTGCGACCGATCTGACGAATCGTTGGCCGCAGGCGCTCGAGGAGCCGTGTCAAGGCGGCATACTCTGGGCCGATGACACGTTGGATCTCTTTGCGCACGCGCTTAGCCATACCAGGACTGCGACCGCCGGTGGTAATCGCAATCGTCAAGGGGCCGCGCTTAATCTGCGCCGGTGCGATGAAGGTGCAGAGCGTTGGGACATCTACGATATTCACGAAAATTTTCCGTCGTTGTGCCGCGCGAAACACGACCTGCTGTGTGATCGGATCATCGGTGGCTCCGTACACGAGCCACTTCCCTGTGACGTCACTCGCTCGAAAGGTGCGCCGGTGGTAACGGAGACGTCCCTGCCGAGCCCAGCGGCGCACGCGTGGTGTCAACGTCGGACTGACGACGGTCACGTCACCGCCATAGCGAAGGAGCGTTGTGATTTTTTGCTGCGCGACCCGCCCGCCACCGACGACGAGGCACGGTCGGCCTGTCAGGGCGAGGCAGATTGGATAGTAGCCATTCGCTGACGCCATGCTAAGTCCTCAGACGATGCGGTTCGGCGATGAGCGCACGGAGTTGCTCCGCTTCCGATGGTGGCAGATGAAACGTGTGCGCTGCTGCTGGAAACCGTTGTGCCTGCACATCCGCACAAAACGCCTGGACCGTCTGCACGACCGTCTCCCCTAGGTGCGCGTATTGCTTGGCGAACGTTGGCGTCAACCGAGGGTAGAGTCCCAAGAGATCGTGCAACACCAAGACTTGCCCATCGCACGCTGCGCCGGCGCCAATCCCAATCGTGGGGATGCTGAGCCGCTGCGTGATGAGCTGTGCGACTTCCGCTGGCACACATTCCACGACGAGACTGAAGCACCCCACCGCCTCCAGCGTGTCCGCCGCGTCAAGAATCTGGCGAGCTTCGTGCGCGGTTTTCCCTTGCACACGAAACTGGGTTGGATCACTCACGGCCTGTGGGGTGAGGCCCACGTGGCCCATGACTGCGATGCCAGCGGTGATGAGGTGACGCGCAAGCTCTGGAGCGTTCGCGCGCCATTCCAGCTTCACGGCCCCACAGCCGGCCTCGAGGAACTGCTGCGCGCACGCGAGCACCTCACGCGGCGAGCTGTCGAGCGCTGCCTTCGGCAGATCCCCCACGACGAGGGCACGTTGAACCGCGCGACCAACGGCCTGCGCATGTGGGAGCATCTCGGCCATCGTGACAGGGGCGGTGGTTTCATAGCCCAGCACGACCATCCCCAACGAATCACCGACCAGCATAATGTCTACGCCTGCACGGTCCACCCATGCCGCCAGCGAATAGTCGTAGGCGGTCAGCATCGTAATGCGCTCACCGCGTGCTTTCTTTGCCCGAATGGCCTCAGGAGTGATGCGAGTCATCGAACAGCTACCGCGATCTTGGTCCCGTTGCGTGGCGTTTTCCAAGGTTGGCTTTCACGCGCTGCGCAGCTTCCACAACGATGCGCAGCTTCTGCTCCGCTTCCTCGACACTGCGCGTCTTCAATCCGCAATCCGGATCCACGTACACGCGCTCTGGTGGAATCACCTCGAGCACGCGCTCCAACCCTTCGACCGCTTCCTCGACGGATTCGATGCGATGGCTGTGCACATCCACGACACCGCAGCCGAGCTCTTTTGTGAAGGGATGCTTGCGGAAGAGTGCGAGTAGCTCAAAGTTACGGTTCTTCAACTCCAAGTCAATCTGATCTACCGGTAACTCAAGCATCTTCGGATAGATCGTCGTAAAATCGCCATAGCAGATGTGCGTGATCGTTTTTGCTTTGAGTCCTTGGGTCACGCGGCCCAGCGCTTCAATCGCCAACTCGAGTTCTTCGGGTCGCGTCGAGACGGCGGGTTCATCCACTTGAATGTACGTGGCACCCGCACGCTCCAAATCCACGGCTTCCTCGTGCAAGACATCGGCGACAGCCAACGCCACATCCCGCCTTGACGAGTAGTGCTCGTTAAACGACCAGTCCATGATGGTGTACGGACCGGTGAGCATCCCCTTGACTGGCCTTGTGGTCAACGACTGCGCAAATTGCCACCACCCGACGGTGATCGGCGCTGGACGCTTGATCGGACCAATCACGATGGGCTTGCGATAGTAGCGGTTGCCATAGGAACGCACCAATCCACTCGTCGCAAAACCGTCCAGATGCTCGCCAAAGTACGCGGCCATATCCCCACGGTATTGCTCGCCATCCACGATGATATCAATGCCGAGCTTGTCCTGGAACTCCACCCAATAGCGCGTCGCTTTTTCCTCGAGTTGACGGAGCGCGTCTTGCGTGATGTTGCCTTGCCGCGCCTCACGTCGAGCCGTGAGGAGATAGTCTGGTTTCGGCAAGCTGCCGACGGAGGTGGTCAAGAGCATGGAAGGCACTCTTTGGCAAATTCTCTGGCTGCACTGACGAGCGTCGTCAACTTCGTCACCACGCGATCGTGCGGTAAAAACTCCAAGCCGCAATTCGGGCTGACGTACAACTGCTCCGGAGCAACGACTGATGCCAAGCGTCTCCAGAGTTGTTTGAGCGCCGCGGGACGCTCGACCTTGGTGTTGCGCGCATCCATACATCCCACGCCAAGCCCCTTGTCCTTCGGCCACTTGAGCCGCTGGATCGTCTCCACTAACTGCGGTGCCTCGACAAAATCGAGCCCGACACCGTCAATCTCAGCGTCCAGCAATGCCTCGATCGGGAGCTGTGGAGGACCAAAATAGATCTGGAGAACTTTGGCGGCCTGCACGTTATCTACGACCATATGGAGCGCCGAGAGCACTTCGCGGGATTTGGGTTGCCCAAATGCCAGCGCGGGTTCATCAATTTGAATGACCGTCGCACCCGCGTGCTGCAACGCCTCTGCCTCTTGTCGCAACAACTGTGCGATTTCCTGCAGGAAGAAACCGTCATTGCGAAAGGCGCGGTCTTCTGCAAGTTGAGCAACGGTGTACGGTCCAGGCAAGACCGCTTTGAGTGTTGCCCGTTTCACAACCGATCGTGCTACCGTGAACTGGTCAACGAGGCGTTGCGCTTTCCGCTGCGGCTTGCCTGTGATGATCGGCTTGCGGTAGTAGACGTTGTTGTTGAAATACCGCGTGAGTCCATTGATCTCAATGTTACTCCACTGGCTCACGACCGACGTCACCAGATCTTCCCAGCGTATCTGGCCGTCAGTGATGATATCAAGCCCCAGGGATTCCTGTTCCGCGATGACCTGTTGCGTGACGTCCTGAAAGACGCGTTCCAGCTCCTGATCGCTGAGCGCTTTTTTCTGCCACCGATTGATGGCGCCGATCACCGTGGTGCCGTACGCCTCTTCCGCGACTTTCGGATAACTGCCAATCACGGTCGTGTGCACCTATAGCTATGCTCCCTTGTGCGCAATGAGTTCCGCAATTTGCACCGCATTCGTCGCCGCGCCTTTCCGCAAATTATCCCCGACGACCCACAGGGCAAGCCCGTTGGCCGTTGACGGATCGCGGCGAATGCGCCCAACGAAGACCTCATCGCGTGAGGCCACATCAATCGGTAACGGATATTTTCCACGCGGCGGGTCATCCACAACACGCAGACCTGGCGCCTTCCGCAGCAGCTCCCTGGCTTGAGCGGGACTGATGGCTCGTGCACATTCCACCACCACGGACTCGGCATGGCCGATCAACACCGGTACGCGCACACACGTGGCCACCACGGGCAGCGTTGGCTCGCTCAAGATTCTCCGTGTCTCATGCACCATCTTCCACTCTTCCTGTGTGTAATCCTCGTCGGCAAACGAGCCAATCTGCGGAATGATATTCCACGCAATCTGGGCTGGCAACACACGAGTCGCCCTGCCCTGCACGTGAGGATGGAAGCCGACGAGTTTCCTCGCGACGTCACCACCCCGTGTGAGTCGCAGTCGCTGCACCAGCGCTGTGGTTTCGGTGATGAGTTGATACATCGCCTTGGCTCCGGCGCCAGAGACGGATTGAAACGTGGTGACCACGACACGGCGCAGATGCGCAGCATCGTGCAATGGTTTCAACGCCATGACCAGGATGATCGTGGAACAATTGGGATTGGCGATAATCCCGTTGTGCGAGGCCAGCGCCTGCGGATTGACCTCGGGCACGACGAGCGGCACGTCGGGATCCATGCGGAAGGCGCTCGAGTTATCCACGACCACTGCGCCACGTCGAGCGGCTGCTGGAGCAAACTCGAGGCTACGCAACGCCCCGGCACTAAACAAGGCGAGGTCAATCCCATCGAAGGCCTGTGCGCTCAACGGCTCGACGCGATACGACTGGCCGTGAAAGTGGAGGCGTTTTCCTCTCGAGCGCGCTGAAGCCAGTGGCACGAGGCGCTTGATGGGAAATCGTCGCTCCTCCAAGACGCGGAGCATTGCGCTCCCCACAGCACCGGTCGCTCCGACGACGGCCACATTCAACGCGTTGCGCCGTGTCATGCGCGCACCCGTGCCCCTACTTTGGCATTAAGCAATTTGACGATCATGTCGCCCACTGCCGATGTGGAATACCCCATCTGACCAGCCGCAAGACTCTTCAACTTTTCTTTCACCACACGCGCGATGGCCCCGTCAACCCACTGTGCCGCCTCATGGGCTCCAAGGGTATCGAGCATCATGCCGCACGCGGCAATGGCGGCCAGCGGATTGATCGTGTTCTTGCCTGTATACTTTGGCGCTGAGCCGCCGATCGGCTCAAACATCGAGACGCCTTCGGGATTCAAGTTGCCACCGGCCGCGATGCCCATCCCCCCTTGAATCATGGCACCCAAGTCGGTGATGATGTCGCCAAACATGTTATCAGTGACGATCACGTCAAACCACTCCGGATTTTTCACCATCCACATGCAGACCGCATCAACGTGGGCGTAATCGGTCGTGATACGAGGAAAGTCCTTCGCCACGTCGCTAAACACGCGCTGCCACAAATCGTGGGCATAGTTCAGCACATTCGTCTTGCCGCAGAAGGTGACCTTGTTCCGTCCATGCGTTTGGGCGTAGTGAAACGCGAATCGGATGCACCGCTCCACCCCTGGACGTGTGTTGCGACTAATTTGCAGCGCGACTTCCTGCGGTGTGCCTTTGCGTTCGAAGGACCCTTCACCGACGTAGAGTCCTTCGGTGTTCTCGCGCACGACGACAAAATCAATGTCGTCGGGGCCTTTGTCCTTGAGGGGCGTGTCAACGCCAGGATACAGTTTCACCGGCCGCAGGTTGATGTACTGATCTAACCCGAAACGAATTTTGAGGAGCAACCCCCGCTCGAGGATGCCTGGCGCCACATCGGGATGCCCCACCGCACCGAGGTAGATGGCATCCATCCGACGGAATTCCTCCACGGCTGAGTCTGGCAAGACCTCGCCGGTTTTGAGATACCGCTCGCCGCCGAAATCGTAGCGGTGCAGGTCGCAGCGAAATCCGCTGAGCGCACTGACGGCCTGCAGCACCTTCAGGCCCTCACGCATGACTTCAGGCCCTGTGCCGTCGCCAGGAATCACCGCGATGTGATAAGTTGTTGGCTGTGTCATCGTGTTACTTTACCACCCACCAGAGCAGTGCCACGGCACCGAGCAGGCTTAACCCACCCAAAATCCGCACGACCAAGATTTGCTGCGCAGGATCCATCCGTGGCATCGTGCGTCCCACGAGCCGAAAAGACCCTGCCACGATGCGCTGGCCGGTCTTCCGGAAAATATCCAAAACCATCCGTGGTCGCAGCAGCATAACGACGCCACGCAGCACCGCCAGCACGGCGTAGCAGCCGAGGAGGATCTGTTTCCAAAAGAGGTGCAAGCCTTCCCAGGCCATGTGCGGAAAATTTACGCGATGCGTCCTATCATCGGGCTACTGGCAGCCGCGTACGGTTTCTTGGGAATCCGACCCGCTTCATACGCCAAGCGTCCGGCCTCCACCGCCAGTCGCATCGCGTGCGCCATCTTGACCGGATCGTTGGCACCGGCAATCGCGGTGTTCATCAACACACCATCGGCGCCGAGTTCCATCGCCACTGCCGCGTCGGACGCGGTCCCCACGCCTGCATCCACGATAACCGGCACCTGCACCGCCTCGAGGATGAACCGAATCGTCAACGGGTTGAGTATGCCCTGACCGGATCCGATGGGCGCGGCCAACGGCATCACACACGCCGCTCCTGCGTCTGCCAATTTTTTCGCCATGATCGGATCGTCATTCGTGTAGGGCATGACGATGAAGCCCTCTTTGACCAACACGCGCGTCGCCTCGAGCAACGCCTCGGTGTCTGGGAGTAATGTCTTGTCGTCGCCGATGACTTCCAGTTTGACGAGCTCAGACAATCCCGCCTCACGGCCCAGCCGCGCGGTGCGAATCGCCTCCTCCGCGGTGTAACAGCCAGCGGTGTTCGGCAGGACGGTGTATTTGGCGCGATCCAGGTAGTCCAGGAGCGACTCCTCCTGAGGATGCGAGAGGTTGACGCGCCGTACAGCCACCGTCACCATTGCAGTGCCGGAGGCCTCCAGCGCCTCGCGCATGAGTTGGAACGAGGCATACTTGCCGGTCCCGAGGATGAGCCGCGAGGTCAAGGTATGCGCACCGACCTGCCATGTCGAGCGATTCGTCTGCACCACAGCCATGGCCGCCGGCTCCTTCATCCGAGGGGACGCAACCAGCCGATAAATTCCAGTCCTCGACGGACCAGCATCACGCCAATCGCTGCCAACAGGAGGCTCGCAATTTTCGAGAGGACTTTGCTGCCGCCTTCGCCCAGCCAACGCATGAGCTGCTCCGCACTCCAAAACATCGCGCCGACGAGTGCGATGTTGAGGACCAGCGCGATCAGCGTCGGACCGAGACCCACACTATTCGTCAGCAACACCAGCGTCGCCAACACCGCCGGGCCCACGATGAGCGGCACCCCGAGTGGGACGATTCCGACATCGCCGGCGATCGTTGCCAGCGTCCCCTTCGGATTGACCAGCTCCAGGACAGCCAAGATGAAGAGGAGCAACCCTCCTGCAATCATGAAATCGCCCACCGTCACCCCCAACACCTGCAAGAGATACCGGCCCACAAAGAGAAACGCCACGGCCACTCCGCAGGCGGTGGCGAGTGACTGGCGGACAACTATCCTCCGCTCCTGCGGTGTCAGACGCCGCGTCAACCCCACAAACACGGGGAGCAACCCAAATGGGTCCACCGCGACGAAGAGCGGAATGAACGCCAGCACAACGGCAGGCCACGTAACTAGTTGCGGCATCGTAAACTATATATTATAGCGGTTAAGGCCGAAAATGACAAGCCACAAACCGCCCCGATGCCTTTTCGAGCAGCAGAGGGTTCTCCTCCGTGCATCGGGGTTGAGCCAGGGGGCAGCGCGTCCTAAAGGCGCACCCTGACGGAGGATGCAGCGGTGAAGGCAGTTCCCCCTGATCCTCGATCCCTGCGTGACGCAGGCCTGCGGACTCGAGGAGGAGTTCAGTGTACGGATGGGCCGGTTGCCGGAACAGGTGTGCGGCGGGGGCTTCTTCAACGATCCGACCCAAATACATGACGGCGATGCGCTGGCACATCGAGCCAATCACCCGCAGGTCATGCGAGATGAGCAGATAGGCCAGTTGACGCTCCTGTTGCAGCCGCCGCAGCAGTTCCAACACTTGGGCACCAATCGAAACGTCCAGGGAAGCCACCGGCTCATCGAGGATCAACAGCTTGGGCTCGACGGCTAGCGCACGGGCAATGGCCACACGCTGACGTTCTCCCCCGCTGAGTTCGCGCG
Source organism: uncultured Planctomycetales bacterium (assembly GCA_964638485.1). Taxonomy (GTDB): domain Bacteria; phylum Omnitrophota; class Gorgyraeia; order Aquiviventales; family CAZWYX01; genus CAZWYX01. The sequence goes on along the minus strand of CAZWYX010000013.1, from coordinate 15,688 downwards.
GGAATCTCCGCTGATACGATTGCGGAAGGCCTACCATGGCCAACAGGCGCTCGACCGCCTCATCGCACGCACCTGCTGAGGACACCAGCCGATGTAACCGCAACGGCTCACGCAACGTCGCACCAACCCGCTGGAGCGGATTCAACGAACTCGTGGGGTCTTGAAAGACGAGTTGAATTTCGCGGTGCATGGCTAAGGACGCATGGCCATTCGTGAAGGACTGGCCGCGATAGGCAATGCGTCCTGCTGACACGGGCTCGAGCTGTGTGATGAGTTTCGCCAATGTGGATTTGCCGCAACCAGATTCCCCCACGAGACCCACGATTTCTCCCGATTGAATGGCGAGATCAACGCCACGTACCGCCGCAATCTGCCCCACCACACGACGCAGCGGACCGCTGCGATACGGAAACTGCTTGGTGACACCGCGCAATTCGAGCAGTAACTCGCTCATGCGCCACCCGCCAATCCTGCCACGCGCGGCTGCGCTGCGAGCAAATGCTTCGTGTAGTCGTGTTGCGGTTGCTGGAGCACGCGCTGAGCCGGACCGACCTCAACGATCTGTCCCTGCCACATGACCGCGAGGCGGTCAGCCAGCTGGCGTATCAAATGAATATTGTGACTGATCACGAGCATACTCAAACTGAAATCGCGCTGTAGTTGTTTGAGGAGTGCGACTATTTGCCGTTCGAGGGTTACATCCAAGGCGGTCGTCGGTTCATCAGCAATGAGGAGCCGTGGTTGCGACGCGATGGCCATCGCAATCATGATGCGCTGTTTCGTCCCGCCTGAGAGTTCGTGCGGGTAACTGCGCAACCGCGCCTCAGCCGCTGGGATGCCGACGCGCTGCAAGAGCCCCATGGCCGCTTGTTGCGCAGCACGTCCCCGCTGTGCGGTATGGAGCTCGAGCATTTCCACGAGCTGTCGGCCCACCGTCAGCACGGGATTCAAGGATGTTGCGGGCTCTTGAAACACGTACGCAATGTCGCCACCGCGCACGCGGTGGAGTGTCCGTAACGGTTGCTGGAGCAAATCGCGTCCCTGAAAATGGACGGCTCCTTGACGAATGATCGCCGGCGGTTCCGGTAATAACCGTGTGACGGCCAACCCCAGCGTGGTTTTGCCAGACCCCGACTCACCGACCAGCCCCAGCATCTCGCCAGCACCAATGCTCAATGAGACGTCATTGACGGCACACACACGCTCTGTCCGCGTCGCGAACTCGATGGTGAGATGTTGAATGTCCAGCATCAGGAACGCCTCGAGAGATCCCGTAATCCTTCGCCCACTACGGTAAAGGCTAAGACCGTCAACAAAATCGCCAGCCCTGGAAAGAGCGTTTGCCACCAGGCCACACCCAGCGTGCCCTTCGCATCCATCAACAGATTCCCCCAACTTGGGACTGGCGGCTGCACACCCAACCCAAGAAAACTTAACGATGATTCGATCAAGATGGCTGTCCCCACACCGAGCGTCGCACTGACCAACACCGGCGCGAGTGCATTGGGCAAGAGGTGCCGCCACATAATTTGCGGTGCACGCAGACCCAAAACCCGTGCGGCCTGAATGAATTCACGCTCCTTGAGACTGAGCACTTCAGCGCGCACCAGCCGCGTCACCGTCATCCAGCCCGTGAGCCCAATAATGAGAATAATGCTCGTGAGGCTCGGACCCACCATGGCAATGATCGCCAGTAAGAGAAAGAGGGATGGGAAACAGAGCATGATATCCACAATGCGCATGATGACTGCGTCAATCCATCCGCCGAACCAACCAGCCAGCAATCCCAAGACGGTACCGATCCACAGCGTCAGACCGACCGCTCCCAGTCCAATCAGCAAGGAGATCTGCGCACCAAACAGGAGGCGGCTGAACACGTCGCGTCCCAAACTGTCCGTGCCGAACCAGTGGACCGATGAGGGCGGCAGCAGCGCTTCAGGGAGATTGATGGCGCGCGGATCATGGGTGGAGACCAGTGGTGCTGCGACGGCTAACACGGCAAGGATCACGAGAAACCCTCCACCCAGTCGCACCCAGAAGATCGCCGATTTCATCGCTGGCTCTCCACGCGGATGCGCGGATCGGCATACGCATACGCCACGTCGGCTAACAAATTACCAATGAGTGTCATGATGGCGCCGATCGTGAGAAATCCCATGATCATCGGATAATCACGCGCCATGGCTGACTCAAATGCTAGCCGTCCTAAGCCGGGAATCGAAAAAATGGTTTCAAAGATGACGCTGCCGCCAATGAGGCCCGGCACGGAGAGACCGAGAATGGTGATGATGGGGAGCAAGGCATTCCGCATCGCATGGCGGAATAAGACGTGATGTTCCGCGAGCCCTTTCGCGCGCGCGGTGCGAATGTAGTCTTGCTGCAGCACCTCCACCATGCTGCTCCGCATGTAGCGAGAGATGCCAGCCAAACTGGTAAACGCCGACACACACACAGGGAGCAGCAAGTGCCGTCCCAAATCCACCCACTGCGCCCCACGTCCCATCGCCTCATAGCCAATACGATGGAGACCGGACACTGGTAACCATTGCAGTTGGACGCCGAACCAACGCATGAGGAGGAGCGCCAACCAAAATGTGGGCATGGAAAATCCCAGAAACACGAGGATGGTGGTCGCTTGATCGAAGACGCCCTGGGGACGCGCCGCGGCCCACACGCCGATGGGCACCGCGATGAGGAGAATCAGGAGCAGCGACAGCACGTTAATCGTCAGCGTAATCGGCATGCGCTCGGCGATCTTCTGCATGACCGGCTGCTGGTCCCCCACCATCGAGCGCCCGAAATCGAACGTCACGAATCGCTTGAGCCACCGTCCATACTGCACGTGTAACGGCTGATCCAGTCCGTAGATCTCGTTCAGGCGCTGCCGCGCTTCAAGGGAGACCTTCGGATTGAGTTCCGTCAGCATCTCCGTCGGTGTCCCGGGGGTGAGATGAATCACGAGGAAGGAGATCAGCGTAATCCCGAACAAGAGAGGGAGGACGCTGATTCCTCGTCGCCACAGATAGGCCATCATGGCTGCAATCTCCAGTGGCTGTAGCGTTGTTCCTCGAGGGGGACGTACCAGTCAATGAGGTTGTAGCCGAGGCCGATCACCGAGGGGATCACGTTGCGAAAACGCGCGTGCACGAGGGGGAGGGCATCCGGCACATAGAGGAACGTGTAGGGTTGATCCTCATAGATGAGGGCGTGGATCCGTCGGTAGATGGCCGTGCGCTGCGCCTGATCAAAGGTCCGCCTGCCCTCAACGATTAAGCGATCCACCTCCGCGTTCTGGTAACTGCCCAAGTTGAACTCGCCCGGTTTCGTCTTCGAGGAGTGAAAGATGTCGAACACATCGGGATCGCGCGACAAAGCCCAACCCAACAAAATCACCTCAAAGTTTTTGGTGTGGATAAACTGCGCGATGAACACACTCCACTCCACCACGCGAATCTCCACATCAATACCGATCTCGCGCCATCGTCGCTGGATGATTTCCGCAGCCTTTTGCCGCGGCTCATTGCCCTGATTCGTGAGGAGCGTAAACGCAAAGCGCGTGCCCGCGCGATCTAGCCAGCCATCACCGTCGGTATCGCGCCATCCAGCCTCAGCTAACAGCGTACGCGAGCGTTCGGGATCATACGGCGCTGGGCTGATGTCAGCATTGTAGGCCCAGGATTCTGGTGGAAACGGGCCGGTGGAAACGCGCCCCAAACCCAACAGCACGCCCTCAATAATTTCTTCTTTATTGATCGCGGAGTTCAGCGCCTGGCGCACGCGTTTATCAGCAAACTTCGGATCCTTCAGGTTGTAGCCCACATAAGTGTAGCCGAAGGAGGGATACCGAAAGGGACGGTAGTACGTTTGGAAAAAAGATGTGGCGATCTGCCGACGATATTGCAACGGGGTTACGCCACTCAGATCAACCTGTTGGGTCGAGAGTTCAAGAAACATCGTCGCTTGATCCGGAATGATGCGATAGAGGTAGCGATCCAGGTGGGGTCGGTGCTCGAAGTAGTCAGGATTGGCGACCAACTCGATGAACTCGCCCGTCTTCCAGCGTCGGAAACGGTACGGCCCGGTGCCGACGGGCTGGCGCGCCACGGGCGATGTCTGCCAGTCCACACCCTCGAGCAGATGCCTCGGCATGATCCACATCCCCCAACTGGCCAAGCCCGGGGCAAACGGTTCCTTGTAGCGCACCTCCACCGTGTAGTCGTCGAGGACGGTCAGCGACTTCACCCGCTCGAAATCACCGCTGTACGGCGTGGGCACGTGAGGGTCAATGAGCTTGTCGTACGTAAACTGCACATCGCGGGCGGTGAAGGGAACGCCATCATGCCAGCGGACGTTTTTCCTCAGATGAAACACGATGACGAGTCCCCCGTCTTCAATGTCCCACCGTTCGGCCAAGTCGCCGACGAGGGTTAAATCAGGCGCGTACTTGACCAGGCCATTGAAGACCAAGCCGCAGATGTCGGCTGAGGCGCTATCCGAGGCGAGAATGGGAATCAGGGTGCGCGCATCACCGATGGAACCAACCACCAGGGTGTCGCCCATCGTCGGTGTGGGATCGGCCGTTGCGCCAGGGAGCGCTCCTTGTGACGCGGGCCTGCCACAACCGAGGAGGGCCACCATCGCGAGACACAACAAGCCCTCCCTGTGGTGGGAGGGCCGTGAATATCTAGCTGGAGTTACGGAGCGTGGTCTGTCCGCTGGGAATCTCCTTCGCTCTCCATCGAGGGCGCGGTGGGCGCAGCCGGCACAGCCTGCGGGGCAAGCGGCACAGGCACGGTGGAGCCAAGACGCGCCGGATCCAGCAGTGAGCCTCCCCGTCGCGACGAGAGGATGGTCAGACTGATGCAGGTCACCATGAACACCACGGCACAGATCGCAGTCGCTCGCGTGAGAAATGTGCCCGCTGAGGTGCCAAGGATGGACTGGGCCACTCCTCCTCCAAACGCTTCGGCTAAGCCGCCCTTCCCCGCTTGCAGCAAGATGACGGCGATGAGGATGAACGAGACGAAGATGTGGATCGTCAACACCAGGCCAAACACCACCTAGGTCCTCCCCCCTGCGTGCGCAGAGACCGCTTTCCGCCCGGCCTCGATGATCGCTGCGAAACTCGATGGATCCAGGCTCGCTCCCCCGACGAGCGCACCGTCCACATCAGGCAGTGACAACAGCTCGCCCGCATTCTCCGGCTTGACGCTGCCCCCGTACTGAAGGCGCACGTGCTCTGCCGCGTCGCCTCCTAGATGCTCCTTGATCCATCCGCGAATCATCCGATGCGCCTCATCCGCCTGCGCTGAGGTCGCGTTCCTGCCGGTGCCAATCGCCCACACCGGCTCATAGGCCATGACCATCTGGCTCACCTGTGGCGCGCTGAGTCCTGCCAATCCTTGTGCAAGCTGTCGCTCCAACACCGTAAACGTCTGGTTGCGGTCGCGCTCCTCCAAGGTTTCGCCGATGCACATGATTGGCGTGAGCCCCGCAGCCAGGGCGGCTTTGACTTTCCTGTTCACCGTCGCATCCGTCTCGTGAAAAGATTGCCGACGCTCCGAGTGACCGATGATGACATACTGACATCCTGCTGCCATCAGCATCGTTGCTGAGACCTCGCCAGTGTAGGCGCCTTCAGGTTCCCAGTACAGGTCCTGCGCGCCTAACGCGATCCCGCTGCCCTTGAGCGCGTGGGCTGTTTCCGTCAGCGCGACGAACGACGGGCAGATGGCCACCTCGACCGCTTCCAACTGCTGCGCGGTGAGGAGGCGTCGAACGGCCTCGACGAACGCGACCGCTTCTCGCCCTGTCTTGCACATCTTCCAGTTGCCGGCAATCAGCAGGCGACGCATGTCACGTTAGCGATCCTGCAACGCCGCGATGCCAGGCAACACCTTCCCCTCGAGATACTCGAGGGAGGCGCCCCCGCCTGTCGAGACATGCGCCATGCGCGCGGCCAGGCCCAGGTGCGCGAGGGCCGCACCGGTATCGCCACCACCGATCACCGTCGTGATCTGCTCCGCGCGGTCGCTTAAGCATTGTGCGAGCGCTCGTGTGCCCTCAGAAAAGGGTGGGACTTCGCACACGCCGACCGGGCCGTTCCACACCACGAGCTTGGCCGTTGCCAGTGCGCGGAGGAACGCAGCGCGCGTTTTGGGTCCGATGTCCACGCCCAGCCACCCATCGGGAATCGCGGCGTCTGACGTGATCTGTCGCGCACGGGGATGGTTGAGATCGGTCGTGATCACGTGATCCGCCGGCAACTGCAACGCGCACGGTTTGGCCGCAGCCTTGGCGAGCAGTGCTTTGGCGACGATGACTTTGTCCTCTTCCGCCTTCGATGTCCCAACCGCTACACCCTGGGCCTTGAGAAACGTGTAGGCCATCGCGCCGCCGATGAGCATTCCATCCACGCGCTCGAGGAGGTTCGTGATGACGCCGATTTTATCCGAAACTTTTGCGCCACCCAAGATCGCGATGAACGGTTTAGCCGGATGGTTGAGGAGTTGCTCGAAGAAACGAATTTCTTTCTCGAGGAGGAGCCCGGCCACGGCGGGAAGATAGTGGGCCACCCCTGCCGTGGACGCGTGCGCGCGGTGGGCTGAGCCAAAGGCGTCGTTGACGTAGAGGTCACCGAGGCTGGCCAACGCCTTGGCAAACGCTGGATCGTTTCGCTCTTCCTCCACATGGAAGCGGACGTTTTCCAACACCAGCACGTCGCCAGCGTTGAGCCGTTGCACGTGCGTCGTCACGGCTGGCCCCACACAGTCATCCGCCTTCTGCACCGGACGATGCAGGAGCTCACCTAAGCGTTTGGCGATGGGGTCCAGTCGCACCGTGGGATCAGGGCCCCCCTTCGGCCGCCCCAGATGGCTCATGAGAATGACCTTCGCTCCCTGCTGGATGGCGTACTGAATCGTCGGAAGGCTTTCGCGAATGCGGGTGTCATCGGTAATGCGCCCGCTGGCATCTTGCGGGACGTTAAAGTCCACCCGTATGAGGACGCGTTGGCCAGCAAGCGCCACATCGCGCAGCGTCTGTTTCGTGCTGGTGGCAGTCGGCATGCTAGACCTTGGCGACAGTCGCTGCTTTGGCGGGCCGCTTCGCCGCGATATATTCGATGAGATCCACGACGCGGTTGGAATAGCCCCACTCGTTGTCGTACCAGCCGAAGGTCTTGATGAGCGTCCCGTCCACAAGGTAGGTCAGCGCCGCATCAAAGCTGCACGACTTGTCGCTGCCGTTAAAGTCTTTGGAGACGAGCGGCTCTTCACAGTACTCCAGATACCGCTTCAGCGGTCCGGCCGCGGCGGCCTTGAAGGTCGCGTTGACCTCCTCCTTCGTCGTGGCCTTCGCCACGTCCACGGTCAAATCAATGACCGAGACGTTCGGCGTGGGTACGCGGATCGCCAGGCCATCGAGCTTGCCTTTGAGCGCCGGGAGGACCAGCCCGATGGCCTTGGCCGCGCCCGTCGTCGTCGGAATCATGGAGAGCGCTGCCGCGCGTGCGCGGCGCAGATCGCTGTGCGCTAAGTCCAGCACGCGCTGATCATTGGTGTAGGAGTGGATCGTGGTCATGAGGCCCCGCCGAATCGTGAACCGTTCATGTAAAATTTTCGCCATGGGGGCCACGCAATTCGTCGTGCACGAGGCGTTCGAGATCACGTGGTGTGTGTCGGGATCATACATCTGCTCGTTGACGCCGAGGACAATCGTAATGTCCTCGTGTTTCGCTGGCGCGGTGATGATGACCTTCTGCGCGCCACCGGCCAAGTGCTTCGCGGCTTGCTCCTTCTCGGTAAATACGCCGGTGGACTCGATGACGATCGCAACACCCAGATCGCCCCAGGGAATCTCCGCTGGATCGTTGTGCGTGAGGACCTTGAGTTCCTGGCCATTGACGCGTATGGCGTTGGGCAGCGCCTTGACCTCTCCCTCAAAGCGGCCGAGGATGGAGTCGTACTTCAAGAGGTGCGCCAGCGTTGCCGTCGGCGTGGGCAAGTCGTTGACCGCCACAAACTGGATGTCGCGTCGTGGCAGGCCTGCCCGCAAGACATTGCGCCCAATCCGTCCAAAGCCATTGATCCCGACACGAATGGCCATGCGGCTAACTCCTGGTAGTAGTTGAGGTTAGTATCAGTTTGTTAGTATAACACGTTTGGGATGAACTGTCAAATGGAGGCGTTACGCAAGTCTTCCGCCGCCAGTTCCGGCGGTGTGGGGTTGATGTAAAAGCCCGTTCCCCACTCGAAGCCGGCCACCTGCCTCAGCGTCGGCATCAGCTCAAAGTGCCAGTGGTAATCCTCGCGGTTCCCCTCTTCGATCGGCGCGGTGTGCAGAATAAAATTGTAGGCCGGATTCTTGAGCGCCGAGCGCAGCCGCCGCAGGGCCTCGCGTAACGCACGCGCCAAATCCTGCAACTCATCGTCAGGCACGAGGAGAAAATCCGCGCGGTGGAATTTGGGGAGGATGCAGAGCTCATACGGGAAACGAGACACATACGGCGCAAAGACAGCAAAGGCGCTCGTCTCGCAGACCACACGCTCGCGCGCCTCCAACTCTTGATGCAGGACATCGCAGTAGGCGCAGCGGTCGCGATACTCAAAGTGTTGTGCGCAGCCGTTGAGTTCGTCGGCAACACGGATGGGGACCACGGGCAGCGCGATGAGTTGCGAGTGCGTATGCTCGAGCGATGCGCCGGCAGCCACCCCGTGATTTTTGAAAATGAGCACGTATTTGAGGCGCTGGTCGCCGCGCAGTTCCCTGGAGCGCAGTTGGTACGCGTGCAACGTCCGCGCAATGTCTGGGGCGTCCAAATCGGCCAACTGCCATTGATGATTGGTGGATTCGACGATGACTTCGTGGGCGCCCACCCCCCGGCTCATATCAAAGATACCGATCCCGCGCCGCTGCAAGTCTCCTTCGATCTGCAGGGCGGGAAACTTGTTGGGCACGACGCGTAGCGTCCAGCCGGGACCGTTCGGCTGTCCCCCGCTGGGCCGCTCGGCATAGACTTCGGGAGGCGTCATGGCTTCATTGCCAGGACAGAAGGGACAGGTCCCTGTGCCTTTGACGTCGGCGGACTCAAACTCAAAATCGCCGACGCGGCTGGGATGCGAGGTATTGATGATCACCCAGCGGCCGGTCACGACATCGCGGCGTAACTCCGACTCCGAGGCAACGTTCGCAATATCATTGGTCCCCTTCCGAGGCTCAGTGAGTGCCATGGCGTTCCTGTGGTTGTTGATCGCGTAAATAGGTCACCGCGTCTTCCGGCGGTGTGGGGTTGATGTAAAAGCCCGTCCCCCACTCGAAGCCAGCCATACGCGTGAGGCGCGGCATAATTTCCAGATGCCAGTGGTAGTCCTCTTTGATCGTCCGCCAGTAGTGGGCGCGCGTGCTGGTGGGCCGCCGGAAGGGGGCGGTATGCACGATGTAGTTGTAGGGAGGATTCGCTAACGTCTGCTTGAGCGAGGTCAGCATCTGTCGCAGGGTGCGTGCGATGTCTTGGAGTGCCGCAGCCGTTGTGCTCCCAAAATCGCAGGAGTGGCGTTTCGGCAACAGACACAGTTCGAACGGAAACCGCGATGCAAAGGGCGCCAGGACAATGCCATGTTCCGATTCACACACCACCCGCGTGCCGCTCTCGCGCTCTTGCGCAATCATGTCGCAGTAGAGGCAGCGATCGCGATAATGGAAATACTGCTTCGCCCCTTCGAGTTCCTCTTTGACGCGCTTGGGAGTCACCGGGGTCGCAATCAACTGGGACCGGACGTGCGGGATGTAGCCGCCGCCAGCCGCCCGCCCGTGATTCTTAAACAGCAACACGTACTTGAAGCGCGGATCGTGCTGGAGATCGTTGAGCCGCGCCTGGTACGTCTGGAGGACGGCGTGCACGTCCTCATCACTCAGCTCGGTTAAATCGCCACAGTGCCTGGGCGATTCGATGATGACTTCGTGGGCACCGATCCCGCGCATGACATCATAGGCGCCGTAGCCCCGACGATCCAATTGGCCCTCGATACGCAACACCGGAGCCACGCTGGGCACGACGCGCACCTGCCACCCTGGCCCATTGGGTTGGCTCTTCGACGGGCGCAGCGCGAAAATTTCCGGCGGCGTGCGGTCCTCGCGGCCCTCACAGAATGGACAGGGTTCCTCACTCGGCACGCCTTGCGGATGAGGAAAATCGTTGGGTCGTTTCGCGCGCTCGGTCGCGATGATCACCCAGCGGCCGGTCACGGGGTCCTTGCGGAGTTCAGGCATCGGGTGACGCCCCGAGGTGAGCGCCGACGCGCACGGCATGACCACGGCAAAACGCCGCGGCTGCCATCGGACGACCACCAGCGAGTTGCACCATCGTGACCAGCACACCGCCCTCCCCTGCTGAGATGACCAATCCTGCGTCGGTCAACTGCACGATGGTGCCGGGGGTGGCCGTCGCACAGCCGATGGCCACGCGCCCTTGCTGCACTTTGAGGAGTTGGCCTTGCCATGAGGTCAACGCACCCGGCCACGGCTGAAGACCGCGGATGCGATTCACAATCGTCTGCGCCGGCTGGGCCCAATCAATGCGGCCTTCAGCCTTGGTGAGTTTCGGAGCCAGGGTGGCCGCGCGCTCCTCTTGCGGATGCCACTGCACGTCGCCTCGCTCCAGCAAGTCCACGGCCCGCACGACGAGGTGCGCTCCCTGCTGGGCGAGCCGATCACGCAACTCGACCGCCGTTTCCTCGGGATGAATTGTCGTCATGTCTTGCAACAGCACGTCGCCACTATCCAACGCCTCGGTCATGCGAAACACCGTGACCCCGGTGACGGCGTCGCCGTTGAGAATTGCTCGCTGGATGGGCGCGGCGCCACGATACTTGGGTAACAGCGAGGGATGCATCCCCAGCATCCCATGTCGAGGGAGGCGCAGCATGGTCGCTGGAATTTTCTCGCCATAATCCACCGCGATCCCCAGCTCAGGCTGTGTCGCCTGCACGCGTTGCGTAACACACTCATCGAGTCGCTCCGGCTGCCAACAGACGACACCTCGCCCTTGGACCGCCTGCGTCACGGGCGACGGTTTGAGGGTGAGGCCACGCCCCTGGGCCCGAGCCGGTTGGGTCACACAGGCGACGATCGTATGGCGTGAAGCACACAACTGCTCCACGGTTGGCACAGCCACGCGCCCTGTCGCGAAGATCACCACCTTCACAATAAATGAGCATTGTAGCGTGTGGAGCGCAAATTGCAAGCCTGTTAGCAGGGATCCACGTCCACCGTCACGGCGCTGCCTTGCCAGCGACGGCTGCCACCGAGTACTGTCCGCAGCCACCTCAGGAGCGCAGCGAAACGCTGTCCCCGCAACACCACATGCCAGTGATATTCGCCGCGTCGCTTGACGGGGGCGAGCGGTGCAGGGCCCAAGAGACTGAGGCCTCGCGGATGCCGTGCGGCGCGGAACGCCTCGGCCAAGGCGCCGGCGTTCTGCTCAACCGTTGGCGCCCGACGAGCGCGCAACGTCACAGCGATCACATGCGTCCAGGGGGGTAAGTGAAACTGACGTCGGAGTCGCAACTCCTGACGAGACCACTGGTCGAGCTGCTGCTGTGCGAAGCGGAGCAGCGGAATGTACGTGGGGTTGCGCGTCTGGAGGAAGAGTCGTCCGCCACCCGCCCACTGAAGACACTGCAGCGCGCGCATGTAGTGTTGGATCAGGCGCTCGGCACTGCGAAAATCCGTGCCAGTGACCAAGAGATCGCTGGCCAAGATCCCGATGAGCGACACCGGTGGGAGCGGCCAGCCGTGCAGCACTGCCTCGGTGCCAACCAGCACCTGCCACGTGGGTGCCTGCGGCGGCGTGAGCCAGTGGTCACGAGTTGGCCGTCGGCCGACGTCTGCTCGCGTGACGCGGAGGAGCTGGAGAGTGGGAAACCGACGCGCCAACTCCGAATGCACTTTCTCAACGCCCAGGCCTCGATAGCGCAAGTAATCCCCCTGACAACGCGGGCACAGCTCCGGGGCTTTGGTGTCGCTCCCACACCAGCGACACCGCAGCATGCGCGTGCGGCTCACATACGTCAGCGCTGTCGAGCAGGCGGCACACTGGAGGACCTCACCACATTTGTCGCACTGCACACGCGAGGCAAAACCCACGCGATTGAACAGCAGCAACGCCCGTTGATCGTGCGTGGCCACCGATTCCAACGCCCGTGCGAGCGGCGGCGCGAACAGCGGTGGGTTCCTGTGTGTGGCCCCTTGATGGCTGCGCAGATCAATGAGCTGGATGTCGGTGCGCGACGTGCTTGGTCCGGTCACCTCCACGAGCTGGGCCCGGGACTGCCGCACCGCGTGCCAGGCCTCAAGCGATGGTGTCGCGCTGACGAGGAGTGTCACCGCTCCGCTGCGACGCGCCCGTTCAAGGGCCACCTCGCGCGCGTGATAGTGGGGAACGCCGTCTTGTTTATAGGAATGATCGTGCTCCTCCATGAGGACCATCACGCCAAAGCGCCGGAGTGGTGCGAACACGGCCGAGCGTGTACCGATGACGAGCGGCACGTCCTGTCCGAGCAGACGACTCCAGGCAGTCCGGCGAGCCGCGACCCCCAGTTGATGGTGCACGAATACGGCACGCTCACCCACCGTCGTCTGCCACAGCGAGCGCAGATGCTCGACGTAACTGACCTCTGGCACCAAGACTAACACCGGATAGGCCGTGGGTGGTAACGTTGACAGGAGCGCGCCCAACCACTCCCACGGGACCACGGCAGGCGCGAGGCGCACGACTAGCGTCTGCGTCGGCTGCGCGAGCGCCTTCGCGAGAGCGCGCGGCATCACCGCATCCAGCGGATACGACGTCGGCAGACGCACAGGGGACGTCTCCTGCGGCTGAGGGCCATCCCATCGCGCCACCCTTGGTCCACGTGTGACAGGTGGCGCCATCGCCACGAGCGCCTCCCCCCAGGCACAGTAGTAGCGCTGGGCCACCCACTGCCCTAACCGCAACAACTCCGGCGTGTAGAGTGGCTGGGGATCGAGGACGCTGACCAGCTCGCGGACCTGTGCGAGAGGAGAACGGGCTGCGCGCTGGACGATGACGCCGGTGACGCGTCTGACGCCCAAGGGGACGCGGACACGCGAGCCCACGCGTGCTATCTCGTTGAGCGCCGCCGGTACCGCGTAGTCGAAGGCGCGTTCGAGCGGCAGGTTCACGACGACCTTCGCGATCGGCAGAGCGCGGCTCATCGCGTGCTGGCGCGCGTCAGTCGGGCGCGGACGCGCTTGAGGTCCTGCCACACGAGCTTTTTCGCCTCGGGATTGCGCAGGAGATAAGCCGGGTGTAGCGTCGGCATCAGCGCAATGCCGTGCCACGTTGTCCACGTGCCGCGCAGTTGCGTGATGGGTTCCACCGCTCCGAGGAGGGTGAGTGCCGCGTATTTCCCCAACGTGCAAATAATCCGGGGCTGAATGATCTCGAGTTGGGCTTCGAGCCAATGACGGCAGGCGGCGATTTCTTCCGGTTGGGGCGGGCGATTGTTGGGCGGACGATCCTTGAGGACGTTGCAGATGTAAACGTCCTCGCGCTTTAGCCCGATGGCCTCGATCATCTTGGTCAGGAGTTGGCCCGCAGCGCCGACGAACGGACGTCCCTGCTGATCTTCCTCGCGCCCTGGGGCTTCGCCGACGAAGACGAGCTGGGCATGGGGACTGCCCTCCCCAAACACGAGCTGCGTGCGCGTGCGATAGAGCGAACAGGCAGTGCACGCGCGAGCCTCCTCGGCGAGTTGCGCGAACTGCGCGTGCTTCGAACGATCTCGTCGTCGCTGCGGCATGGTGATCGGCAATTCCTCGACGCCAAACGCCTGCTCCAACGCGATCAGGCTCTGTACGGCTTGGCGTGTCGTCTTAGTGCGCATGCAGGGCTTCGCTGATCATTGTCGTAGCCGCATCGTGCGGCAGCACAGAGAGGCTCCGCGCACACACCGCCCGAAAGACTTGCGGTTCGCGCACCCACCGTTCGATGATGTCGCCGAGATCGTCCGGTCGTCGTAATAACTGGGCGGCGCCACGCCGGAGCAGCACCTCGGCGTTCCCTGTCTCCTGACCCCAAATAGGTGAGAAGAGGATAAGCGGCCGTCCCACCGCTAACGCTTCGGTGACGGTGAGCCCGCCGGGCTTGGTCACGATGACGTCCGCCATCGCCATCAGTTCATGCATCGCCGAGGTGAACCCCACAACGCTGATCGGGAACGGACTCCGCGCGGCGCGCTCCTTGAGGCGTCCCTCCAGCCGCGGATTGCTCCCAGCGACGATAACCAATTGCAGTACGGCGTGCAGACCCGATGCGCTCCGCTCGAGTGTGGTAATCAGCCGCTCCATGGGCCCCACACCAAAACCACCGCTGGTGATCAAGAGGGTGAATCGCGTCGGGTGTACGTCGTACTGTCGGCGAAGCGCCGCACGATCGCCGGCGCGATAGAAGACATTACTCACAGGAATACCGCTCACGGTGATGCGCGCAGCAGGAACTCCCCGCTGTTCGAGCGCCGCTTGCGTCTCGTGGAGCCCCACAAAGTAGTGATCAACGCCCGGGGCAATCCACCAGGCGTGCGGGCGATAATCCGTGACCACGTTCCACACTCGAAGGTGCGGTAGCTGCCTGATCTTCCACGGGCCCACGATCTCCGAGGGGAGAAAATGGGTGCAGATGAGCACCTCTGGCTGCACCTGTTGCAGCCACTGGAGGAATCGCCAGGCCAAGCGGCGATTGCTCCAGCGACGGAACTCGCCGGTCACACGCTCAATCCAGGGACGATCCGTCAGATAAAAACTGATCGCCCAGAGCCACGGCAGGTAATGGACGCAGATGAGATAGAGGCGCGGGATGAGCCATCGCAGCCAGGCCGGTAGGTAGTCGAGGACGTCCACCACATGCACCATCGTCTGACCACGCGCCTGCAACGCCGCCGCGATCGCCTCCGCCGCGCGCTTGTGGCCAACGCCAGCGAGGATGTACGCCACGACGATCGTACGAGCAGCAACCATACCTAGCAGGCGGGGGCAAGCCGACGAAAACTGTCGTAGTAGCCGGAGCACTTGGCGCGCAGGACGAAGGAATGCGAGGATCGCTGCGTCATCTTGATGCGCCGAAGCGCCCAGCGGTCAATCACTCCATCGGCGTGGGCAGTCAGAAGACGATTGGTGGTACAGGCGGCTGTGTAGCCGGCGTCTTGGACCAGGCGCTGGATATCCGCAGAAAATCCGCCCGCGGGGTAACTCAGTGTCTCCACGCGCTGTTGCACCGCTTGCGTCAACTGTTCTTTCGACGTGCGGATTTCTTCGCGAGCTTGCTCACGTGAGATGGAGGGCAGATAGGTATGCTGCAGCGTGTGACTCCCGATTTCAAGACCACCGCGCGCCAACTCCTGTAACTGCGATGAGGTCAACCAGCCAGGACGTCCGACGTTGCCCGCAATCATGAAGATGGTCGCTGGGACACGAAACCGGCGCAGGATCGGCCAGGCATTCAGGTAGACGCTCTCCTCCCCATCATCAAAGGTGATGACCGCTGTCGGTGAGGGCCACTGGCCTGTGGCCAACCACTCGCGGACGGCCTGGGACACTGTGAGCAGCCGATACCGCTGTGCCACGTACCGCACCTGCTGTTCAAAAACTGCGGGAGTCACCGTCGGCGTCTCAG
>CAZWYX010000012.1:1335-29132 GCA_964638485.1 uncultured Planctomycetales bacterium | reverse complement strand
AAAGAGGAAGCCAAGCGGTTCAACCACGACTACATCGGCACCGAGCACATCCTGCTGGGCTTGATCCGTGAGGGGGAAGGCGTCGCCGCCGCGGTCCTCCAGAAGTTGGGCCTCAGTCCTGAGAAAATTCGCCTCGAGGTGGAAAAACTCGTGCAACCAGGACCGGCCACGATCGTGAGCGGTGATATTCCATTCACACCGAAAGCCAAAAAAGTCATTGAGCTCGCCATGGAAGAGGCCCGCAGCTTGGGCCACAACTACATCGGGACGGAACACCTGTTGCTGGGCTTGATCCGTGAGGGGGAAGGCGTGGCCTCGCAAGTGCTCATGAATCTCGGCTTGGATCTCAATCGGGTACGCAACGAAGTGATCACGCTGCTGGGCAGTTCGACACCGACACCAGGAGTCGCCATGGGCAGTAGCGCAAAGACCAAGACGCCAGCGTTGGATGCGTTCGGACGCGATCTGACGGCACTCGCGCGCGAGAATAAGCTCGACCCCGTCATTGGACGGAAGGACGAGATTGAGCGGGTCATTCAGATTCTCTCACGGCGGACAAAGAACAATCCGGTGCTGCTCGGTGAGGCCGGCGTGGGGAAGACCGCGATCGTCGAGGGACTCGCCCAGACAATTGTCCAAGGGGACATCCCCGAACTGCTCCGCGACAAGCGCGTGATCATTTTGGACCTCGCCTTGATGGTCGCTGGCACGAAGTACCGTGGACAGTTTGAGGAACGCATCAAAGCTGTCATGGATGAGATCCGCCGCTCCGAAAACATCATCCTCTTCATTGATGAGCTCCACACGTTGGTCGGTGCGGGATCAGCCGAGGGCGCGATTGATGCATCGAACATTTTAAAACCCGCCCTCTCGCGCGGGGAGATCCAGTGCATCGGTGCGACCACCCTCGACGAATATCGCAAGTACATCGAAAAAGATGCCGCCCTCGAGCGGCGGTTCCAGACGATCATGGTCGAACCGCCGTCGGTTCAGGAGACGGTCCAGATTCTGTCGGGGCTGCGTGATAAGTATGAAGCCCACCACAAAGTCAAATACCTCGATGCAGCGCTCGAGGCTTCATCAAAGCTCTCCGACCGTTACATCGCTGGCCGTTTCTTGCCTGACAAAGCGATTGACCTCATTGATGAAGCGGGCGCGCGGGCGCGCCTCTCGGTGCTGACGGTGCCGCAGGAGATCAAAGAGCTCGAAGGGAAGATTAATACGCTCCACAAGGAGAAGGAAGCCGCGATCAAAGGACAGGACTTCGAGCGAGCGGCTGCTCTTCGTGATCAAGAACGAGAATCGAAAGAGCAACTCGAAATCGTCAAAGGCGAGTGGAAGAAGAAGCAGAACGAGTCGCAGCCGACGATCGGGGTCGAAGAAATCGCGTACATCGTCTCGAAGTGGACCGGCATTCCACTCGCTCGCCTGGAAGAACACGAGACCGAGCGCCTCCTGCAGATGGAAGCGCAAGTACACAAACGTATCGTGGGACAGGAGGAAGCCATCACCGCGATCGCTCATGCCGTGCGGCGGTCACGCGCGGGCATCAAAGATCCCAAACGGCCCATCGGCTCGTTCATCTTCCTCGGCCCCACCGGGGTGGGCAAGTCCCTCGTTGCCCGCGCGCTCGCGGAGTTCCTCTTTGGCGACGAAGAGGCGCTGGTGCAACTCGACATGTCAGAGTACATGGAGAAGTTCAACGTCTCGCGTCTCGTCGGCGCTCCCCCGGGGTACGTGGGCTATGAAGAAGGCGGGCAGCTGACGGAACGCATTCGCCGCCGTCCCTATTCGGTCGTCCTGCTCGACGAGATCGAAAAAGCCCACCCCGATGTGTTCAATATTTTGCTCCAGATGTTGGAGGACGGACGGTTGACCGACAGCTTCGGCCGCAAGGTGGACTTCCGCAACACCGTCCTCATTATGACGTCGAACCTGGGGGCCGAGCTGCTCAAGAAGCAGGGCTCGCTGGGGTTTAAGGCGCAACGGGAAGAGACCACGTTCGAGACGATGAAGGAACGGTTGCTGGAGGAGGTCAAGAAAGCGTTTAAGCCCGAGTTCCTCAATCGAGTGGATGAGGTGATCGTCTTTCAACCGCTGACGCGCGAGCATCTCCAGCGCATCGTCGAGCTCGAGATGGGGCACGTCAAGGAGCGGTTGGTCGAGCAGGGCATCACGATCGAGCTGGATGACTCGGCCAAAGAGTTCCTCATTGAGAAAGGCTTCGACCCCATCTACGGCGCACGACCGCTCAAGCGCGTGATCCAGCGCTACATCGAGGATCCCCTCGCTCAGGATCTCATCGCCCATCGGTTTGAGAAGGAGGCACGCGTTCGTGTCAGTCGCAAAGGCGAAGAGCTCACCTTCACAGCCGCCTGAAACACCGCTGTCACGGTGGATCGCAGGCGTGAGTGAACGCCTCGGCACACGGACCATCCACAGTCTCGAGTATCTCGGGGGCATCGCCATCCTCCTCTCGCGGACGGTCGCGTGGATTCCGGTCCCGCCGTTTCGGCTACGACAGCTCTTAGACCACGTGGTGCGCGTGGGCTGGCAGTCCGTCTCCATCGTGTTCCTCATCTCCCTCTTCACGGGCATGGTGCTCGCGTTCCAGAGCGCGTATCAGATGCAGAAGTTTGCGGCGGAGATGTTCATTCCCGGCTTGGTGGCGCTCTCGTTGGTGCGCGAGATTGGCCCGGTCCTGACGGCGCTCATCGTCGCGGGACGCATCGGGGCTTCGATTGCCGCCGAACTCGGGACCATGAAAGTGACCGAGCAGATTGATGCCCTCGAGACGCTGGCGACGGATCCGGTCCGCTACCTCGTCGTCCCACGATTCCTCGCGCTCCTCATCGCGCTGCCCATCCTGACGTTGTATGCCGACGCCTTTGGTATTTTTGGTGGCTGGCTCATCGGCGTGTTCAAACTGGATATGGGTCCCCAGCGGTACTGGGAACTGACCAAGTCCATCTTGTTTTTCAAAGACGTGTTCTCGGGTCTGTTGAAGTCGGTGATTTTTGCCGGCATCATCTGCATTGTGAGTTGCTTTGAAGGGTTTCATGCCGACGGGGGAGCCGAAGGGGTGGGACGCGCGACCACACGAGCCGTCGTGCTGTCATTTATTCTGATCATTACCTCCGACTGCTTATTTACGGCCATCTTCTACTTCACATGACGCATGATTGACATCATCAACCTCCACAAGGCCTTCCACGGACAAACCGTACTCCGCGGGGTCAACTTCACCATCCCGACGGGTGAGACGGTCGTGATCATTGGACGCAGCGGGTGTGGCAAGAGTGTCTTACTGAAACATATCATCGGCTTGATGCGTCCCGACAGCGGGCAGGTCCTGATTGATGGTGCGGACATCACGAAGCTCACGGGCAAAACGCTCAATGAGGTGCGACTCAAATTCGGGATGCTGTTTCAAGGGGCCGCGCTCTTCGACTCCTTGACCGTAGCCGAGAACGTCGGGTTCACCTTGCTGGAACATAACCACCACGAGCCGCGGGAGATCCAGCGGCGCGTGCGTGAGTGCCTCCAACTCGTTGGTCTCGAGGGCATCGAGCATCTCTATCCGGCTGCGTTGTCAGGTGGGATGCGCAAACGGGTGGGCCTGGCGCGTGCCCTCTGCGTCAATCCGCAGATCATGCTCTACGATGAGCCGACGACAGGGATTGATCCGATCATGGCGGATGCGATTAACAATCTGATTGTCGCGCTGCGTGATAAGCTCCGCGTCACCTCCATTGTGGTGACGCACGATATGACGAGCGCCTACAAAGTGGGCGACCGCATCGCGATGCTCTACGAGGGGCAGATCATTGAGGTGGGAGCTCCCGAGGCCATTCGCCATTCCACGAATCCAGTTGTTCGTCAGTTCATCACCGGAGCCGCCACCGGACCGATTCCGATTGAACTCGGTCCGCATCGGCTCCAACGGAGGTAAGCACCGGTGGAAACGCAGACGCGCAACGCACTCAAGGTCGGCATCCTGATCCTCATCTTCCTGATCATCCTCGTGGTGACGGTCTTTTCCATTACGGATCGTCGCCTGGGCCGACGCGGCTATCAGTTCACCGTCGCCTTTCCGACGGCCCAGGGCTTAGGGAAGGGTGCGGCGGTGCAGTATGCGGGTGTCGCCGTGGGCGAAGTCAAAGCGGTCCAGCTCGTCACACCCGAAGGGAGCGCTGTCCCTGAGGTCCGGCTCACCGTCTGGTTGCCTCACGACGTCCGTCTCCATGAGGATACCGTCGCGAAAATCAGCACGTTCGGCTTGTTGGGCGAGAAATACCTTGAGCTGACACCCATCGCTGGGCAGGGCGAATTCATTAAAACCGGTACCCATGTCCAGGGCGTGGCCACCGCTTCCCCAGAAGATATTCTGCAACAATCGAGTTTTGCGCTGACACAGTTCAACAAAATTCTGGAGCGGTTAGCGGAGGGTGAGGGCACGCTCGGCCAACTCATCTCCACCGATGAATTGCATCGTGCCTTGATCGAACTGGTGGAAGAGATCAAGCGCAATCCCTGGAGACTCTTTCGCAAGCCGAAGCGCTAAGGGGGCTGTACGCTGTGAGCCATGCGCTAGGAGCGACTAAAGCCCCGCCACACAGGTGGACGATGGCAGTCACGAAAGTCAAAACGGTCTTTGCGTGCCAGACCTGCGGCTATCAGAGCCCCAAGTGGCTCGGCCGTTGTCCGGAGTGCGAGGCGTGGAATACGCTCGTGGAAGAAGTATTGGAGCAGGCCTCCGCGAGTCCGCGGCCCGTCGTCAAGAGCGCACTGCCGCAACGTCTCGATGAGATCGTCTCCTTCGAGCAGCCGAGACTCGCCACAGGCATTGGCGAGCTCGATCGTGTCCTGGGCGGCGGACTCGTGCCTGGCTCGGTGATCCTCTTAGGCGGCGAGCCAGGGATTGGCAAGTCAACGCTCCTGTTGTGGGCGCTCAGTCGTCTGACGACACGCGGCGTACCGGTCTTGTACGTGACCGGAGAAGAATCACTGCAGCAGGTGAAGTTACGAGCAGAACGCTTGGGTGTTGCGGCGGCCCAATGCTATGTGGTGAGCGAAACGAATGTCGAGGCCATTCAGCAGCTCTGCGAAGAGCTCAGGCCGCGTGTGGCCGTCGTGGATTCGATTCAAGCGCTCTCGTGGGCAGCGCTCACGTCCAGCCCGGGGAGCGTGACGCAAGTGCGTGAGTGCGCCGCCCAACTCATCCGCGTCGCCAAAGCACGGGAGTTGGCGCTGCTCCTCGTGGGCCACATCACGAAGGATGGGACGCTGGCCGGACCCAAGGTCGTCGAGCATCTCGTGGATGCGGTCTTGACATTTGAGGGGGAGCCGCATGCGGGCTTTCGCCTCTTACGCGCATCGAAGAATCGATTTGGGTCCACCGCAGAAATCGGCGTGTTTCAGATGGGCAGCACCGGGCTCGAGGAGGTCGCGAATCCCTCGGCATATTTTCTGGCGGAGCGTGCGCCGCAGCATCCTGGCGCGATCGTGACTGCGACGCTCGAAGGCAGTCGCCCGCTCCTCGTGGAAATCCAGGCGTTGGTGACCCCGACGAGCTTTGGCATCCCACGCCGACGGACGAGCGGAGTCGATCCGCAACGCGTGGATCTCATCCTGGCCGTGCTCGAGCAACGCACGGGCTTAACAGGCCTCGGCAGCCACGATATTTTCGTGAGCGCCTCGGGTGGCCTGCGGGTGTTTGAACCGGCAGCGGATCTGGCGATCGCGTTGGCCATTGCCTCCAGCCTCAAAGGGCGTCCACTCTCGGCACGTGACGTCGCCCTCGGCGAAGTAGGGCTGACGGGAGAAATTCGCAGCATCCTCGGGGTCGAGCGCCGTCTACAAGAGGCCCAACGCCTGGGCTTCCAACGTTGCGTGCTGGGTCGGCAGAGTGCCCGCGCCGTGCGCCCCAACGGTCTGGAGCTGCTGGCTGTGGAGACGATTCGTGAGGCGCTCCAACACGTAGGAGGTTGACGATGGTGCCTTCGACTCGCGCCTGCTGCTTGCGTACGCCGATCCATCGTGGACAGAGATCAACGAGCCATCACAGAGGAGTTGCACCATGAATTTCTTTGTCATTCGCCTCTTTTTCGTGGTCATCAGTGCGGTGATCGGGTACCAGCTCGGCTCGCTCCTACCTCATGAAGGCGCGGCGTGGCTGGGGGTAGGGATTGGCGTCCTCTTCGGCACGGTCCTCGTGTGGGTTGAGAGCGCGCTGCGTCGTGTGACTGTCCGCGGCCTGTCTGCTGCTGTCTTTGGACTGCTCTTTGGTCTCCTCATGGCCAAGCTCCTCTCCGATGCCCTGGGACTCATTCCGATGGATGAGACGGTTCGTGCCTCCAGCCGCGTGGTCCTAACCCTCGTCTTCTGTTATCTCGGAATGGTGATGGCCATGCGGGGACGCGATGAGTTCCACGTCGTCATTCCCTATGTGCGCCTGTCGCGTCAGGATCAGGGCGGTGGCTTGGTGCTCCTCGATACGAGCGTCATCATTGATGGGCGCATCGCAGACATCTGCCAGACGAAATTTGTCGAGGGCCGCTTGATCGTCCCGCGCTTTGTCCTGCGCGAATTACAGCGTGTCGCGGATGCTTCGGATCCAATGCGACGGAACCGCGGGCGCCGTGGTCTGGAAATTTTGAATCGCATTCGCAAAACCCCCCATCTCGATGTCCATGTGCATGAGGATGACGTGCCCGATATTGCTGAAGTGGATGGCAAGCTCATCAAACTCGCCAAGGTGCTCGGGGCGAAGATTCTCACCAATGACTACAACCTCAACAAGATCGCCGAGCTGCAAGGTGTCACCGTCCTCAACGTGAACGACTTAGCCAATGCCTTGCGGCCGGTCGTCCTGCCGGGCGAGATGTTGGAAGTGAAACTCCTCAAGGAAGGGAAGGAATACCATCAGGGGGTCGCCTACCTGGACGATGGGACGATGGTCGTCGTTGAGAATGGCAAAGTCCTCATCGGCCAATCGGTGCGCACTATCGTCACCAGCGTCCTGCAAACATCGGCTGGTCGGATGATTTTTGCCAAACCCGAAGGCGCTGTGACCACTGGCCGACGGTGAGGAACGTATGATGCAAGCGGTAGCGGTCATTCCGTCAGCCGGCAGTGGGCGTCGCTATGGGACGTCAGCGAAACTATGGCAGCGACTGCGCCATGTCCCGGTCCTGGTGCGCACCCTTCAGCAGGTGAGTCGGGTGGCGGCGATTCGGGACGTCGTCGTCGTGACCAGACGAGGGGATATCGCCGCACTCCGTCGGCTCCTGCAACGCTACCACCTGCGCAAAGTGCGCACGGTGGTCGCTGGTGGTCCGACGCGGATGCTCTCGGTCTGGCGTGGCCTGCAGGCCGTGGATCCACGGTGGCCCTACATCGTCATTCACGACGGCGCACGTCCGCTGGTGACGCCACGGCTTCTTGAGGCGACGTTACGCGCTGCACATCGGACGGGTGCGGCGATTGCCGCGATGCCAGCGACGGAGACCGTGAAACAGTGTGCCCCGAGGGCGCAACACGTGACGACGCCTCCCCGAGCACGGTTTTGGATGGCTCAGACACCGCAGGTATTCCGCAGTTCATTGATTCGTCGCGCCTACGCGCAGGCGCGCCGAGCCGGTCTCGCGTTGACGGATGACGCGGCGGCTGTCGAACGCTTGGGGCACCGCGTGACACTCGTCCGCGGGGAGGCGCGTAATCTCAAGATTACCTGGCCGCACGATCTGCGCGTGGCACAGACCTTCGTGAACGGCCACGGGCGACCCCACCACCTGTCGGACCCGCCGACGGCAGACTCAAAAAAACTGTCGGCTCTTCGAGCCAACCGACAGGTGGTGGGGTAATGCGTGTCGGGATTGGGTACGACATTCATCGGTTTGATCCACAGCGGAAACTCATCTTAGGCGGTGTCGAGATTCCTGGTGCGCCAGGGTTGGCCGGTCATTCGGACGCGGATGTGTTGTTGCACGCCATCGCCGATGCCCTGTTGGGCGCCCTGGGCGAGCCGGATCTTGGTGAACTCTTTCCGAACACCGACACACGGTATAAGGACTGCTCGAGTCACGTGTTTCTCGACGACATCCACACCCGACTGACCCAGCAGGGGTACCACATCGTGAACGTGGATACGACGCTGATCGCTGAGACGCCAAAACTCGCCCCCTACAAATCCGCGATGATCGCCAACATCCAGCGGCTCCTCAAACTGCAAGCGCGCCAAGTCAACGTGAAGGCCACCACCGCTGAGGGGTTGGGGGCCGTGGGCCACGCGCAAGGCATCGCCGCCCACGCGGTCGCGTTGATTCATGCGGTGTAGCGTTCAGGAGCTGAGACGATGACGTGGTGGGGATGGCTGCTCGTCGGACTCGCAACGGGGATCGCCTGGGTGCTGTGGCGATTCAAGGCCGAAATCCAGGCGTGTTTTGAACGTGATCCCGCCGCGCGCAACGTCGTGGAAGTGCTGCTCACCTATGCCGGCTTGCACGCGCTCATCGGTCATCGCCTCGCGCACCTGCTCTACCGGTGGAACATCCCCGTGCTGCCACGCTGCGTGTCGCAACTCGTGCGGAGTGTGACGGGCATCGAGATCCATCCCGGCGCCCAGCTCGGCCGCGGGATCTTCATTGACCACGGGATGGGCGTCGTCATCGGCGAGACGGCCGTGCTCGGCGATAACGTGACGCTCTTTCAAGGGGTCACCCTCGGTGGGACGGGCAAGGAGCGTGGCAAACGTCACCCCACGCTCGGCCACAACGTCGTCGTGGGCGCAGGAGCCAAGGTGCTCGGCAACATCACGCTTGGCGACAATGTGACGATCGGCTCGAATGCCGTCGTCATTCGTGATGTGCCGGCGGACTCGACAGTCGTCGGTGTTCCGGGGCGCGTCGTCAAGGCCGCGGGCCGACATTTTCCTGGCATCAACCTCGATCATACGAGCCTGCCGGACCCGATTGCCGAGCGCCTCGAGAAACTTCAGCACGAGATTGACCTGATCGAACGCCAACTCAAAGAACGTCGGCGCGAGCTTACACCACCCTCCTAGAGCACGATGACCCTCCGTCTCTACAATACGCTGAGCCGCCGTGTGGAGGACGTTACACCACACACCCCTGGACGTGTCACCATGTACGTCTGTGGTCCGACCGTCTACGATGAGCCGCATATCGGCCATGCGCGCAGCGCCTACCTCTTTGACGTGATGCGGCGGTATTTGGCGCGGACGTACGACGTCACGTTCGTGCGGAACGTCACTGACGTGGATGACAAGATCATCGAACGGGCACGCGCAGAGGGAGAATCCCCAACGAGGATCGCTGAGAAATATCTTGCCGCCTATCATCGTACGATGGATGCCTTAGGGATTGAGCGCCCGACGCAGGAGCCGCGCGCGACCGAGCATATCGAGGCGATGATTGAGCTCATCAGCCGGCTGGTCGCTAAGGGTATGGCGTACGAAGCCCAGGGCAACGTCTATTTTGACGTGCGCAAGTTCCCCTCCTATGGGCAGCTCTCGCATCAGCAACTCGATGCGATGCAAGCCGGCGCGCGCGTCGAGCCGGAACCTGGGAAACGATTGCCCCTCGATTTCACACTCTGGAAAGCGGCGAAGCCGGACGAACCATCGTGGCCGAGCCCGTGGGGACCGGGACGTCCTGGGTGGCACATCGAGTGCTCGGCGATGAGCATGGCGTGTCTGAAGACAGAGACACTCGACATTCACGGCGGCGGGATGGATTTGATCTTCCCGCATCACCAAAATGAAATTGCCCAGTCAGAGGCAGCGACGGGGAAATCGCCGTTTGCGAAATACTGGCTGCATCACGGGCTCCTCACCATCAACGGCCAGAAGATGTCCAAATCGCTCGGGAATTTTGTCACGGTGGATCACGTGCTTGAGCGCTACCCGCATCCGGATTACTTGAAACTGTTTTTCCTGAAGACGCATTACCGCTCGCCCATTGATTATTCCGACGAACGCATGGACGAGGCTAAGAAAAACATGGAGGAATTTGCCAGTTGCTTTCAGCACTATGACCAACTCACCGGTGATGTTCAGCCCTCTGGGGGAACCGATACGCAGCGTTTCGAGATCTTGCAGAAGAAAACCATGTTTGAAGAAGCGATGGATGAAGATCTCAATACTCCGAAGGCACTTGCTGTCCTCTTTGATCTCGTGAATCTGGGGAAGCGTATCATGGAGTCGCAGGCAACGATGAAGTTGTTCATGGCTCGGTGGGCGCATGACGTACTCATCGAGTGCGGCACAGTGCTGGGATTATTCACGGCAGGATTTTCAGAGGAAAATCAGCAAACGCTGACCGAAATTCAAAAGAAAATTGCAGAACGCGATGAAGCCAGAAAACAAAAAAAATTCGTCAAGGCTGATGAAATTCGTCAAGAACTACATCTGCAAGGGGTTTTATTAACAGATACCCCCCACGGCACATTGTGGCGCCGCAAGCGATGAGATGTGTGCCGAGGGGTGACGCCCCGATAGAACGTCGGGGCGGCAGGACCCCGAGGCCCAGACAACGATGAATCGTCGCGGTTTCTTCATCACCTTTGAGGGAACGGAGGGCAGCGGGAAGAGTACCCAAGTGAAACGGCTGGCCACGTTTCTACGGCGCCAACACTGGCCCGTTGTCGTCACCCATGAACCAGGTGGCACCGCGTTTGGCCGCCGCGTGCGGCAACTCGTCTTGAACACGCCGAACCTATCGCTGACACCTCTCGAGGAAACCTGTTTGTTCATGGCAAGTCGCGCGCACCTGGTGGCCGCCATCATTCACCCCGCGCTTCGTCGCGGACAGTTCGTCCTCTGCGATCGGTTCCTCGATGCCACGCTCGCCTATCAGGGTGGCGGCAGCGGGGTACAGCTCAAACTGATCCGTCAATGGGGGCGTGTGGCGACGCAAGGTCTGAAACCGCATTTGACGTTTCTCCTCGATATTGAGACGCGCAAGGGCCTGCGCCGCTTGCGACATCAACGAGATCGGATGGAATCGAAGTCGCTAGCATACCACCGTCGCGTGCGTCAGATGTACCGGCGGTTAGCCGCAGCCGAGCCACAGCGTTTCGTCGTCTTGGATGCCACACAACCCAGGACCGTGTTGCAGCGGACAATTCGTGAGCACGTGCTGGCACTCAGTGCTCGCGTACGACGGTACGGGCGGAGACGCCGATGAGTTGGGATGACGTCTGGGGACATGAACAGACGATTGGCATCCTGCAGCGACTCATCGCGCAGGGACGCTTGAGTCAGAGCCTGTTGCTCAGCGGCCCCCCTTCGATTGGGAAGCGCCTCGTGGCGGAACGGCTGGCGCAGGCCCTCACGTGCTCTTCGCCGGTGGCGCCGTGTGGGACCTGTTCGAGTTGTCGCGCCGTCAGTGCCCATCAGCAGATGGACTGTCAATGGATTGAGCCGTCAGGTCCCACCACGCAAGTGCCAGTCGAGGTGGTACGCGAGGCGTTGCGACGACTGCATCAGACGCCGGCGCAAGGCCAGCGCCAGATCGCTGTCTTCATCACCGTCGAGCAACTCCAGGATGAGGCGGCCCACACGCTTCTCAAAACGATTGAAGAACCACCGCTGCACGCGCAACTGATCCTCACTACCCACGACGTGGGACGGTGTTTGCCGACGATCGTCTCGCGCTGTCATGTGTTGCGACTGCATCCGTGGAGTCGTGAGGCGTTGGCCGAGCAGTTAGCGAAGGCTCGTCAGCTACAACCAGCGATGGCTCGGCACATCGCGTTCTTGGCTGAAGGACGCGCGGGCAAAGCGTTGCAGTTGGTCAGCGCCAAGGATGTGCCAACGGCGCAGGAGCTGTTCGAGGTTCTTGACGACGACAAAGGCTGGAGCGCTGCACGGCGCGAATCCTTGTTTCGGTTGCTCGAGCAGTATGTGTGGTGGTGTCGGGATAGTCTGTGTCGGCTCACCGACTGTGATGAATTAGCGGGACTGCCGGCAGAGCGCAGCCTGGCCGCACGGCAACCGCGCGACCTTACCCACGCCGCTGAAGTGTTGGAGGAGGCCCTCCATCTCCTCGAGGCCCTGGAGCAGCGCGTGAACCCCAAACTCGTGCAGTGGAAACTCCAACAGCGCTGGACAGGGCACACCGGCCGAGCCACGAGCCACGAGCCACGAGCCACGACTCATGGCTAATCGCTTCTACATCACCACGCCGCTCTATTACGTCAACGCCCCACCGCACCTCGGTCACGCCTACACCGAGATCGTCTCGGATTGTCTGGCGCGCTACCATCGGCTGAATGGGGAGGAGGTGTGGTTCCTCACTGGCAGCGACGAGCATGGGCAAAAAATTGCGCGAGCCGCGGAGAGCGCTCGCCTCACCCCACAAGCCTTTGTGGATCAGATGATCCAGCCGTTTCAGACGCTGTGGCGTACCTTGCACGTTCGCTACGATGATTTCATTCGGACGACCGAGTCGCGTCACATTCGCAGTGTGCAAGCTGCGTTGCAGCGACTGTTTGACGCGCACCAACTGGTCAAGTCTATCTACACCGGCTGGTACTGCGTGCCGTGCGAGACCTACTGGACCTCGACGGATTTTTCTGCAGAGCAGCTGGCGCAGTCGGTCAAGACCTGTGCGAACTGCCAGCGACCGGTGGAGGCCCTTGAGGAAGAGGGCTACGATCTCCGCCTCGGTGGCGAGGCCCAACAGTGGCTGCTGCACCATCTCGACACGCATCCGGAGTTCATCGTGCCGGAGACTCGTCGCAACGAAGTGCGCAGTCTCCTGGAGCGTCCGCTGCCAGAGGTGCTGTGTGTGACGCGACCGGTGCGTCGCGTCGGCTGGGGGATTCCTGCGCCGTTCGACGCGCACCACGTGGTGTACGTCTGGGTGGATGCGCTGCTCAACTACATCAGCGCTGTCGGCTTTCCCGACGACCAACAGCGCCTCGCCCACTGGTGGCCGGCCGATGTGCACGTCATCGGCAAAGACATCCTCCGCCACCATGCGATCTACTGGCCGATGCTCCTGCACGCCTTGGGCCTGGAGCTGCCCCACACCATCCTCGCGCATGGCTGGTGGACAGTGGGCGATGTGAAGATGTCCAAATCGCGCGGCAACGTCGTGGATCCCCAGGCCGTGGTTGCGGAGTACGGGGTAGATGCCTTGCGCTACTTTGTGCTGCGGGAAGTGCCCTTCGGTCACGATGGCGTGTTTACCGAGGAAGCGCTGGTCAAACGCTTCAACGCCGACTTGGCGAACGACGTGGGTAACCTCCATTTTCGCACCCTCACGATGGTCGAGAAATACACGAGTGGTCGCATTCCCTCTGCCCATCAGTGTGAGCGCAGTCCTGCGGATGAGGTGTTAGCGCGGTTACGACAAGCACTCCCGCAGACGCTGGAGCGCGCAATGGCGCGTTACGACTTTGTGGCCGCGTTGGAGGCGATCCTGGTCGCGATGAACCGCGCCAACAAATTCATCGAGGAACAAGCCCCGTGGACCGTCGCTGCTGCGAGCCACACCGCTCGCCTCCACGGCATTTTGTGGCAACTGCTCGAGACGTTGCGCGTCACGACGCTGACGCTGTGGCCGTTCATTCCGCACGCCGCAGAGCGCATGTGGCAGGCCTTGGGATGGGCCGAACCGCTGTGGCAAGCCACGGATCAGCGCACGCTGGCCCAGCGCATCGAGACCGCGATGTTTCACGACGGCCAGCGCATCCAGAAGGGCCAGCCGCTGTTTCCTCGACGAGAGCTCACATGAGACGGCGTTCTCATTGGTACCATCCCCTGTGGTACATCATCTCCTTCGTCGCCCTCCTCCTCCTGTACGGCGCGGCCTTGTGGAAAGGCGGCGGCTTGCCACGGACGCGAGAACCCTCATCGGTCGAGCTGCGACTGGAGCGGTTGGAACACGTGCTGGAGCAGGAACGCGTCGTGACACTCCTCGAGCACCACCCCACGTTACAGTTCTGGCTTGGGCTGTTCATGGTGGCGGGCGTCATCGTCATGGTGAGTGGCATCGTCTCGAACGTTGTGGGGGCTGTGCGGTGGCGACGACTGCAAATCTGGTGGCGCGCCCATCGCACGCGGTGGCCACCAATATGGTCGCTCGGCGACGTGGGGCGCTTGGTCGTGCTCACGCTGACGTGGATGGCCCTCTTTCCCTTCGTCGAGCAAGGCTACGTGAATGTGCTGCGCGTCACCGTGAGTCCCACCGCACACCTCCTCATCTCCAGTACGTACCTGAGCCTGCTCATCGGCTGTATGCTCTTTTTCCTGGCCCACTTGAAAGGGATGACCTTGTCCCGCGCAATAGGATTCTCGTTCGCGCGGCTGTGGCCCCATTGTGGCCACGGCGTCATCAGCTATGTCACCTGGATGCCGTGGTTGGTCGGCCTCCTGTGGCTCTCAGCCACGATAGCGCGAGCGGTCGGCTACCAACCGCCGCCGCATCCGCTGTCCCTCTTTTTTCTCGAAGAGCACCGTCCCGGTTGGTTGTGGTACGGCGCGCTGGTAACCTGTCTCGGGGCACCGCTCATGGAGGAGCTCTTCTTCCGCGGGATGCTGTTTCCTGCGCTGCGCGCCAAGTGCTCCTTTGGGTGGGCTGCGGTGTTGAGCGGCGTGCTCTTCGGCGCCCTCCATGGCAACTGGGTGGCCTTGCTGCCGATTACCGTCTTGGGCGTGTTACTCGCCTACCTCTACGAACGGACCGGGACGCTCCTCGCCTCGCTCCTCGTCCACGCCCTCCACAACGGCATCATGGTGCTCCTCATGCTGTGTTACCGCGCGCTGCTGCAGGCCCTGGGCCTCTGATGCCATCCCTCGCCTCCGTCGGTGAAGTGGGCCTCATTGCGCGCTGGACCAAAGGACTCTCTTACGACAACACGGTCTACGTGGGCGTGGGCGATGACGCGGCGGTCCTCTGCGGTGGCAAGGATTGGCGGCTGCTGGTCACGACGGACATGCTCGTGGATGGCGTCCATTTCGTGGGGCGCGTGACGCCGCCGCAGCTCATCGGACGCAAAGCGTTGGCGGTGTCGTTGAGCGACATTGCGGCGATGGGCGGCGTGCCGTGGGCGGCCATCGTGGCCGCGGGGATTCCTCGCGGCTACTCGGTGCATGCACTCGATGCGCTCTACCGTGGGCTGCGGCAACTCGCGCGCCAGTTCAATGTGCAGCTCATCGGCGGGGACACCGTGCGCGCCAAGGTGTTGACGCTCACGGTGACACTCACCGGCTGGGTGGAGCCGGGGAACGTCGTCCTCCGACGTGGCGCGCGCGTGGGGGATGATGTGTGGGTCACCGGACGCTTGGGCGGCGCGGTGCGCACGGGTCGCCATCTGCGATTTACCCCGCGTGTCGCAGCCGCTCGACACCTCGTCGCCCGCTACCATCCGACGGCGATGATGGATCTCTCCGACGGGCTGGCGAGCGATCTGCGCCAACTCGCGACGGCCAGCCGCGTGGGATTCCGTATTGATGCGATGCATCTGCCACGTGCGGTGGGTGCGCGTGTTGGCAACGCCCTCTGTGACGGCGAGGATTTTGAACTCGTGTGGACCCTGGCACCGTCGGCAGGACGTCGTTTGGCTCGCGCCCAAGATCTAGGAGTGCGCGCGACGCGCATCGGGATGGTGACACGAGCGCGCGAGGGACTCGTCCTCGTCGAGCGGTCTGGACGGCAACGGCCCCTGCCCGCTCCACGTTTTCGCCATTTCTAATCATGGCAACAGCGTCTGAGACATCTGTGGTCAGCCGCAGTCCCGAAGCGACCATCGCCCTGGGACGCCGCCTCGGTTCCCTCTTGACGAAGGGAGACGTGGTGGCCCTCTGCGGGCCGCTGGGCTCGGGCAAGACCACGTTGACGAAAGGCCTCGCCGCGGGCCTCGGGTTTGTTGAGTCGGCGGAGGTGAAAAGCCCGACGTTTGTGCTGATCCACGAGTACGCAGGGCGTCTACCGGTCTACCACGTGGATCTCTACCGTCTCGATCAACTGGAGGAAGCGGCGCGCTTGGGACTCGAGCAGTACCTCGACGGCGACGGCGTGTGCATCATCGAGTGGGCAGACAAATTTCCGTCCCTAGTGCCCCGCGCCCATTTACGCGTCACCTTGGCGCACCACGACGTGACCACGCGGCACCTGCAGTTCACCGCGCACGGCCCTCACTACGCACCGGTCCTGCAGGCGTTGCAGCAGCCGCTCCGCCTTCCGCGGAAGCCTTGAGCGTTCAGCGTGCAGCGATGAGGCGCGCATCCCATCCAGTCTTAGGCCTTGAGACGTCCAGCCGGTTGTTAGGGGTCGCGCTGGTCCGTGGCGAGGAAGTCCTCGGCAGCCGCGAACGGCTGGGGCCTGCGCCGAATGCCGATGCGCTTCGGACGGTGGTGGAGGAAGTGCTCGATGCTGCCCACCTGACCGTAGAGGCCTTAGGCGGTATTGCGGTGAGCATTGGGCCCGGGTCGTTTACGGGCTTGCGCATCGGGGTGAGTTTCGTCAAAGGGTTGGTCGTAGCCAGCGACATACCCGTCGTCGCTGTGCCGACGCTCGAGGCGATCGCGCACAACTGTTGGAGTGCGCGCGGGACGGTCTGCGTCGTCGTGGATGCCAAGCAAGACAAACTCTACGCCGCCTGTTACCGCGCCACACGTGGACGCTTCACTCCTCTGGGCCACGAGCGCTTGGGGACGATCCCAGAGTTGTCATCGCTCTTGCGGTGTGGCACGCTGTTGGTGGGGGATGGGCTGGCGCGGTACGGCGGGCTCCTCCAACGGCAACTGAAACGATCCGTCCCATGTGCGCCGCAGGAGTTGTGGTGGCCGCGCGCGACGACGGTGGCGCGGTTAGGTGCGCGCGCGTTGGCGCACGGCCGCCGCGATGATCCCCAGACCTTGACGCCGCGCTACCTCTATTCGCGGTATTGTTCGATTCAACACACAGGGCAGCGTGCAGAGGGTCGGGGACAGCGCTGATGGAGTCGCTCGGCCACCATCGTCCGACATGGATCGAAGTGCATCTCGAGGCGTTGCGCTGGAACGTAGCTGAGGTGCGTCGGCGGATTCCGCCAACGACGCGTCTGCTGGCCCAAGTCAAGTCTGACGCGTACGGTCATGGTTTGGTGCCGGTGGCGCAAGCCCTCGCGGCGTGCGGCGTGGATGGATTTGGCGTCGTCTCCCTCGAAGAAGCGGGACGATTGCGCCAGGCAGGACTCACGCAGCCGATCCTGCTGCAGAGTGTGGTGGAACCGTCGGCAGCCGAGACGGTCCTGGCCCTCGACATCTGGCCCACGGTGTGCACGGTGGAATTCGCGCGCGCGTTGCAGCGAGTGGCTGCAGCCCAGCGTCGTCTGGTGCCGGTGCATCTGAAAGTAGACACCGGCATGGGGCGCCTCGGTGTCTGGCATGACGAGGTTGACGAGTTTCTGGCCCAGCTTGCGGACTGTGACGCGCTCCAGTGGGAAGGTTGCTACACGCACCTGCCCAGCGCGGACGATGATCCGGATTTTACGAGAGTACAACTCGCCACGTTTGCCCGGTGCGTGGCCCGCCTGCGAGTACAGGGGTTTGCTTTTCCCCTCGTCCATGCGGCGAATTCCATCGGGATCATCGCGTTTCCGGAGTCGCATTTGACCCTCGTGCGTCCCGGCGTGATGCTCTACGGCCTCTACCCAGCGACACGCCTGCGAGCCCAAATCACGTTAGCGCCGGCCCTCAGTTGGAAAAGCCGCATCATTTTCCTCAAGCGCGTGGCCGCGGGCCGCTCGATCAGTTACGGCCGCACCCACGTTACCTCGCGCCCAACCACGATTGCCACCGTGCCGGTGGGGTACGGCGATGGGTACCGTCGCGCGCTGTCGAATCGTAGCGCGGTCCTCATTGGCGGCCAGCGCGTACCCGTGGTCGGACGGGTCTGCATGGATCACCTCATGCTGGATGTGGGGCACGTCACGCAGGTGAGCGTGGGAGATGAGGTCATCCTCATCGGCTCGCAGGGCGACGCCCAGATCGCGGCCGAGGAACTCGCCGTGCTCGCCGAGACCATTCCGTACGAGATCGTCACCGGGATCACCGACCGCATCCCGCGCCGCTATCTCCGCACACCGCTGCCTGCGCCGCTCCAGGCCGTTGGCACGCGCTGACCCTTTCCCCCCTCGTTGACATGTAGGAAAAAAGGGTTATACTCAATGTTTACGTTAGGCAGGAGCACTGCTGATCGGTGAAACGACCTATCTTGTGGTATATCATTGTGTTAGGTTCGCTGGGTTATGGTCTGATGGCGCTCACCTCGGCCCTCCAGGCGTGGCGGACATGGCCAACCACCGTGCACGTCCTTGAGCAGCGATTGGCCCTCGTGTTACCGGCCGACGCCGAGGCGCGGGTGCTGAGCGCGCACGTGGGGTATCTCCGGTCACCCTGGTACGTGGCCCAAGTGACGCTGGCGTTGGCTGCGGGAGGCAGTTTCTTGCTGGGCACCTACGGGTTCTGGCGACGACAGGCCTGGAGCCGCACAGCGCTGTTGGTGGGCGCTTGGTGTGCGCTGAGTCACATGGCCTGGGTGTTGATTGCAAGTCTCGAGGTGTTTCGGAGTACTGGCGCTGGGATGGCCTATCAAGTTGGCCTCCTCAATCTGCTGTGGGTGCTCCTCATCGTAGCGGTGGTTCCCTTGGAGCGCGTCCGTACCTTGGTTGAGGGCGCATGAGCAGCATGAAAGGTGCACAGATCCTCATCGAATCGCTCCGCAAGGAAGGCGTGGACCTCGTCTTCGGCATTCCGGGCGGCGCGAATCTGCCGACGTTTGACGCGCTGCATCAGTCGCCGATTAAGGTCATCATGACGCGGCACGAGCAAGGGGCGGCGCACATGGCGGATGGCTACGCGCGCGCCTCGGGTCGCGTGGGCGTGTGTTTGGCGACGTCAGGACCGGGAGCCACGAACTTGGTGACCGGCATTGCGACCGCCTTCATGGACTCCATCCCCATCGTGGCGATCACAGGCCAAGTGCGGACCTACATGATCGGGAACGACGCCTTTCAAGAAGCCGACACCATCGGGATCACGCGGCCCATCGTCAAGCACAGCTACTTGGTGAAAGACGTGCGCGATCTCGCCCGCGTCATCAAAGAGGCCTTCTACATCGCCGCCACCGGACGGCCCGGGCCGGTCCTCGTGGATGTGCCGGTAGATATCACGACCGCCGAGACGGAGTTTCACTATCCCACGAGTGTCAACTTACGCGGCTACAAACCGACGACGGATGGCCATACAGGCCAGGTGGGCAAAGCGGCTGAGGCCATCGCCAAGGCCACGAAGCCCATGCTCTACGTGGGGGGCGGCGCGATTCTCTCCGGCGCAGCGGCCGAGGTCACCGAGCTCGCACGCAAGACCAAAATTCCTGTGACCACGACGCTGTTAGGGCTGGGGGCGTTTCCCGAATCGGATCCGCTCTCGCTGGGGATGTTGGGGATGCACGGCTTTGAGTACACCAACTACGCCATCCACGAGTGCGACCTCCTGATTGCGATCGGCGCGCGGTTTGATGATCGCGTGACCGGCAAAGCGGATGAGTTCGCTACCCACGCGGTGAAAATCCAAATTGACGTGGACCCATCCAACATCGGCAAAACCGTGCCCGTGGATATTCCCATCGTCGGCGATGTCAAGAAAACGCTGCAGGCGCTGCTCGCCGTGGTCACCGCGCCTGACACGCGGGCGTGGCGCCAGCACATCGAAGCGATGCGCGAGCAGTATCCCCTGACGTACCAGGAAGGCTCGCGGCTCATTCCGCAGTACGTCATCCAGCAGATTTCCGAGGCGACCAAGGGCAATGCCGTCGTCGCGACCGGTGTCGGACAGCACCAGATGTGGGTCGCGCAGTATTACCATTTCAATCAAGCGCGCTCGCTGATCACGAGTGGAGGGCTGGGCACGATGGGGTTTGGACTCCCCGCGGCGATTGGCGCGCAGTTTGCGCGTCCCCACGACGTGGTGTGGGACATTGATGGCGACGGGAGTTTTGAGATGACGCATCAGGAGATGATGACCGCGGTCTCGCATGGCCTGCCCATCAAAATTGCGATCCTGAATAATCGGCAGCACGGAATGGTGCGGCAATGGCAGGATCTCTTCTATCAAGGTCGCTACGCCAGCTCGCTGTTTCCGAAACAGCCCGATTTTGTGAAGCTCGCCGAGGCGTATGGCGCGGTGGGGCTCCGCGTCACCGATAAGGCGGGGGTGCGACCGGCTGTGGAGCGCGCGATGACGGTGACGGATCGTCCGACGCTGATCGAATTTGCCATCGTGGCCGATGAGAACTGCTGGCCGATGATTGCGCCGGGCAAGCCCTCGCACGAGATGTTGGGGACCTATGAGACCTTGAAGGCGAGTGGTGGCAAGCCGCAACCACGGAAAGCCAAGCCGCTGGACGCCGATGAGTTGAGTGTGAGCTGATGACGGCGCTGCCCAACCGCCCACCAACCCTGCCGCACCACACCATCTCGTGCCTGGTCGAGAACCACTTTGGGGTACTCGCGCGCATCGCAGGGCTCATCAGTGCCCGCGGGTTTAACATTGCGAGCCTCACCGTCGGTGAAACCGAGGATCCGACGGTGTCGCGCATGACCATTGTGGTCGAAGGCGATGAGCGCACGCTCGAACAGATTAAGAAACAGCTCAATCGGCTCGTGGACGTCATCAGAGTGCAGGAGTTGAAGGACGGCGAGTTCATTGATCGCGGCATGATCTTGGTGAAACTCGAGGCGAATGCCAAGCAGCGCAGTGAGATCATGCAGATCATGGAGACGTTTCACGGTAAGATCGCCGATGTCCAACCGCAGTCAGTGGTCGTGGAGTGCACCGGTGATCAGCGTCAGATTGATGCGCTCCTCGAAGTGTTGAAACCGTTCACCATCCTCGAAGTGGTGCGCACCGGCCGCATCGCGTTAGGTCGAGGGTAAGCAACCAGGAGACGCCTGTGGCCACCATCTACTACGATCGCGACGCCGACCTCGCGACTCTCAAGGGCAAGACCGTCGGCATCATTGGGTACGGCATCCAGGGACGAGGCCAGGCGCTCAATTTGCGTGATAGCGGTGTCACCGTCCTCGTCGGTCAACGACCTGGTGGTCCCAACTACGAGCACGCTCAGCACGATCGCTTCACGCCGCAGAGCGCAGCGGCCGTGGCCCAGCGCGCCGATGTCATCATGCTGTTGGCGCAAGACACGGCCCAGGCGGACATCTACAAGGAAGCGATCGCGTCCTCCCTGAACGCGGGCAAAGCGCTGGGGTTTTCGCACGGCTTCAATATCCATCACCGATGGATCATTCCACCGACGGATGTGGATGTGTTCATGGTCGCCCCCA
This sequence comes from uncultured Planctomycetales bacterium, assembly GCA_964638485.1. Lineage (GTDB taxonomy): Bacteria > Omnitrophota > Gorgyraeia > Aquiviventales > CAZWYX01 > CAZWYX01. The sequence goes on along the minus strand of CAZWYX010000012.1, from coordinate 7,775 downwards.
AAGGGCCGGGCAGTCTGTTGCGCGCGCAGTATCAAGAGGGCAAAGGGATCCCCGCGTTGCTCGCGATCCATCACGATGCCACGGGCCAGGCGAAGCCAATCGCTCTCGCCTATGCGAAGGGCATCGGGTGCACACGCGCGGGCGTGTTAGAGACGACGTTTGCAGAGGAGACCATTACCGACAACTTCGGTGAGCAAGCGGTTCTCTGTGGTGGCGTGTCGGCCTTGATTCAAGCCGGTTTTGAGACGCTGGTCGCGGCGGGCTATCAACCAGAGCTGGCCTACTTCGAATGTCTCCATGAGTTGAAACTCATCACCGACATGATCTATGCTGGTGGCATCTCCGGGATGCGCAAGCGCGTCTCGGACACGGCGAAGTACGGCGATGTGACGCGCGGCCCACGCATCATTGACGCGCATGTGAAGGAGACGATGCGACGCATCCTCACAGAAATTCAATCGGAGCAATTTGCCAAGGAGTGGATGGCAGAGCACAAGCAAGGTCGGCCGAATTTTACGACGTTGATGGAGCAGGGAGGACAACATCCCATTGAACAGGTGGGGGCGAAGCTGCGGCAGATGATGCCCTGGATGCGCGATGGTGCGTAGGATTCTTATCTTCGATACGACGTTACGCGATGGGGAACAGTGTCCCGGTGCGAGTCTGGGCGTGGCCGAGAAACTCGAGGTGGCCCGCCAACTGGCGAAGCTGCGCGTGGATGTCATTGAAGGCGGTTTTCCCATTGCCTCGCCTGGCGATTTCGAGGCGGTGAAGCGGATTGCGAGCGAGATCCGCGGACCCATCATCGCGGCGCTGGCCCGCTCGCTGCCGCAGGACATTGATCGCGCAGCCGAAGCACTCAAGCCGGCCAAACGCAAGCGCATCCATGTCTTCCTGGCGACCTCGCCCATCCACATGAAATACAAACTGCGCAAGGCGGAAGAAGAGATCCTGCGCCAAGCCGTCTGGGCCGTCACCTATGCCAAGAAATACGTCGAGGACGTGGAGTTTTCTCCCGAGGATGCCTCACGGACCACACCGGCGTTTCTCTATCGCGTGGTGGCAGCGGTCATCAAGGCAGGTGCGACGACCGTGAACATCCCCGATACGGTCGGCTTTGCGATCCCGGATGAATTTGGTCGTCTCATTCACGGTATCGTCGAGCACGTGCCGAACATCCACCAGGCGATCATCAGCGTCCACTGCCACAACGATCTGGGACTCGCGACGACGAATTCACTGGCCGCCATCACACACGGCGCTGGCCAAGTCGAGTGCACCATCAACGGCCTCGGCGAGCGGGCCGGCAACGCCTCTCTCGAAGAAATTGTCATGACGCTGAAGACCAGACGAGATTTCTATCAAGCCGACACCGGCATTGATACAGCGCAGATTTACAAGACCTCGCGACTCGTGAGCGGCCTGACAGGCATGGTCGTCCAGCCGAACAAGGCGATCGTCGGTGACAACGCCTTCCGCCACGAATCCGGCATTCACCAAGATGGGATTTTGAAGTGGAAAGCCACCTACGAGATCATGAAACCAGAAGAGATTGGCTGGACACAGAGCGAGTTGGTTCTCGGCAAACACTCAGGCCGCCATGCCTTTGCGGAGCGCTTGCAGAGTTTAGGGCTTGTCCTCAAAAAAGAGGAACTGGAGCATGCCTTTCAACAGTTCAAAATGCTAGCCGACAAAAAGAAAGAAGTCTTCGATGAAGATCTGATGGCGCTCGTCGAGGACGAACTCCCGTCAGTCCCTGAGGTCTACCATCTCGAGTATGTACACACGACGAGTGGGAGTGGGACCGTCCCGACAGCGACGATTCGCCTCCGCCATGCCGGTCGCGTGCAGGAAGCCACGTCCTCGGGGGATGGCCCCGTGGATGCGTGCTACAAAGCCATTGCTCGCGTCACAGGCGTAAAGTGCGAATTACTCGATTACGCGCTGCGGGGGATTACACGCGGCACCGACGCCCTCGGGGAAGTGGCGGTGCGACTTCAATCGAAAGGCCGCGTCGTCACTGGCCGCGGCACCTCCACCGACATCATTGAGGCGAGCGCCAAGGCCTACGTCCACGCCCTCAACAAGCTGCTCGCGTTACCGACGCGGCGCGCCTCGACGACGGCTCCATCCGCGCTCACACCGTGAAGCAGTTTCGCGTGTCGCGTGTCGCGTGTCGCGCGTGATGAGACTCCACGCAACTCGCACCCCGAAACTCGTAACGCACCGTGTCCATCTCTACGGCATCGTCGGATGGCCGCTGACGCACACCTGCTCGCCGGCGATGCAGCAAGCTGCGTTCGATACCGCCAAAATCCCAGCGCGCTATGTGCCGTTTGAGCTGCCCCCGCACAAGCTCGCCCAGGGCATCCGGCTCCTCCGACGCCTCCAGGTGCAAGGATTGAACATCACGGTGCCGTTCAAAGAAACGATGCTTCCCCTCCTCGATGCGGTGGATCCGCTGGCGCGTCAACTCGGCGCGGTCAACACGGTCGTCCGTCGAGGCCATCGTCTCATCGGCTACAACACCGACGTCGCAGGTTTTTGTGATGCGCTCCCGCGCGGACTCAACCTCCATCGTGGACCGTCCCTCGTCCTCGGCGCTGGCGGTGCGGCGCGCGCGGTGGTGTGGGGCTTGACGCGGCGCGGGGCGCGCGTCCTCGTTGTGGCGAATCGCACACGAACGCGTGCGCTGCGCCTCGCGCGGTGGGCGCAGCGCGTGATCCCACGTGCGCGTGTGACGGTGCTCGCGTGGTCTGCGGCCGGCTCGTGGCTGCAGGCCCATCGCCCGGCCCTCATCGTGAATACGACATCCCTGGGCCTCCATCCGCGTGATCCACTGCCGGTGCCGTTGCGACACCTCCATCGTCCCACCGTGGTGTACGATCTCGCGTACCGACGACCCACCACCACGTTCGTCGCACGGGCTCGTCATCGAGGACTCCTTGCGTTGGATGGGCGGCACATGTTACTATATCAGGGAGCGCGGGCCTTCACGCGCTGGACGAGGCGACGCGCACCAGTCGCTGCGATGCAGCGGGCCCTGGCGCGTGCGATGGGAGCGACCTAATTGCCATGCAGCCTGAGTGGCTTGTTGGCGTAACGCTCGTGGGATTGGTCGTGGGGAGCTTCCTGAATGTGGTGATCTACCGATTGCCTGCAGGACGCTCGGTCCTACAGCCAGGGTCCCACTGCCGCTGGTGTGAGGCGCCGATCGCCTGGTACGACAACATTCCGATCTGCAGTTTTGTTTTCCTCAGAGGGAAGTGTCGCGTCTGTCATCGGGCCATTGCGTGGCGGTATCCACTCGTCGAGGCTGTAACGGCCGCGTGCTTTGTGACGCTCGGTGTCCTCCTCGACGGTTGGATCCCACTGGTGGTGGCGTGGACGCTCACCGCAGCCCTCATCGCTACCGCGTTCATTGACCTGGATCATCGCATCATTCCGGATGAGATCACGTTGCCAGGCATCGTGGTGGGTCTGGTCGTGAGTGCGGTGGTCCCGACGCTGCATGGCATGGAGATGTGGTGGCAGGGCCTGGGGCAGTCGGCCTTAGGGGTCCTCGTGGGCGGTGGTTCGCTCTACCTGACCGGCCTGCTGGGCAACGTGCTGTTTCGCAAAGAGAGCATGGGCGGTGGCGACGTCAAGCTCCTCGCGATGGCAGGTGCCTTCCTCGGTTGGAAACTGGCCCTGCTGGCGTTTTTCCTGGCGCCGCTCCTGGCGATTCTGCCAGGACTGCTCGTGCTGGTGACAACGAAGTCGCACGAAATTCCCTACGGACCGTTTTTGTCGTTGGCGTTGTTCGTGACGATCGTGGCAGGCGAGCCGCTGCTCGAGCGCTTGGGAATCGTGGAGGTGTTGGAAATCGGCGTTCCTGAGTTGTGGCGGTCGCTCCGCCTGTGGTTGACGACGACATAAGAGACACCAGAGTACAGACACCAGCGCATGGGAAGCTTACGCTATCTAACAGCCGGTGAGTCGCACGGCCAGGCGTTGACAGCGATTCTCGAAGGCCTACCGTCGGGTATCCCGCTCAGCCAAGAGGCGCTCGATGCGGAGTTGCGCCGACGACAAGGCGGGCATGGTCGCGGGGCGCGGATGCAGATTGAGCAAGATCATGCCGAGATCTTATCGGGTGTGCGCCAAGGGAAAACCCTAGGCAGTCCGATGGCACTGCTCATCAAAAATACCGACGCCTCGCTGGATCGGTTGCCGCGTGTAACGCACCCACGGCCCGGCCATGCGGATCTCACCGGCGCGCTCAAGTACGATCACGACGATATCCGCAACGTCCTGGAGCGGGCCTCCGCGCGTGAGACGGCTGCGCGTGTTGCTGTTGGTGCGCTCTGCAAACAATTCCTGGCGCCGTTTGACATCACGCTGTTGAGCCATGTCATCGCCATTGGTTCGGTGCGCGCTAAGACGGTGGACACTACCGAGTGGTCGAAACTGCGTGAGGCGGCCGAGCGTTCACCGGTGCGCTGCGCCGATGCGCAGGCTGAGAAGCGCATGATGGCCGAGATTGATGCGATGAAGGCGAAAGGCGACACGCTGGGCGGTGTGTTTGAAGTCGTCGCGGTAGGAGTTCCGCCTGGCCTCGGCAGCTACGTCCACTACGATCGCCGGCTCGACGCCATTGTGGCGCGCGCCGTGATGGCGATTCACGCGGTCAAGGCCGTGGAAGTCGGTGAAGGCGTTGGGGGAGCGGCGACCCCTGGCTCAGGCGTTCAGGATGAGATTGTCTACGCGAAAACGCGCGGCTTCTACCGTAATTCCAATCGTTCCGGTGGCTTTGAAGGCGGGATGACCACAGGGCAGCCCGTGTGGCTGCGCGGATACCTCAAGCCACTTTCGACGCTCATGAAGCCGCTACGCTCCGTTGACATCGAGACGAAAGCGGAGGTGCAGGCGACGGTGGAACGCTCGGATGTATGCACCGTGCCTGCGGCCGGTATCATTGGCGAGGCGGTGGTCGCGTTTGAGTTGGCGAACGCGCTCCTCGAGAAATTCGGTGGCGATTCGCTCGGGGAAACCAAGCGGAATTACGAAAATTATCTCAAGCAGATGAAGGCGTTCTAAATGAACATTATTTTGACGGGCTTCATGGGTACGGGCAAGACCATCGTGGGACGGCTGCTCGCCAAGCGGCTCAAGCGACGGTTTGTGGACGTGGACACGCTCATCGAGACGCGCCAGGGTCGTTCGGTGGCACGCATCTTTAGCGAGTCGGGCGAGTCGTCTTTTCGACGATTGGAACGGGCGGTCATCGCTGAGGTGACGCGCCAGCCCAACCTGGTGATCGCGACCGGTGGAGGCGCGGTGCTCGATCCCAGGAACCTCCGCGCGCTGAAACGGAGCGGGTTGGTCATCTGTCTGAGTGCTTCGGTCCGCACGCTGCTGCAGCGTCTCGCCCGCACCTCGGCCCGACCGCTTCTCGCGAGCGCCGATCGTCGGCGACGCATCATCACACTCCTGCGACAACGGCGACCGGCCTACGCCCACGCCGATGTCACCGTGGACACCACGCAGCGCTCCGTCGCTGACGTTGCGCGCCTCATCCAAGGCGACCTCGCGGCGACGCCCTGGCCGCGCACGCCCTTCGGCCGCACGATGCACGTCTGGGATTTGCCCGCCAGCTTCTGTCGTCACACCACGCTCCTCAGCCGCCGCTATCCTGGGCGCTACGTCGCGATCGTAGATGACCGTGTCGTCGCGGTCGGCCGCAGTCGCACCGGCGTCTACCGTCAGGCGACCCAGCGACTCCCTGCCGAGAAAGCCCTCGGGGTCGTGTACCTGCCCCACCGCGACGAGCTGATTAACGTCAGTCCGTTGTGGATGGGGAAAATAAAGGAGAAGGAAGGGCAATGAGGGAGAATGAGGGGTACAGATGTTTTCTCTCATGCTCCTTCAATCCATGAAATTTCCCTACGTGGAAATTGGGCGCAAGCTCTTTGCGCCGATGGTGCCGGTGGAGCTGTGGACCGGCAACCGCTGGCTGTGGGTCGAGGCCTACGTAGACTCCGGGGCGAGTACCAGCATTTTCCATGCCGAGCTCGCCACGCTCATCCAGCCCGCCCTGGGTCGCGGCCGCCACATCACGATGGCGCTGGGCGATGGGCGGATAGTGCCGGTCACCATCCACCCGGTGAAGGTGCGGTTCGCCGGCCGCGTGTTTCGCGCGCCGATTGGGTTTTCGAAAAAACTGTGGGTGCGCTTCAACCTGCTGGGACGGGCAGGATTTTTTGACCGGTTCCGCATCGCCTTCCACGAAGGGACAAAAACACTGGAAGCTGCTGAAATTACACGAGTTAAAACTCGCTAGCTCCCCTTGACGCTCCCGCCTTTTTTGTGGTATACTTAGCTCAAGCTTTGACAAACGGTTCAAGCTCGCTATCCCGATAAGGGCGACCCCCACGGGCGGGGGGAGCAAAGCCGTAAGC
>CAZWYX010000012.1:0-1235 GCA_964638485.1 uncultured Planctomycetales bacterium | reverse complement strand
TACGGCATCACGACCGTTGCCCTCGAGGGCGCGGAAGGCCCCCTGGACCTGAGCGTCTTCTCGGACTTTCCCGAGCCCGCGATCACCGCGAGGATCGCGAAACTCTTCCTCACGCACGCCCTGTTCACCGGCGCGGAGTACGACGCCATCACGCATCCGGGGGACAGCCACCTGGTGGGCGTGGAGGACGGCGACACGTACCTCGAGCACCTGCGCGTCTATCAGGAAGGCCAGGCACTGCAGGGAGCAGTGGCTGCTCGACTCGCGCAGGTGGAAGCGCAGCTCACCAAGGACAAAGCCCGCCGGTACCCCCGTGTCCTCAAGCAACTTGAAGCCGACCGCACCGCCTACGAGGCGGAGAAACTCTCCGCCCAGCAGTACCTCACCCGCCTTACCACACGACTGCGCGACGCCACGACCTTTGCCGCGCGCTACCCTGCGCTGGCGAGACTTAAAAGCTGGTACGCCTACGAGCAGACCCTCAACATGACGCTGGTCGAGCAGGAACGTCAAGCCATCGTGAGCGAACTCCTCGGCCGGCTTGATCTCGAACAGCGCAAAGCGTTGCTCCTCGACACCGACACCCATGAGGCCGGCGAGCTCACCTCGCTCCTCTACTACCGCCGCTTGAAGCGCCTCTCGGACGATGCAGGCGTCTCGCTGGCACCGGTCAATCCACGCAGTCGGCTCCCATGGTGGGCACAACTCCTGCTCCCGCAAGCGACGCCTCAGACCACCACCCGCTATCCGCACCTCGCCACCTACATCCACCTCATGGAAGAAAGTGCCGCGATTAACCCTGCCGAGCTCGCCCGTGAGCTCGAAGGGCTCTACGACGTCGTGGTCGCCCAGTGCGCCACAACGCCGGAGGTCCTGGAGCTCGCGCTGCGGACGAAACAGGCGAAGGTCCTGCGGGGGTTGTTAGAGGTCAAGTTGACGCGCGAGGAGTGGCGTGACTTTCAAGCCCACCGGACAGAGATCACTGCACTGGTGCGTTCTGCGTTTAGCGTTCAGCGGCAGCGATCATTGTCCAACGTCCAGCGTCCAGCGGCAACGGGTAGCGTATCGTCCAACGTCCGACGTCCGACATCCGACGAAACGTCCTTCGATGCCGCTCGCCGCTTGACGCCGACTACGCTCATCCCGCTCGAACGCTTCTATGAGCTCGCTCTGAAGCGCGACCGCGCCATCGTTGAGAACACCGTGGAGCTACTTGCTCGTTCAGCGTCCAGCGT
>CAZWYX010000011.1:0-30027 GCA_964638485.1 uncultured Planctomycetales bacterium | reverse complement strand
CCCACACCCCTGAAGCACCTCGGGATTTACGGCTACCGCAAAGCGACGCTGCTGCGCCTCGTGGCCCTCCCTCCCACGCGCTTAGAGCAGGCCGAGCGCTTAGAGCAACTGCGCGCCCTCGAGCACGGCATCCGGATCAAGGTGCTCGAGACAACACACGACACGATCGCGGTGGATACACCAGCGGATCTGGAGAAAGTGGAACGCCTGTTGCAAGCGACCAGCAACCAGCGACGAGCGACGCATGGCTAAATACATCTTTGTGACCGGCGGTGTGGTCTCGAGTTTGGGCAAGGGAATTGCCTCGGCCTCGATTGGGTTGCTCCTCAAATCCAAGGGCTTGCGCGTGACGCTGCAGAAACTCGATCCCTACATCAATGTAGATCCTGGCACGATGAGTCCGTATCAACATGGCGAAGTCTACGTCACCGAGGATGGGGCGGAGACCGACTTGGATCTGGGTCACTACGAGCGCTTTACTGGTTTGACCATGCGTGAGGAAAACAATGTCACGAGTGGCAAAATTTACCACTCGGTCATCACCAAAGAGCGCCGCGGGGACTATTTGGGTGGCACCGTCCAAGTGGTTCCCCATATTACCGACGAGATCAAGCACCGGATTACGAAGCTGGCCAAAGGGCGGCCGATTGATGTGGTGATCGTCGAGGTGGGTGGCACCGTTGGTGATATTGAGAGCTTGCCCTTTTTGGAAGCGATTCGCCAGTTACGCCTCGAAGTCGGCCGTGGCAATGTCCTCAATATCCATGTGACGCTGGTTCCATTCCTTGAGGCCGCGGGCGAATTGAAGACGAAACCCACGCAACACAGCGTCGGCAAACTCAGGGAAATTGGGATTCAGCCGGATATCTTGTTGTGTCGGACTTCGCAGCCGCTGAGCGCCGGCATCCGTGCGAAAATTGCGCTCTTTTGTAACGTGGAGTCCTCCGCTGTCATCCAGGCGAAGGACGTGCAGGAAATCTACGAAGTGCCACTCATGTTCCAAGCGCAAGGACTGGATCAGTTGATGCTGCGCTTGTTGGGACTCAAACCCGCGAACATGGATCTTCGACAGTGGCGACGCTACGTCGTGGGACGGGCCGTGCATCCGAAGCACGAGGTGCACATCGCCGTCGTCGGCAAATACACCGAACTCCAAGACGCCTACAAGTCCATCTACGAATCCCTGCGACACGGCGGCCTGGCCAACGATTCTCGCGTACACATCCACCAAGTCGCGGCGGAGGAGATCAGTAAACAGGGGGCGAAGGCGCTGTTGGCCACGGTGCACGGCGTGCTGATTCCCGGTGGGTTCGGCTCGCGTGGCATCGAGGGGAAAATCGAGGCGATTCAGTACGCGCGCGAAGAACACATTCCCTTCTTTGGCATTTGCCTCGGCATGCAGTGCGCGACGATTGAATTTGCGCGGCACGTGTGTGGATTGAAGCGCGCCAACTCAACCGAGTTCGAGCCACGCACACCCCATCCGGTCATCAGTCTCCTCGAGGAGCAACGCAAGGTGAAGGCGTTGGGCGGCACGATGCGCCTGGGCTCCTATCCGTGTCGCCTCACGACCGGCACGAAGACGCATCACGCGTATCGCACTACCCTCATCCACGAGCGCCATCGTCACCGGTATGAGTTCAACAACACATTCCGTGGCGCGTTCGCTAAACGCGGGCTGACAGTCTCTGGTGTCTACCCGAAAGGTGATCTCGTTGAGCTCATCGAACTCAAGCAGCATCCGTGGTTCGTGGCGTGTCAGTTCCATCCTGAATTCCGGTCGCGTCCCCTCGAACCGCATCCGCTCTTCCGTGCCTTCGTCGCCGCCGCATTGGCCCACGCGGAGTCGTAAGATGCCCACACAGCGCCACACCGCTCACCTCGTCTCCGTCGGTAATCTTCGTATCGGCCGCGGTCAGCCGCCGGTGGTCATCGCCGGACCGGATGTGATCGAGTCGGAAACGCACGCCCTCTCGCATGCCGAACGGTTGAAAGCGATCACCGATCGCGTGGGACTCCCCTTCATCTTCAAGTGTAGTTACGACAAAGCCAACCGCACCTCACTAGACAGCTACCGTGGCCCTGGCTTGAAGAAAGGGTTGGCCATCCTCGCCAAAGTGAAAGCGCAACTGCACGTGCCAGTGTTGAGCGATGTGCATTGCCGGGCAGAGATCGAGTCAGCGGCCGAGGTGCTCGACGTCATCCAAGTGCCAGCGTTTTTATGTCGGCAGACCGATTTTGTCGTCGCGGTGGCCAAGACGCGCAAAGTCGTCCACCTCAAAAAGGGACAGTTCCTCGCCCCATGGGACATGGCGCACGTCGTCGAGAAAGTGCGTCGCGCCGGCAACGAGCAGATTATGATCACCGAGCGAGGCACGACCTTCGGATACAATAATCTCGTCAGCGACTTGCGGAGTCTACCGATCTTGCGGCGCTTGGGGTATCCCGTGATCTACGACGGCACCCACTCGGTGCAACTCCCTGGCGGGCAAGGAACGAGCTCCGGTGGTCAGCGAGAATTTGTGCCTGGCTTGGTGCGCGCGGCGATGGCGATGGGCTGTGACGGCGTGTTCCTGGAAGTCCACGAACAGCCGGACAAAGCGCCCTGTGATGGGCCGAACATGTTGCCCCTGGCTGAGCTGGAGACGTTGTTGACCGATGTCAAGACGATTGCGGCCCTCATCCAAACGCGTACGCCGTAGCACGCGGCGCATCCTCCAACGCGCCCGCGATGTCCTGCGGATTGAAGGACAGGCGATTGCGGCGTTGCGCCCGAAGCTCGATGCGCAGTTCGTCCGCGCGGTCGAGCTCATTCGACGCTGCACCGGTCGCGTCGTCGTCGCTGGCATGGGCAAAGCCGGGCTCATTGGTCAGAAGCTCTCCGCGACGCTCTCCTCCACAGGGACCCCGAGCCTCTGGATGCATCCGGCCGAGGCGCTCCACGGTGATCTGGGACGCGTGCGCCGCGACGACATCGCGATTTGCCTCTCGAACAGCGGCGAGACCGAAGAAATTACGCGGCTGCTGCCGATGCTGAAACGCCTTGGCGCGACGTTGATCGCCATGACCGGCAACACGCGTTCCGCCTTGGCGCGCTACAGCGATGTCGTCCTCGACGTGAGCATTCGCGAGGAGGCGTGTCCCCTCGGCTTAGCGCCCTCGGCGAGTACGACGGCGATGCTGGCGATGGGGGATGCGTTGGCGTTGGCGGTCGCCGATGTGAGAGACTTCCGCGAAGAAGATTTCGCATTGCTGCATCCCGGTGGAGAGCTGGGGAAGCGGCTCTTGCGGGTTGAAGATATCATGCGGCGCGGCGCGGCGCATCCGACGGTAACGACCACACGGCGCGTCGGTGATGTCCTGCGCGTGATTACGCAGGCGCGCGCTGGCAGTGCGTGCGTGGTGGATCGGGTGGGACGACTGGTGGGCATTTTTACCGACGGGGATCTGCGGCGGCACGTGAAGACGACACCGAATCTCATCCACCTGCCGGTCGAGCGCGTGATGACCAGGACACCCAAGACGATCACGCAGGATCGGCTCGCGGTCGAAGCACTGCGGATCCTCAAAGAGCACAAAATTGATGAGCTGCCCGTCGTGGATGAGCGCCATCGCCCCATCGGCCTCGTAGACGTTCAAGACCTCCTCAAGGCCGGATTGGTGTGATGGTGCCGCGTCGCTCAGGGGCTGCCCCGCCGCAGGACGCGTCGCCCGCCCCACCCCAGACACTGTGCGTGTCGTGGTGCTCCCGGTCTCGCCTCGCTCGCCCCGCCGCACCGCGGGCAAGTGGGAATAACATATGACCGCGGTGCGGAAAAACACACTAGAAGTAGTTTCACAATCTCCGACGATGATTCGCACATTTCCGCAGCACGATCTTGATCGCGGCCAGCGTGAAGAACGCGGTGTAGACGCTCAACAGGCGCTCATGCCGCACGAGCAGCCGGCGTTCATTGCCGAACCAGGCGAACGTGTGCTCCACGATCCAGCGCCGGCGGCGAGGGGTGCGGCGACGCCAGGCGTGACGGAGGCCGAGCGGGCATGGTGTTCGCCGGGACGCACCTCGTACGGGATGGTGGTGCGTGCAGCATTGCTTGATTTCGCCACCACACATGTTCGACCCGGCGAACGAGCGAGGCCGAGTCACGAGCGGCGTCAGCCTCGCTGGGGCCGACGACCGCGTCCTGACGGAGCCGCAGCCCCGAAGCCAGCCGACGGGTGAGTGAGAGCAGATGACCTTTACGCAGCGGGCGAAGCGGATTCGACTCCTCATTCTCGATGTAGATGGCGTGTTGAGCGATGGGCACATCGTCTATGACAGTCGCGGCCGTGAGCTGAAGTTTTTCGACGTGCAAGATGGCAGCGGCCTGATGTTCTGGCAGCGCGCCGGGCGCAAAAGCGTCATCATCACCGCAAGACACTCACCCGTGGTGCCATTTCGCGCGCGCGAACTCCACGTGGATCGCCTCTATCAGCGCGCCCTCCAGAAACTGCACGCGTTCAACGACGTCTGTCGTCGTTTTCGGTTGCCCGCCGCTGCCATGTGCGCGATCGGCGATGACCTCATGGACCTGCCGATTCTGCGCCGCGTGGGACTGGCGGTGGCGGTGAAGAACGCGGTGCCAGAAGTCAAGCGGGCAGCGCACTATGTGACCCACCACACCGGCGGCCACGGCGCGGTGAGGGAACTCATTGAACGCCTCCTGAAGGCCCAGGGCCTCTGGCGGACCATCCTCGCACGATACTACACATAACTACATACAATTACAAGAGTTACATCTATTCAAAAGTGGTTGACTCCAGCGCCAGTTCATGGTATTATCTACTTCTTGTGTAGAGACTTAGGGTTGTGAAAGAACCAAAGTGGTACCGGTACGTCTTGTACGGGCTCTTTGTCATTGCTCGTAGTTGTCTACCGCTCTTGCCGTTCGGTGTGGTGCAAACGATCGGGAAAGGGCTGGGCACAGTGGCCTACGGCATGCTGCACCACCAGCGTCGCGTGGCCCTGGAGCACCTGACGCTGGCGTTGGGGAATCGCTACGCGCCCGCCGAGCGGCGGCGCATCATCCGGCGCATGTTCCAGCACCTCGGCATGACCGGCATGGAGTGGCTGGCGTTGCCTCGATTGACGGCGGCGGACGTGCAGCGGCTGGTCCGTGTGGAGGGCAGCGAGCACGTCCAGCAGGCCCTCCAACGTGGGAAGGGACTGATCGTGCTCTCCGCTCACGTTGGCAACTGGGAAATGCTCATGGCCTACTTTGGCCTCTTCGGCGGGTTTCGGGGCGCCGCGATCGCCAGACGCCTGCGGTATCCTGAATATGAGGTGTGGTTGAGGCGGATGCGGGAGAGTAAGCACGTCGAGACGCTCGACAGGGATGTCGGACCCAAAGAAATGATCCGGCGGCTGCGCGCCAACGAAGGGCTTGGGATTTTGGCGGATCAGGATGTGGACAGCATCGAGGGCATCTTCGTGGACTTCTTTGGCCGGCCGGCGTACACGCCCACTGGCCCGGCCGCCTTGGCCCTCACGACAGGGGCGGCGATGTTACCGGCGTACATCTGGCGCGAGGGGAGACAGTTTCACCTTCGTGTCGAGGAACCGATCGCCATTCGTGACACGGGGAATCGCGCGCGGGATCTGCGCGAGATCACCGAGGCGTGGAGTCGAGTGACGGAGCGGATGATTACGGCGCATCCCGAGCAGTGGGTCTGGATGCATCGTCGCTGGAAGACGCAACCAGAGACTGTCACCAGATGAACCAGTGGTGGGTGGGGGTTGTGGGGGCGGGCATCCTGTGTCTGGTCGGATGTCGGGGGAACGTGCACTACACCGCCAGCGATTGGGAGGAATTGGTGGGGCGCCCGCCCGAGGCGACAGCACCCAGCGCGTTACCCCCCACAGGGGAAGCGCCATCGTCAGCCACGCAAACACTCCAGGCCTTTACGGTGGCTGGCACGTCCGCGCAGGGCAGCGTGCCGTGGCGCGTCAGCGGGCAGTCGGCGGCCGTCGTGGGCCAGACGGTCCAGATGACCGACGTGCACGGCGTCCGCGAGGCTACGGATGAGACGATGACGGTCACCGCGAAGCAGGGTACCTTCGATCCCAAGACGCACGACGTCCACTTGGAGCACGACGTGGTCGCGACGACGGCGGATGGCATGACCCTCACCACCGATGCGTTGGATTGGTCTGAGCGCACGCAGACGCTGACGATGGTCGAGCCGCTGACCGTCACGCAGGAGCAGCTGGAGATTACGGGTACCGGTGGTGTGGCCCATCCCGAGCTGAAGACGATGGCTATTGCCGAGCAGGTGCGCGTGACGGTGTATCCCTCGACGATCATCACCTGCGAGGGGCCGCTCGAAGTGGACTACGATCATGCGAAGGCAACGTTTCATGAGGATGTCCATGTGACCGACGAGCGCGGCGAACTGTTTGCGGATCAGATGGAAGTCTTCTTCAACGAGGCGCGCGAGGTGGAACAGATCATCGCCATCGGGCATGTGCGGATTCTTCGCGGGGATGACACCGCCTACAGCGATCGCGCGGTGTATCTCCAGAAACAAGGCCAAGTGTTTCTGACCGGCGAGCCTCGACTGGTCCTGTTTCCTCGACAGGAGGACGTTCGGTGAGTCAGGACACGCAACTCCTCGAAACCCAGAATTTGCTCAAGGCCTACGGCGGCCGTCAGGTCGTGGATGGGGTGGAGCTCACCATCGCCAGTGGGGAGATCGTGGGGCTCCTCGGTCCCAATGGGGCGGGCAAGACGACCACGTTTGGGATGATGGTGGGACTGATCAGAGCGGAAGGCGGCAAGATCCTCTTCAATGGACAGGATATCACCGACTGGCCGATGTATCGCCGGGCGCGGCTGGGGATTGGCTACCTCTCGCAGGAGCCATCCATCTTTCGCAAGCTCAGCGTGCGGGACAACATCATGGCGGTCCTGGAGACGTTGCCCCTCCCTCGCGTCGAACGGCAGCAGCGGTGCGCCGCCCTCTTGCAGGAACTGCGCATCGCACATTTAGCGAAGTCCAAGGCCTATACGCTCTCGGGCGGTGAGAAGCGCCGACTCGAAATTACCCGCGCCCTCGTCACCAAACCGCGGTTCATTCTGCTCGACGAGCCGTTCAGCGGCATTGATCCCATTGCCGTCTTTGAAGCCCAGGGCATTATTCGGGAGCTGAAGCAGCGCGGACTCGGGGTCCTGCTGACCGACCACAGTGTGCGGGAGACGTTGGCCATCACCGATCGCGCCTACATCATGGCCGAGGGGCGCGTGCTCATTGCGGGGACCGCTACGGAGCTCATCACCGATCCGAAGGCCCGCGAGATCTACCTCGGCGAGAAGTTTCGCCTCTAACATCGTTGTGGCTCACCGGTGATCGCTGGAATCAAAACGCATCTCAAACGGCTCACTGCGTCTCAGCAGCTCCTCCGCGTCGAGGTGCCACGCCACCACGTGACCGAGCGCTTGGAGCATGTCTATCACGATCTGCAGAAGCGCGCGATCCTGCCGGGGTTTCGTCGAGGGAAAGTGCCGCGCGATCTCCTCGAGCAGCACCACGGAGCGCAGGCGCGTGACGAGATGATTCGGCAGTTGGTGGCCGAGTCACTCGATGCCGCGGTCAAAGAGGCGCGCGCACAGGTGGTCGGGCGCATCACCGTCGGCGAGGTGAAGCTCGATGAGCGCACCGGCCTGTCCTACCAAGCGACCCTCGAGGTCGCGCCACAGGTTAAGCTGGGGCGCTATAAGGGACTGCTGTTACGCTGCCCGTCGCCGACCGTCACCGAGGAGGACATCCACCGCGCCCTGGAGCGACTGCGGGAAGCGCATGCCGAGGCAGTGCCGGTCGCAGGGAGCGCGCAGAAAGAAAAACGCCTGCCAGCGCTCGATGATGAGTTTGCCAAAGATGTCGGCGTCGGCAGTCTCGCTGTACTGCGGGAGCGTCTGCGCGCGGAGCTGACCGCGCACCATGAGCGCGAAACCCAGCCACAGCTCCGCGAAGCGCTCGCTGAGGCGTTGCTGCAGCGCATGGAGTTCGAGGTGCCGCCGTCGCTGATCGAGCGACGCACCGAGCAGCTCCAGCGTGACTTCGTCATGCGCCTGATGCTGCAAGGAGTGGCCGAAGCCGATCTCAAAGAGCCCCTGCAGCAGGCCACACCGCAGCTCACCACGAACGCCACGAAGCTGGTGAAGCTGGCGTTCATCATCCAGGCCATTGCTGCAGCCGAGCATCTCAGCGTGAGCGAGGAGGAACTCCACCGCCGCCTCGAGCAGTTGGCGGCGCGCTGGCAACTGAGCCTGGAAGCGGCGCGGCAACAGCTCGAACGCAAACAGCTCTGGGAGAGTTTCCAGCAAGAGTTGCTCTACGAGCAGACCGTGGCCTGGTTGCTCCAGCATGCGCAGATCGAACGCGGGACGAGGTAACATGGATCGTGCCGTTCCAGCCCCGGACGCATTCGGCAACGTCGCTCAGCATCCTACTGAGCGAGCCGATGATGAATCCCACGAGGAGGTGCCCGTGTTAGTGCCGATCGTAGTCGAACAGACGAGTCGCGGTGGTGAACGTGCCTATGACATCTATTCGCGCTTGCTCAAGGATCGCATCGTCTTCATCGGGAACGTCATTGATGACGTCGTGTCCAATCTCGTCATCGCGCAGCTCCTGTTTCTCCAGATGGAGGAGCCAGAGAAGGAGATCGGCATCTACATCAACTCGCCTGGCGGCTCGGTGACGGCGGGACTTGCCATCTACGATACGATGCAGTTCGTCAAGCCCGACGTCGCGACGTACTGCATGGGCCAAGCGACGAGCATGGGCGCGCTCCTCTTGGCCGCCGGCACGAAGGGCAAGCGGTCTGCGCTGCCCCATGCGCGGATCATGATCCATCAGCCGTGGGGCGGCGTGCAGGGCGCGGCGGCGGACATCTCGATTCAAGCGCAGGAGATCTTGCGGTTGCGGGAGCGGATTAATGAGATTTTGGCGAAGCATACGAATCAACCGCTGGACAAAATCCAGAAAGATACCGATCGCGATTTTTTCATGTCAGCGGAGGAAGCCAAGACCTATGGAATTGTGGATAGCGTGATCTACGGGAAACGGAAATGAGCGGCTGATGCGCAAAGACTACCTCTTCACCCCAGGACCGACCCCGATCCCGCCCGCGGTCGCGGCCGCATTGGCGCGGCCGATCATCCACCATCGCACCCCGGGGTATCGAGCGCTCTTTAGCCAGGTGACGAGTGATCTCAAGACGGTATTCCAAACCAAGCATCCGCTGTTCACCTTCACCGCGTCTGGCACCGGCGCGATGGAATCAGCGGTGGTCAATCTGCTCTCGCCAGATGACGGAGCGATCGTGGTGAACAGCGGCAAATTTGGCGAGCGGTGGCTCAAACTCTGCCAGCGCTACGGCGTGCAGGTGGTGGAGTGCTCCGTTCCGTATGGACAGACGGTGGATCCAGAGACGATTCGCGAGGCGCTCCACGGCAACAGGTCCACGCCCAAGCACACAACGCCAAAGCGCATCACGGCCGTGTTTACGACGCTGTGCGAAACTTCCACCGGTGTCGTCCATGACATCCGCGCGATCGGCGAACTCGTCCACGCGAGTGACGCGGTCCTCGTCGTGGATGCGATCAGCGGGCTCGGCGCGGATGAGCTGAAGACCGACGCCTGGCACTGCGACGTCGTCATCGCGGGTTCGCAGAAAGGTTTGATGCTGCCCCCGGGCCTGGCGTTTGTGTCGGTCAGCCCCAAGGCATGGAAAGTGACGGAGCACGTTCGTACCCCCCGCTACTATTTCGACTGGCACGCGTATCAGCGTGCGCTCGCGGAAGAAGATACGCCGTTTACGCCAGCGATCGGTCTGGTGGTGGCGTTGGCCGAGGCCCTGCGCTTGTTGCAGGCCGAGGGGTGGGCGCACGTCCTCGAACGCCACGCGCGGCTGGCCAAGGCCACGCGCGAGGCGGTGACCGCATTGGGCCTCCAGCTCTTTGCTGAGCGGCCGTCGAACGCCGTGACTGCCATCTGTGTTCCGACGGGTGTCGAGGGGAAAAAGATCGTCAGCCGCCTGCGGGATGTTTATGGGGTGACCATCGCGGGCGGTCAAGGCGAACTCGACGGTAAAATTATTCGCCTCGCCCACCTCGGATACATGGAGCGCTTCGACGCACTCGTTGCCATCGCCGCGCTCGAAATGGTCCTGGGCGAGTTGGGCTTTCCCATCGCGCGCGGCAAAGGGGTCGCCGAGGCCGAACGCCATCTCATCGAGGGACATGCGTGATGCCGATGAATACGTTTCGCATCCTCATTGCCGATCCGTTAGCCGAGGAGGGGATCCAACTCCTCCGCGACGAGCCGGCGTTTACCGTCGAGGTAAAGCCCAAACTCTCGCCCGCCGAATTGCTCCAAGCCGTGCGGGGCGCGGATGCGCTGATCGTGCGGAGCGGTAGTCGCGTGACTGCAGAGGTCATCCACGCAGCGGATCGCCTGAAGGTCATCGGTCGCGCCGGCGTAGGCCTCGACAACGTGGACGCGGAGGCCGCGTCAAAACGTGGCATCATCGTCATGAATGTCCCGTGGGGAAACACCATCTCGACCGCTGAGCACACGATGAGTCTCATCTTGGCGCTTGCGCGCAACATCCCGTCGGCCACGCAGAGCATGAAAACAGGGCAGTGGAATCGAAGCGCCTTCGTCGGGATCGAGCTCTATGGCAAGACGCTCGGCGTGATTGGCCTCGGCAAAATTGGGACTGAAGTCGCGAAGCGGGCGCTGGCATTCGGCATGCGTGTGGTGGCTCACGACCCCTATCTACCGGAGGAGCGCGCGCGTCAACTCGACATCGGACTCGTCTCGTTTGAGGAGCTCCTGCGCACGGCCGACTACATCACGGTGCACACGCCCCTGATGCCTGAGACGAAACACCTCCTCAGCACCCCGCAGTTCCAGCGGATGAAACCCGGGGTGCGCCTCATCAACTGCGCGCGCGGTGGCATCATTGACGAGGCCGCGTTGGAGGTGGCCCTGCGCGACGGACGCGTGGCCGGAGCAGCACTCGATGTGTTTGAGGAGGAACCGCCGAAGCGCACCTCGTTGATTACCCACGAGCATGTTGTCGCCACCCCCCATCTCGGCGCGTCCACTGAGGAAGCCCAAGTCAACGTCGCCGTTGAGATTGCCGCGCAAGTGCGTGATGCGCTGCTCGGCCGAGGAATCCGCAACGCGGTCAACATGCTCTCCCTCGATGCGGCAACGCTCGAGGCAGTGCAACCCTACGTCTCCTTAGCTGAGAAACTCGGCCTTCTCATCGCCCAGCTCGCCGACGGCTCAGTGCAAGAGATCAAGCTCGTCTACGTCGGTGATCCGACGCTGCGCGAGACGTCGCCGATTACGATTGGCTGCCTCAAGGGACTCCTCACACCCGCGGTGGGTGAATCGGTCAACTATGTCAACGCCGCGATGATTGCGAGCGAGCGAGGCATCAAAGTCGTCGAGGCGAAGTCGAGCGAAGCGCACGATTTTGCCAATCTCATCGCGATTGAGGCGCAGACGGCGAACGGCACTCTCACGGTCCACGGTTCGCTGTTTACACGACGCGATCCGCGACTCGTGCGTCTCGATCGCTACTATGTGGACGCGATTCCCGCCGGGCATATGCTGATCACGACGAACGTGGATAAGCCGGGACTCGTCGGGCACATTGGCACGATCCTCGCCCAGGCCAATATCAACATCGCCGGCATGACGTTTGGCCGCGAAACGCCTGGCGGCTCGGCGATCACCGTCATCAACGTGGATAGTCCGGTGCCTCCTGAGGTCCTCCAGCGCATTCAAGCCGTGCCGAATGTTCTCGGTGTGAAACTCGTCACGTTATGACCCCACCACTTGCCTGGCCCGTCGGGCACAACCCAGTGGCACACTCCCGTGACGGGCTGCTTGCAGCAACCCGCAGGCAGGTGGTGGGGTGAACACCGTCGTGGTGGGTGTGCAGTGGGGTGATGAGGGGAAGGGCAAGATCATTGACCTCCTCGCCGAGACGGCCGACGTTATCATCCGCTACCAAGGCGGCAACAACGCTGGCCACACCGTTGTCGTGGACGGGGAGGAATTTATTTTTCATCTCATCCCCTCGGGGATCCTCCATCCCGGGAAACTCTGTGTCATTGGCAACGGCGTCGTCGTCGATCCCGCGGCCCTCCTGGACGAAATCGCACACCTCCAAGCCAAAGGGGTCACCGTCGGTGACAACTTGGTGGTGAGCGATCAAGCCCACGTGATTCTCCCGTATCACAAAGTGCTGGATAAGCTCCAGGATGCCCGCTCCGGACGACTTGGCACGACCGGCCGTGGCATCGGGCCGTGTTACGTGGACAAGATGGCCCGCTGTGGCATTCGGCTCGCCGATCTCTTCGATCCCGCCTCCTTCGAACGTAAACTGCGCAGCAATCTGGACGAGAAAAACTGGCTCCTCCAACACTTCTATCACGTGGAGCCCGTCGCCTGGGAGACGACCTATCCGCGCTACCTCGACTATGGCCGGCTCCTCAAGCCCTACGCGGGCAGCGTCGCGACCCTCTTGCACGAGGCGATGGGTCAGCAGCAATCGCTGCTCTTTGAAGGCGCCCAAGGGACGATGCTCGACATTGACCACGGCACCTATCCGTATGTGACCTCTTCGAGCGCGACGGTGGGCGGGGCTTGCATCGGGACCGGGGTGCCCCCGAAGCAGTTGGATCGGATCATCGGCGTCGTGAAGGCCTACACGACGCGGGTTGGCGAAGGACCGCTGCCGACGGAGTTTCCTCCCGACCGGATGGAGGTCTTTCGTCAGCGCGGCAAGGAGTTTGGGGCGACCACCGGACGGCCGCGACGGTGTGGGTGGTTCGATGCGGTCGTCGCCCGTCACGCCGCGCGTCTCAATGGACTCGATGAACTGGCCGTGACCAAGCTCGATGTACTGGATGGTATGGCACGCCTCAAAATCTGCGTGGCCTATCGCATCCACGGGACGATCCTCCACGAGTTTCCCGCCGACATCGAAGCCCTGAATCGCTGTGAGCCCATCTACGAGGAGCTCGACGGCTGGCGCGACTCCACCTCACACGTCACCTCCTACGACGGGCTGCCCTCGGCAGCGCGCCAGTATCTACGCCGCATCGCCGAGCTCGTCAACGTCCCCATTACCCTCGTCTCGATTGGCGTGCAGCGCCGACAAGCATTTCGTGTCACGATAAACGCCCACGCAGCTTGACGGGGCGCGTGGCGGTGTGTTAGGGTACTAGTAGATGCAGCAACTGTCAGCAGACGCACACAGCAAGCGAACGAAGGAGTCCCGACGATGAGCAGGTGGCGACGAGAAATACCCCTCCGGTGGCTCATTATGAGTGGCGTGATTGGCAGTCTGAGCCTGATGGGATGTTCGATTAAGCTCGTGAAGCGATCGCCCGGTGATCTGGAACGCATCGCCGAGCTCAACGAGCAGTTGGCCCAGCTCCAGCAGCTCACGCAGACGCGAGAGGAGGAGACGGAGCAGCTCCGTCGAGCCAAAATGGAATTAGAGCGGCAGCTCGCGAAGGAAATTGGCAACCGTCAAGTGAGTGTCGGCATGGATGCCCGCGGACTGGTGGTCACGTTTGTCGCCGAGGTGCTCTTTGATTCGGGCAAGGCCAAGTTACGGTCCGAGGCCTTGCCAACGCTCGAGAAAATCTCCAAGGTCTTGCAGCGCACGGTCCCGGAGCAGCTCGTGGGAATCGAAGGCCATACGGACAACGAGCCGATCAAGTATTCGGGCTGGCGCTCGAACTGGGAACTCTCGACCGCCCGTGCCACGAGCGTCCTCCACTATCTGGTGGATGAGCGCAAGATGGCCCCTCAGCGCGTGTCAGCCACTGGCTACGGGGAGTATCATCCCGTCGCTGCCAATGACACCGTGGAAGGGCGCCAGAAGAACCGGCGTGTCGAAATCGTCATTCTCCCGCAGGCCGTCGCCCAGCGGAGCACGACGGAGACAGCGTTGCCGTCCACGGGCACGATGGAGTCGGAGAAGTAACGCGTGACGCACGAACGGCGCGCTTGACACGACCACTCCGATGACAGAGGCCGAGCGAGACAGACTGCCGCGACATATCGCGATCATCATGGATGGCAATGGCCGCTGGGCACAAGCCCGTGGGTTGCCACGCGTCCTGGGCCACCGCGCTGGGATGGAGGCGGTGCGTCGCACCGTTGAGGGGTGTTGCGAGGTGGGGATCGAGGTGCTCACCCTCTACGCCTTCTCGTGGGAAAATTGGCGACGGCCAGCGCAAGAGATTGACGATCTCATGGGATTGCTCGAAGAGTACATCGAGCGGGAAGTGGCGGAGCTCCACCGCAATCACGTCCGCGTGCACGTGATCGGTCGCATGTGGGAGTTACCGGCGATGGTCCAGCGGTCACTGCAGAGCGCGATGACCGTAACACGGACCAACACGCGCCTGCTGCTCAACCTCGCCTTGAGTTACGGCGGGCGCCAAGAGCTCGTGGACGCTACGCGTGCGATTGCCGAAGCGGTGCGTCAGGGAACGCTGGACCCCGCGCAGATTGATGAATCCACCATCGAACGACACCTCGCCACCGTCGGGATTCCTGATCCGGACCTACTCATTCGCACCTCCGGTGAGCTGCGGCTGTCGAATTTTCTCCTGTGGCAAATTTCCTACAGCGAGCTCTACGTGACCGACTGCCTCTGGCCGGATTTCAATCTCGATGAGCTCAAAAAAGCCATCGCTGCTTACCAGCACCGCGAGCGTCGCTTTGGGCGCACCGCCGTTTCCCGCTGACGCTGAGGCGCCCACAGGTTCCCGCGCCTCTGGGCACCGTCGGCTGTTCTCCGTCGGCATCAGAACCGTCAGCTCCGCCATCCTCATCGGCATCGTCCTCGTTAGTGTGCTGGCCCCAGCCGGGCCGTTTGTAGCCGTCATGACGCTGTTTACGGCGGTAGGCCTCTGGGAATACTTTGCGCTGGTGACGCGGAAAGGCCTGCACACGTTTCGGTGGGTCGGCCTGGCGATTGGGTGTAGCTTACCGTGGATCACGTGGGCGGCAGCGACGGCACCGTCAGGGGCGTGGCTCCAGGAGAGTGTTGCGCTGTGGCTGTTGGTTGGGGCGTTGGCGGTATGCGTCATCCAGTTTGTCCGACGCGCCTCACACGATGCGCTGAGTGCCGTTGCGGTCACCGTCTTTGGGATTTTGTACGTTGCGTGGCTGTTTAGTTTTCTCGTGCGCTTGAAACTCTTGCCCAACGGCACGGCCCTGGTGGGCTACGTGTTGCTGGTGACCAAACTGGGCGACATGGGGGCCTATTTCATCGGTGCCAGTTGGGGGCGCACACCGCTGATCCCTCGCATCAGTCCCAAGAAGACGGTCGAGGGACTCGTGGGGGGCCTGGCCGTCAGCTTCGCGACCGCGTGGTGGTTTCGCGCATGGCTGCCAGTGCCGACGATACCGCATGCCATCGCGTTGGGCGCGCTCCTCGGTGGTGGCGCCCAAGCGGGTGACCTCATCGAATCACTCTTTAAACGCGACTGCCAAACTAAGGATTCGGGACGCCTCGTGCCCGGCTTGGGCGGGATGCTTGATGTCATTGATAGTTTGCTCTTCACCATTCCGGTGTTCTATGCGTACGTCCGCATCATGTGGTTCTAGCCATGCGTAAACGGGTGACCATCTTGGGCTCGACCGGCTCCGTCGGTGAAAACGCCTTGCGCGTGATCGCTGAGCATCGGGAGCAGTGCGAAGTGGTCGGCTTGGCCGCGCACACGAACATTGAGCGCCTGCAGGAGCAACTGGAGACGTGGCAGCCGCCTGGCGTCGTGGTGTGGGACGAGGCCAAGGCCGCGGAGCTCCGTCGCAGGGTCGCTGGTCAGCCGGTACGTGTGTGCAGTGGAACGGACGGGCTGCGAGCACTGGTGACCGATCCGGCCTGCGATATCGTCGTGGCCGCGATGAGTGGGGTGGTGGGGTTGGAGCCGTTACTCGCCGCGCTCGCGGCGCGGAAGACGGTGGCCCTCGCGAACAAAGAACCCCTGGTCATGGCCGGCGAACTGGTGATGGCGACCGCCCGTGCCTCAGGAGCACACCTGATCCCGGTGGACAGCGAACACAGCGCTCTGTTTCAGTGTTTAGAGACGGTGCAGCGCGCGGCGGTGGCACGTCTCTACATCACCGGCTCGGGTGGTCCGCTCAAGGATCTGGCCGTAGGCGAACTGGCGACGGTTGAGCGGTCCTCGGTCCTCAACCATCCACGCTGGAAAATGGGCCCCAAGATTACCGTGGATTCAGCGACGCTGATGAACAAAGGACTGGAACTCATCGAGGCGCATTGGTTGTTCGACATGCCGCTGGAACGCTTGACCATCCTCATTCATCCGGAAGCCGCGGTGCATGCGATGGTCGAGCTCTGCGATGGGACGCTGCTCAGTGTCGTGGCCACGTGCGATATGCGGCTGCCGATTCAGTACGCGCTCTCGTATCCGGAGCGATGGCCGAGTGCAGCCCCACGGCTCCCGTGGACGCAACCACAGGCGTGGCACTTTGAGCCACCGGATCTCACCAAGTTTCCCTGTTTGCGGTTGGCCTCGGACGCGGCACGACAGGGAGGGACCATCCCTGCCGTGTTGAACGCAGCCAACGAAGTGGCGGTGCAGGCCTATCTCCGAGGAGACCTGGCCTTCCCTGACATCGCACAGCTCATCGCACACGTCGTGGCCGCCGCCACGCCAGCGCCGGCCCAGTCGCTCGAGGCGATCTTAGCTGCAGACCGCTGGGCGCGGATGACGGCGGAACACTGGTTGGCGACGGAACGTAGGAAGCCCATGATGGTGTTACAGCAATGATGAGCCTCCTCGTCGTCACCGCCGTCTTTAGCCTCCTCATCATCGTCCATGAGTGGGGCCATTTTTTTGTGGCGCGGCGGCTGGGCGTGCGCGTCGAACGGTTCTCCATCGGCTTTGGTCCACGGCTCTGGTCGTGGCGGCGCGGGGAAACGGAGTATTGCCTCTCGCTCTTTCCGCTGGGGGGCTATGTCAAACTGGCGGGTGAGCAGGCGGAGGACAAACGGATCGGTGCATCATGGGAGTTTCTCTCGCAATCCATCCCACGCCGAGCCGCCATCATCTTGGCCGGACCTGCGCTCAACGGCGTCCTCGCGTGGCTAGCGTTCATCACGGTTTTTCTACTCGGATATCCGGCGCTGAGCCCTGTCGTTGGGGAGATCCTGCCGGAGAAGCCCGCGGCCCAGAGCGGGCTCCAGCTTGGCGATCGGATCGTGCGCATCAATGCCGCACCCATTGCAACGTGGGATGATGTGGTGCAGCGCATCCACGGGCTCGCCGGACGCCCCACGCAACTCGTCGTCGAGCGTGCAGGTGAACAGCTCACATGGACGCTGACTCCCGAACGCCACGAAATCCGCGATGTGCTCGGTCGTCGTCATAGTGTGGGATTACTCGGCATTGTGCCACAGGGCGATGTGGTCTATCTGCGCTACGGTCTTTGGCGTGCATCGCTCGAGGGCACGAAGCGACTCGCGACGGTGACCGCACTGACGTGTCGTGCGCTGTGGCTGGTCTTGACGGGTGGGCTCTCTGTGCAGGAATCGCTCACCGGACCGATCGGCCTGTTCGTCCTCACCGGCGAAGCCGCGCAGCTGGGTCTCGTCTATGTCATTCACTTAATGGCGATCTTGAGTTTGAGTTTGGCGATTTTCAATCTCCTGCCGATTCCCGTGCTGGACGGTGGGCACTTTCTGTTTCTCCTCATCGAGCGTCTGCGCGGCAAACCCGTGAGCCTACGCGTGCGCTCGGCGGCCACGCAGGTTGGCACGGCACTGTTAATGGTCCTCATGGCTGTCGTGTTCTACAGCGATTGGCAGAAATTTGCGTTGACGGAGAAAGTCACCCAGTGGTGGCGCGGAAACGGCGCAACCCATTCCGTCTCGGAAGAACATCCCACACCATGACGGTTACTCGACGGAAGAGCCGTCAAGTGATGGTCAAGGACGTGGCGATCGGTGGTGAGGCGCCGATTGCGATCCAGTCCATGACCAAGACGGACACGACGAATGTCGCTGAAACGGTGCGCCAGATTCGTGCGTTGGCGACGGTGGGATGCGAGATCGTGCGCATCGCAGTGCCGACCATCCAAGCCGCCCAGGCCTTGCCCGCGATCCGTCGTGAAGCCAACAAGGTTCCCCTCGTCGCAGACATTCACTTCCATCCCCAGTTTGCGATCGCTGCGATTGAGGCGGGTTTCGATAAAATTCGGTGGAATCCAGGCAACATCCGCGATCCCCACCGGGTGCGCGCAGTGGTTGACCGCGCCAAAGAGCGCCAGATCCCGATGCGCATTGGGGTGAACGTGGGCTCGCTCGATCCTGCGTGTGAAACAGCCTACCGCGATGATCTCGTCGAGGCGATCGTCCAGAGCGCGCTCAAATCCATTCGGCTTCTGGAAGACCTCGCGTTTCATGACATCGTGCTCTCCCTCAAGTCCTCGGATGTCGTGCAGACGATTCGGGCCTACCGACGGATGGCGGCCCTCTGCGACTATCCGTTGCATCTCGGCGTCACCGAAGCGGGACTCGTGGAGGCCTCGACGGTGAAATCCTCCATCGGGATTGGCGCGCTACTGGCCGACGGCATTGGCGATACCATTCGCGTCTCGATCACTGGCGATCCCATCGAGGAAATCACAGTCGCCCAGCGCATCCTCTCCTCGCTGGATCTGCGCCGGTTTGAGACGAACGTCATCGCGTGTCCCTCCTGCGGCCGCTGTGAAATTGATGTCGTCGGCATCGCGCAGCAGGTGAATGACCGCTTGCACGCGCTGGCCAAGACCGATCCGCGCTGCTTGGACTTGACCGTCGCGGTGATGGGCTGCGTCGTCAACGGTCCAGGAGAATCCGAGCACGCCGACATCGGGCTTGCTGGTGGTGGCGGCGTGGGCGTAATCTACCGTCGTGGACAACAGCTCCGTCGCGTGCCCGAAGCCGAGATGGTGGACGTGCTCCTCGAGGAAGTGCAACACCTCCTCCGCGAACAACCTGTTCATGCCGGTGAACAGTGAACGGTGCCCGGTGATTGGATTGCCACCGTTCACCAATGACCGGTATCCGTTCACCTCACCATGAGATGGTCTCGCGCGTTCCTCCCGACGCTGCGCGACACGCCCAAAGAGGCGGAGGCGGTCAGTCATCAACTGATGCTCCGCGCTGGATTGATTCGCCAGTTGGGTTCCGGCGCCTACTCGTACCTCCCGCTGGGCCTGCGCGTGCTGTCGCGTGTCATCGCGATCATTCGCGAGGAGATGAACCGCACCGGCGCCCAAGAATGTCTGCTGCCGGCGATCCATCCCCTGGAACTCTGGCGCTCCACCGGCCGTGACGCCGTGATGCGCGAGGTGCTCTTTCATATCACGGACCGCCAGGGCCGCGAGCTGGTGTTGGGCCCGACGCACGAAGAGGTGATCACCGACCTGGTCAAGGGGCTGCTCGTCTCCTACAAGCAGTTGCCGGTCATCCTCTACCAGATCCAAACCAAATTCCGCGACGAGCCACGACCACGCTCCGGGGTGTTGCGCACCAAAGAGTTTCTCATGAAAGACGCCTACAGCTTCCATCGCTCGACGGAGGATTTAGCGCGGACCTACGAGCAGATGCGTCAGGCGTACGTGGCCATCTTTGACCGATGCGGGCTCTCAACGCTGCAGTGTGAGGCCGATCCAGGGGCCATGGGCGGGAGTGGTTCCATGGAATTCCTCGCTCCAGCGGCGTGTGGCGAGGATGTGGCGCTGACGTGTGCCTGTGGTGACGCGGTGAGCGGCGGAGCAGCGACGAGTGCGCCCACCTGTCCACGCTGCCGCACGCCGCTGACGAGTCACCCCGCCATTGAAGTCGGCCACATCTTTCAACTCGGCGCCAAGTACAGCGAAGCGTTGAGCGCCTGCTTCCAAGATGAGCGCGGAACCTCGACACCGCTCGTCATGGGCTGCTACGGCATCGGTGTCAATCGCATCTTGGCGACCGCAATCGAACAGCACCACGATGAGCACGGCATCATCTGGCCACCGGCCCTGAGTCCCTGGGACGTGTTGGTTGCCGTGTTGGAAATGAGCGACGCCGCCTCGCGCGAACAAGGGGACCGCCTCTACGATCGCCTGACTTCGCAAGGGATGTCGGTGTTGTATGACGATCGGGAACTCGGAGCCGGGCCAAAATTTTACGATGCGGATCTCCTCGGAATTCCTCTACGCGTCATTGTTGGCAAGCGGAATGCACACGCCGGTCAAGTGGAGCTAAATCTCCGTAACACAAAGCAACCAGAGGTGTTACAAGAAGCAGACCTCGCGCAGCAGCTCCAGAAATTCCTTGACAAAACCCCTACGATGAGATAAAATAAAAGGTTAAGTAGAAGTACGCAGCACACACAAGTGGGGTTACCCACTTTTTTTATTGTGTGAGCACGGGACGCACGGAACGTCAGTCCCGGTGCGAACGCCACCCCGCACTCTAGGGAATGGGCCTGCACGCTGCAAGGAGTGCGGGGTCAGGGGGTACCGATGGATCAGGAAGCCCTCATGACCCACGTGAGAACGTTGACCGAGCCGGTGTTGGCGGCGCAGGCAGTGGAGTTGGTCGAACTGCGCTGCCGGCGCGAAGGGCGCGCGCTGGTCCTGCAGTGCTTGGTGGATACGCCGGGGGGCATTACGTTGGATGAGTGCGCGCGACTGAATCGCACGCTCAGCGAGCTGCTCGAGACGAGTGGCGCGATGACCGAACCGTACCTCTTCGAAGTCGCCTCACCAGGACTGGACCGCCCGCTCACCACGCGGCGCGATTTTGAACGGCTCCGTGGGAAACGGGTGCAGTTGCATCTGGTGGCGGGTGCTGGTCCGGCGCAGGAGTTGATCGGTGAGGTGCAGCGTACGGATGAGACCGCGGTCACCGTGGAGACCACACGGTGGGGGATGGTGACGGTGCCCTGGACGCAGATTGCCAAAGCCGTACGCCACGTCACCTGGTGAATGCTTTGACCAGCGCAGGATGGAGTCCATGAACGGCCCACTGCTCTCGATTGTCGAATCCATTGAACGTGAAAAAGGCATTGATCGCGAAATCCTCCTCCAGGCGGTGGAGGCGGCGTTGGTGAGTGCCGCCAAAAAGACCGTCGGGAAAACCGCGCAGGAAATTACGGTCCAGATTGATCGCCAGTCGGGCGTGATCGCCATCGTCTCCGATGGCACCGCGATTCCCTCGGGCGATTTCGGCCGCATTGCGGCGCAGACAGCCAAACAGGTCATCATCCAGAAAATCCGCGAGGCCGAGCGCGAGG
Organism: uncultured Planctomycetales bacterium; assembly: GCA_964638485.1. Classification (GTDB taxonomy): domain Bacteria; phylum Omnitrophota; class Gorgyraeia; order Aquiviventales; family CAZWYX01; genus CAZWYX01. Next base: position 8,650 of record CAZWYX010000011.1, on the reverse strand, counting down.
TCATCTACAACGAGTTCGCGGGCAAGGTGGGTGACATCGTCAGCGGCAGCGTCCATCGCTTCGAGCATGGTGCGATCATCGTGGATATGGGGCGGACCGAGGCGATCCTACCGAAGGCCGAACGCATTCCCCGTGAAGATTACCGGCAAGGCGAGCGGATTCAAGCGCATGTCTTGGAAGTCCAGAAGACGGCGCGCGGGCCGCAGATCGTGCTATCGCGCACCCATACGGGACTCGTCAAGGGGCTCTTTGAGCTCGAGGTGCCCGAGATCTTCGAGGGGATCGTCGAGATCAAGGCGGTGGCGCGCGAGCCAGGCGACCGCTCGAAGATCGCGGTGTGGTCGAAGAATGAGAAGGTGGATTGCGTCGGCGCCTGTGTGGGGATGCGCGGCACGCGCGTCAAGAACATCGTGCGCGAGCTCCGTGGCGAGAAGATTGACATCGTGCGCTATCACGACGACATCAAGGAGTACATTGCCGCCGCGCTCTCACCGGCGCAGGTGAGCGACGCCCGCTTGAACAAAGCGCAGAAGAGTGCGCTGGTCATCGTTGACAACGATCAGCTCTCGTTGGCCATTGGCAAACATGGTCAGAATGTGCGCTTGGCATCGAAACTCACCGGCTGGAATCTCGAGATCAAGAGTAAAGCCGAACTGGCTGCACAGGCGTTGCCGCCGATTACCGAGTTGCCTGGCATCGGACCGGTGATGGTGGAGCGGCTCACCGCTGCTGGGTTCGGGACGGTCGATGCGATCGCCAAGGCGAGTGCCGAGGCGTTGCAACAGGTACAAGGCGTCGGCCCCAAGACGGCCGACAAACTCCTGACGCACGCGAAAGCGTTGGTGGAGAAAGCTGGCCTCCGGCCAGCGGAACTGATCCTGGGCATAAGCAAACCCGTACCACCGACGACAACAGCAGAGGCCCCGGCTGCGCCACCAACCGAACCTCTGTTACCAGCAACACCTGAAGCACCAAGCTAAAGGGAGCGCATGCGATGAGCATTCGCGTGCATGAACTGGCCAAGGCATTGAAGCTCTCCTCGAAGGAGCTCTTGACGCACCTCAAGGCGCTCAAGGTGCCGGCGAAGAACCACATGAGTACCCTCGACGAGGAGACGGCCGAGATCTTGCGTCATGAAATCCCGGAGCGGCTGGGCCGTGCCCCTGCACCAACGCCAGCCACGGCGATTCCAGCGCCGACCCCTGCGGTAGCTCCCGCGCCGACCGTTGCCGCCTCCGTGGCTGTCGCTGAAGCGACGACACCAGCGCCCGCGGCGTCTCCACCTCCCGCGCCAACGACACCCGTGCTGCCAGCGGTGGAGATCGCGTTTCCCATCACGGTGAAGGCGCTGGCCGAACGTCTCCAGGAAAAGCCCAACGTCGTGATCAAGCGGTTGATTGACCTCGGGGTCTTCGCGACGATCAATCAGGCGCTGGATCACCCCGTGGTGGCGAAGTTCGCCGAGGCATACGGTTTCACCATCACCCTCGCTCCGTCGTCCGACGAGCTGAGCCGGAAGCCGCGGTATGAAGTGGCGGCCGCTGAACAGTTGGTGGCACGCGCGCCCGTGGTGACGCTCATGGGCCACGTGGACCATGGCAAGACCTCGCTGCTCGACGCGATTCGCCAGACGAACGTGACCGCTCAAGAGGCGGGAGGCATCACGCAGCATATCGGCGCGTATTCGGTGGAACTCCCCGGCAAAGGGCGCGTCACGTTTCTCGATACGCCCGGCCACGAAGCGTTCACCGCCATGCGGGCACGCGGGACCACGGTGACCGACGTCGTGGTCCTGGTCGTCGCGGCTGACGACGGTGTCATGCCGCAGACCATCGAGGCGATTGACCATGCGAAGGCGGCCAGTGTGCCCATCGTCGTCGCGATCAACAAAATCGATAAGCCCGAGGCCGATCCCGAACGCGTCAAGCGTGAGCTCATGGTGCACGGATTGGTGCCGGAAGAGTGGGGTGGCAAGACCATCATGGCGGGCGTCTCAGCGAAAACCCGGCAGGGATTAGATCAGTTGCTGGAAATGCTCCTCTTGGAGGCGGAGCTCCTGGAGTTAAAAGCCGATCCGTCACAGGCGGCTCGTGGGACCGTCCTCGAGGGCAAACTCTCCAAAGGCGGTGGGCCGATTGCGAACGTGTTGGTGCAGAATGGGACGTTGCGCGTCGGCGATCTCATCCTGGCAGGCGCGTCGTCTGGACGTGTACGCGCTTTGATTGACGAGCATCGGCACCGCGTCCAGGATGTGGGGCCAGCGCAACCGATCGAGGTCTTGGGACTGCAGGGGATTCCCCAAGCCGGTGATTCCTTCTTGGTGATGACGGATGAACGATTGGCCCGCGAGCTCGTCGAGCAACGACAGGCCGAGCGCCGCCTGGGCACGACGATCCACGCGCCGCGCCTCCGGCTGGAAGACCTCCATCAAAAAATTGCTGCGGGGGCTGTCAAGGAATTGAAACTCATCCTCAAGGCGGACGTCCAAGGCTCACTGGAAGCGCTGCGAGCCAATCTGGAGAAGCTCACCACCGAAGAAGTCAAGCTCCTCTTCTTGCACGTAGGCGTCGGCGACATCAATGAGTCGGATGTGATGCTCGCGGCCGCGTCCGAAGCCATCGTCATCGGGTTTCACGTCGGGGTGGATTGGAAAGCCCAGGAGCAGGCGATTCGCGAAGGGGTGGACCTGCGCCTCTACCAGATCATCTATGAAGCGACCGACGAAGTTCGACGCGCGCTCGAAGGCCTCTTGACGCCGGAGAAAAGAGAAACCCTCCTGGGGACGTTCCAGATCACCCAGGTCTTCAAGGTCTCCAAGGTGGGGCTGGTAGCCGGCGGCATCGTGAGCAAAGGCAAAGTGGCGCGCGCCGGGACGGTGGCACGCGTCAAACGGGGAGGTCAGGTGCTCTACGAAGGCAAGCTGTCATCGCTGAAACGCTTCAAAGATGATGTGCGCGAAGTTGCTGAAGGGCTGGAATGCGGGCTGAACCTCGAGGGCTTCAGCGACTATCAGGCAGGTGATGTCATCGAGGTCTATCATGTGGAAGAGGTGGCGCGGAAGTTGGCCTAGCCCATGACGTACCACGTCAAACTCCAACTCTTTGAAGGACCGCTGGATCTCTTGCTGCACCTCATTCGCAAGAACGAAGTGGATGTCTACAACATTCCCATCGCTGAGATCACGCGGCAGTACCTCGAGTACCTCGACTTGATGGAACTCCTCGATCTCAACGTCGTCGGTGATTTCCTCGTGATGGCCGCCACCCTGATGCAGATCAAATCGCGGATGCTCCTGCCACAGGAGGAGCGACCGCCGGAAGAAATCGAAGAACCTGATCCGCGCGAGGACCTGGTGCGACGACTCCTCGAGTATCAACGGTTCCAAGAAGTGGCACGTCACCTCGCAGCACTCGAGCAGCAGCGGCGGCACGTCTTTATCCGGCCGGGCGCTCCTGAAGCCGCACCGCACGACCCTGCCGCTCCGCTGACGTTTGAGGCGAGCATGTTTGATCTGCTCTCAGCGTTCAGCAACGTGCTGATGCATATCTCGAAAGAGGAATTTTACGAGGTCGTCCGCGATGAGGTGACGGTCGAGCAGAAAGTCCATGAGCTGTTGCACCTGCTGGTGCAGCGTCAGCACCTGTCGTTTCAGGAGTTGTTCGCCACCGCGCAGTCGCGCCTGGCGATGATCGCGACGTTTCTGGCGCTGTTGGAACTTGTGCGGCTGCGCGAAGTGGTGGCGCGGCAAGACACGCCGTTTGGGCCGATCATGATCGTGCGCCGCGACGACGCCATGCAACCCACGGTGAAAACCGCATGATATCGGATGAGGCCAAGCGCATCATCGAGGCGCTCCTCTTTGCCTCGGAGACGCCGCTGACGGTCGAGCAGATTCATGAGGTGCTCGGTGAGGGCGAGCCCGCGCAGGTACGGCAGTGGCTCGAGGAGCTGCGCGAAACCTACCGCACGCAGCAGCGGCCGTTTCTCATCGAGTCCCTGGCGGGCGGATTCCAGATGACATCGGATCCGCAGCTCGCTCCGTGGCTTCGCAAACTCTACCACGGCGCGCGGACAGAACGCTTGAGCACCGCCGCCCTCGAGACGTTGGCGATCGTGGCCTATCGGCAACCGATCACGCGCGTCGAGGTCGAACAGGTTCGTGGCGTCAGCGTGGATGGGGTGATGCAGACGCTGCTGGAAAAGGGCCTGGTCAAAATCCTCGGGCGCAAAGAAGCGCCAGGCCGACCGATCATCTACGGCACGACACGCGAATTCCTACAGTACTTTGGACTGAATTCCTTGGGGGATTTACCGACGTTAGGCGAGGTACCAACGCATGAGCATTCAGGCACTCCGGCAACGGATCGACCGGCTCGACTCGCAACTCCTCACGCTCCTCAACCAGCGGACACGCCTCGCGCTTGAGGTGGGCCGACTCAAGTCGGCCCGTGGAGAGACCTTCTTTGCGCCGGAACGCGAACGGACCATTCTGGCGCGACTGGCGCGCACCAACCCTGGACCGTTGACCGCCGAGGCGCTGCGGGCGATCTACCGCGAGATTTTCTCGACGACGTTAGCGTTGGAGCATCCGCGCGTGACGGCGTACCTGGGACCGGAGGATACCTTCACCCATGTGGCCGCATTGCAGCAGTTCGGGACCCAGGCGGACTACCGGCCGTGCACGACGATCAGTGACGTGTTTGCCGAGGTGGAACGCGGTCGCGCCGACTGCGGGGTGGTGCCGATCGAGAATTCGATCGAGGGGGCGGTCAATCACACCCTCGATATGTTCATGGAATCGCCACTCGTCATCTGTGCGGAGGTTCTGCTGAAGATTTCCCACTCGCTCGTGGCGAAGGGCCCTCGCCGCCAGATCCGCACCGTCTACTCGCATCCGCAGGTGTTCGGGCAGTGTCGGCAATGGCTCGAGCGACATCTACCGCAGGTCGAGTTAGTCGAGGTCTCCTCCACGGCCACCGCGGCGGAGCGGGCGGCGCGTCACCGGTTCGCCGCCGCGATTGCGACCCCCATGGCGGCCCGACGACATGGCTTGAAAATCCTCGCCTCCTCCATCCAGGACCATGCGGAGAACGTCACGCGTTTCCTGGTCATTGGCACGACGCAATCCACACCGACGGGGGAGGACAAGACGTCGCTCATGTTTTCCGTGAAAGATCGCGTCGGCGCGCTCCACGACATGTTGATTCCCTTCAAGCGGCAGCGGATCAACTTGACAAAAATTGAGTCGCGACCCTCCAAGCGCCGTCCGTGGGAGTACTACTTCTTCGTGGATCTCATCGGGCATGCACTCCAGCCGAAGGTCCAGCGGGCGCTGCGGATGCTCGAGCGTCAGTGCACGTTTCTGAAAATTCTCGGGGCCTACCCCATGGCGGAGCCGCCTCGCTGATGGATGTCGCACGGCTGACGCGTCGTGGCGTGCGGGAAATCACCCCCTACGTCCCCGGCCAACCGATCGAAACGGTACAGCGCGTTCGAGGACTGCGACGGGTCCTCAAGTTAGCCTCGAACGAAAATGCGTTAGGCCCGTCGCCGCGCGCTCTCGCGGCGATCCGTCGAGAACTCCGAGCCGTCCACCGCTATCCCGACGGCAGTGGGTTCGCACTCAAGCAACGGTTGGCTCACCACCACGGGCTGGACGCCAGCGCCTTTGTTCTCGGCAACGGCTCCGACGAACTGGTCACCCTCATGCTACGGGCGTTTCTCAACGAGGGCGATGAAGTCGTCCTCGCGAAGCCGACGTTTCTGATCTACGAGTTGGCCGCGCGGCTCGCTCACGCGGAGGTCATCACGGTCCCGTTGACGCATGAGCTCCGCTATGATCTGCCGGCCATGCGCCGGGCGATCTCGGTGCACACGAAGCTCGTCTTCATCGCGAATCCTGATAATCCGACGGGGAGTTACATCACCGATGGCGAACTGGCGGCCTTCATGTTGGGACTGCCACCGCATGTCATCGTCGTGTTTGATGAGGCCTACTTTGAGTACCGCGAGGCACCGGACTATCCCGACACGACAAAGTATCTCCACTCGCATAACGTGCTCATCACGCGCACCTTTTCCAAGGCGTATGGGCTCGCCGGCCTGCGCATCGGTTACGGCGTTGCCCGGCCGGACCTGACGACGTGGGTGGAGCGCGTACGGGAACCATTCAATGTCAACCGCCTCGCGCAGTGCGCAGCGCTCGCGGCGCTCGATGATGTCGAGCATCTGCGACGGACTCAGACGGTGACCTGGGAGGGCAAGGCGTACCTGGCGCAGCAGTGTGAGCGGTTGGGCTTACGCGCCGTCCCCAGCCAAGCCAACTTCCTCTTGATTGAAGTGGGCCCGCGGGCGGCGATTGTCGCTGAGCGGCTCGTGGATCGCGGCATCCTCGTGCGCGATCTCCATCCGTGGGGGTTAGACCGTTACCTCCGCGTGACGATTGGCCTGCCGCGTGAGAACCGGCGGGTGGTGAAGGCCTTGCGACGTGTCTTGCGCCAAGTGTGCTAACGGACTGACCGGAGGGTTGGCATGATCATCGTCTTAAAATCCGACGCGACGAAGAAACAGATCACGCACGTCGTCGAACGTGTCAAGGCGCTGGGGCTCAAACCCGTGATCTCGCAGGGGGTGGAGCGCACCGTCATTGGGGTCATCGGCCCCGAAGACCTCTTGCGCGTGCAACCGTTGGAGGTCTTTCCCGGCGTTGAGAAAGTCATGCCGGTTCTGAAGCCCTACAAGCTCGTCTCGCGCGAGTTTAAGCCGGAAAACACCGTCGTGGATGTGGCGGGGGTGCGGATTGGCGGCAAGCAGGTCGTCGTGATGGCCGGCCCCTGCTCGGTCGAGACGCGGGAGCAGTTACGCGCTGTCGCGCACGCGGTCCGGCGCGCCGGCGCGCGCGTCTTGCGCGGAGGGGCGTTTAAGCCGCGGACCTCGCCCTACTCCTTCCAAGGGTTGGGCGAAGACGGCCTCGAGCTTCTCGAAGAGCTCGGGACGAAAATGCGTATGAAAGTCATCACGGAAGTCATGGATCCGCGGGACGTGGGGCTCATTGAGCGCTACGCCGACATCATCCAAGTTGGCGCCCGCAACATGCAGAACTTCAACCTCCTCAAGGAAGTCGGGATGGCGAAGAAGCCGGTCCTGCTGAAACGCGGGCTGTCCTCGACGATTACGGAGTTTTTGTTGTCGGCAGAGTACATTTTGAGCCAAGGCAATTTCAACGTCATCCTCTGCGAACGAGGGATCCGGACCTTCGAGACCGCCACGCGCTTCACGTTGGATCTCGCCGCCGTGCCGGTCATCAAGTCGTTGAGTCACTTGCCCATCGTCATTGATCCCAGCCACGGGACCGGGTACTGGCATCTCGTCGGCGCGATGGCCAAAGCGGCGGTGGCCGCCGGCGCGGATGGCCTCTTGATCGAGGTCCATCCCAATCCTGAAGAGGCCCTGTCCGACGGGCAGCAGTCCCTCCTCCCGCGGAAATTCGCGCAACTCATGAAGGAGCTGAAGCTCGTCGCGCAGGCCGTAGGCCGAGAGCTGTAGTGGCTCTTGCAACTCCGCTCAGCCCATTCGACAACACGCAGGGCGGCGTCCTGAGCGTCATCGAGGGACTCAGGATGCGTGGTGAGCGATGCTGGCCAATGGCCGGAAGAGCCGCACCATGAAACCGTTGGTCCGTCGTGTCACGATCATCGGCATGGGCCTGATCGGCGGCTCGCTGGGGCTGGCGCTCAAGCGGCGCCACGTCGCCCGCGAAGTCGTCGGCGTGGCTCGCTCTACCGCGACGCTGCGCGTGGCGCGCCAGCGTGGAGCGATGGATTGGGGCACGCGGTCGCTCGCTCGCGCGGTCCGAGGAACTGACCTCGTGGTGTTGGCGATCCCGCCGGCGATGATCCTCCCACTCGTCAAACGCCTCCTGCCGCATCTGTCATCGCGCACGATGCTGACCGATGTGGCCTCGGTGAAACAGCCGATCGTCCAATCACTTGAGCGCCTCCTCCGAGGCCGTGCCCCCAGGCAGCGTGTGCATTTCATCGGGGCACATCCCGTGGCAGGCTCAGAAGCCCGCGGCATCTCCGCAGCGACGGCTGACCTGTTTCAAGACAGTCTCTGCATCCTGACGCCGACCGCGCGCACGGATCAGCAGGCGCGGGCGATGGTGCGACGGCTGTGGCAGAATGTTGGTGCGCGCGTCATCGAGCTCTCACCTCGCACGCACGATCGGTGGCTCGCCGCCGTCAGCCATGTACCCCATCTCGTGGCCGCGGCGTTGGTGAACGCTGCTGCGTCAGTCCCGTTGAGCCACGCGCCGCGCAGCTTCCGGGATGTCACGCGCATCGCCCAGAGCGATCCCCGCCTGTGGCAGGACATTCTCCTCATGAATCGTCGCGACGTTCTGGTGGCCCTGACCACCGTGCGCCAGCAGCTCACACGGTTGTGGGCGGCATTACAGCGTCGGGATGCGCGAGCACTCCTGCGCGCCTTGGCACAGGCCCAGCGACGGCGGCGCCAGTTGTCATGAGGCGTACAGCGTCCAGCGTTCAGCGTGCAGCAACGGCCGTCAAGCGTCGAGCGTCTCACGGTAACGAACCGCGTATCGTCACACGTCCGACGTCTGACGAACCCCCCCGGCCCGACCGGGGCGGGC
>CAZWYX010000010.1:3342-30473 GCA_964638485.1 uncultured Planctomycetales bacterium | reverse complement strand
TAACGTTCTTCCATGATCTCCGTCATAGACGTTTCCCATCCCTCACACGTAGCATTGTACTGTGGTGTCACCAAGGAGGATGTCGTGGGACGGCCTGTCATCAAGTATGAACCGCGGAAATGTCAATTACGCCATCTCCGTGTGTGGGCAATTTTCACCAGCGTCAAGGAGGGGCAATGGACGATTGTCAACTGCTTAGACAAAGAGCCGGCATGTGAGCAGTACGGCTGTGCGCTGATCAGTCAGGATGGCCTGTGGCCCTTTGGTGACGTCGATCCACATCGGTTGAACGATGGGCGGAACAATCGTCCAGTATGATGGGCATCATAGATGTGGGAAAACGCTTGCGGTATGATAAGAGTGAACGCGGAGGTGCGCCATGATACGTGGGATCGAGCAGCTTCAGCACGAACATGACATCCTGCGGGCCAAGTTGGCGCTCCTGGAGAATGCCCTCAGAGTGGGACCGGAAGCGTGTTTCGCGATTCGGGAACTCGTGTACACGATCAGTCGTCGCTTGGCCGAGCATGAAGAGCGAGAAGAGGTGCAGCTCTACCCCCTCCTGCACGAGACGCTTCCTGAGGCGGAAGACCAGTTTGCGCGGTCACTCGCGGTTCAACATGAAGAACATCAGTCGCTCTTGCGGGCGCTTCACCGTCTCACGCTGAGGGGAATGCGTATGCCGTTGATGACCGTGGCTGATCTTGTGCAACAATTGACCGCCTCGCTGCGGGAGCACATGGCGCGGGAAGAGCGATTGTTGTTTCCCATCGTCGCGCGCCTGGAGGCGGATCGCGAGGCCAACGCGCAGGCCACGGCCCAGCGCGCGGACACCCTGCACGCCTCCACGACGGTCAACCGCATCCTGGGCCTGTATCCCGAAGCCAAGCGTGTGTTCGTAGATCATTGCGTGGATCTCCGTTGGGAAGGGCATGATTTCCTCGATGAGATTGCGTGGCGGCACGCGGTGCCTGTCGAGGAGCTGTTGCGTCAGTTGCGCCGCAGGGCCTGTTGGCGTCGGTCGCATGATGAAGAACCAGTTGAGGGAGTGCATGATTAAATCACCAGAAGGAGAGGCCATGAAGCTGCCCATCGTCGGTGGCGCTTGTTTGGCGCTGGCGGTGCTGCTCGGGTGTGGAGCGCCGCTCAGCCCAGCGCAACTGCCCGTCGAACGCGCCCAACTCACCTACGCGCCAAACGTGCCACCGCCATTGACGCGCAAGACCCCAGCCATCATCGAAGTGCATCTCGAAGCCACGGAAACTGAAGGGGCTCTTGGCCCAGGGGAGCGCTACTTCTTTTGGGGATTTAATGGGCAGGTACCCGGACCGATGATTCGCGCGCGCGTCGGCGACACGTTAGCTGTCCATGTCACCAACGCGGCGGCAGAGATGCCGCACAACATTGACTTCCACGCCGTCACAGGGCCTGGAGGCGGAGCCACGGTATTAACCGTCAGCCCCGGCGAAACAGCCGTCGGCTATTTTCTCCTCCGCCATCCAGGCCTGTTCGTCTACCACTGCGCCGCACCACCGGTGCCGGACCACATCGCGAACGGAATGTACGGCTTGATTCTCGTCGAACCGAAGGAGGGTCTGCCGACGGTAGACCGCGAATTCTACGTGCTCCAGAGCGAGTTCTACACCACGACCCACGACGAGATTGCCCTGAAGACGTATGACCGGACGCAGGGCGTGGCCGAACATCCGCGCTACGTCGTCTTCAACGGCAAAGTTGGGTCTCTGTTAGGTGAAGGGGCGCTGAAGGCCAACGTGGGCGAGGCGGTGCGAATTTATTTCGGCAACGGCGGACCCAATCTCATCTCGTCGTTCCACATCATCGGTGAAATTTTTGACCGCGTCTACCGGGAGGCGTCACTGACATCACCGCCGGCGACGGATGTGCAGACCACGCTCGTCCCGCCAGGCGGAGCCACCATCGTGGATTTTGGCGTGGAGGTGCCGGGGACGTACACCCTGGTGGATCACGCGATCTTCCGTCTGGAAAAAGGCGCGGTCGGTTATCTGCAGGTCGCAGGCGAGGAAAATCCCCACATCTTTACTGGCGATCCTGCCAAGTTCTGCCCTGGCTGTGAGGTGCATCCGTGAGCCTGAAACCTGGGCCTGACGTAGATGCGCGCGAGGTGCAATGGTCGCTTCTACTCGTCATCGCACTGCTCGGCGTGCTCGGCGTAATCATCACGTGGTTCACGGCTCCCCTCGAGCGGTTGTTGGGTGAGAGTGCCTACGCCCTCGAGGCAGCGATCCACGGCGTCTTGGCGGGTGTGCTGATGGTGGCTGTCACGATCGGGCTCTTTCAGGCGGCGCGCCTCTTCAGCGGGCATCCGCCAGGCATCCGCGAGCTCCAAGTGGGGAGTGCTGTGACCGCCATGCTGACGCTGCTGACGATCATCGCCGGCAACCGCATCTACATTCCCTACCGCGCGTCGGGTGGGCCGCGCACCTACTTCCTGGAGCACGCGCCTGAGGTCCACAAGATCTTCTTCGAGTTCAAAGAGTTCATGGCGCTCTTCGCCTTACCGCTGGCGGTCTGCGCGGCGTATCTCTTGTGGCGTTACGGCGAGGCAGCGATGCAGCGTCGTGATCTACGGACGACGATTGCGGCACTGCTCCTGTTGCTGTGGTTCTATTTCTTGGTGGCGTTTGGGTTGGGCGCTGCGATCACCAAGCTGAAACCTGTGTAGGGGGAATCCTGTGACGACACGCGAATATCCCACGGGTCCTGCCGCAGCCGCGCTCATCGCGGTTGGCGTTGGGTTGGTCGCATTGGCGATTAGTCATCTACTAGCTGAACTCGCGACCCCACTCAAAGAAGCTATTCATGCGATCGGCAAAGCCTGGATGCCTGGCGCTGCTGGCATCGGTCCGTATGCAGGGAAGGAAACCATTGCCCTCGTCGCCTGGCTCGGCACATGGCTCATCCTGCATCTCCTCTGGAAACGCCGCGCCATCTCGGTGACGACAGGCGCCATCGTTTGTCTGGTGCTCCTCGGCGTCGCGACGACCCTGCTGTGGCCGCCGGTGACTGAGCATCTCGTCGAGTTGGTGCGATGACCCTGCGCCTCGTGATGCTGGTCGGCGCTAGCCTCGCGGTGACGCTCACCACCACGGCGCACGCTGACACCGCCTCGCCATCTCCTGCGACATCCCGTTGGCCGGTCAAGGTCATCGGCAAAACCCACACGATCTTCGCCTGGAACAATCTTTCAGGGCCTGGAGCGACGGTGCCTGGCTTGGCGAACACCTACGACATGTCGCTGTTCGAGTGGAACTGGGGCGGTAAGCAATCCACTTTTAACGGTGCAGGCATTACCACCAATAGCAACTTTCCGCTGACGGAAGGCGAGGCGCTTTCGAACAACACGCATCTGGGACTCAAGGCAGAGCTCAAGCCCGGTTTGGAAGCCGGCGCTCTGTGGCAGTTCTACACCGTGTTCGGCAATCGGATCGTGGGGCGCGTCTTCGGCGAGGAGCTGCCGTGGAACAATTTTGACCGCCAGACGCCGACGAGCGTAGTGCAGGAACATTTCTCGACGGATGTGTTTCAAGCGTGGCTGAAGGACACCGCCGGCGAGCTGACCTACCACGCCGTGTTCGGCAACTTCCAGCCGGAGCTGACGAAGAAAGAAACCAACTTCGTGCGGCTCGGCAGTCTCCTGTACCGACCGCCGGTGACGAACGCCAGTTTCTTTGAGAAGGAAGATCGCAAGATCGAGACGGGTCGGCACCCGCTGCGAGGCGTTGATGTGATTGTGGATGAAGCTTACCACGAGGGAAAGCATCTACACGGTGAGATGTTCCTGGGACGCACCAAGCCAACGCCCGTCCAGGAAATGGATCGGGATGTCGCGGGGACCCGGTGGGGGATTGATGTGCTCGATGGGAACGCCGGCATCACCTTCGTGCGCACCGAGGGGGAGCGCAATCCCACGATCACCGGCGAGCGGCAAAACCTCTGGGCGCTCGACGGCTCCTACGCCTTGGCCAAGGCGCTCTCGATCTTTGGCGTGTGGGGGCACACCGCCTACACGCGGACGACAGGGACATTCCGCGACAACGCGTGGGTCGGTGGCGCGAGGTTCTTGGGGCCGAGGAAGACAGAACTCAAGGCGCAGTACCAGCGGGTGGGCGAAGACTTCGAGCTGATGGGCCATCACAAAACCGAACACTACCCCTCGAACTTCCACGGCCTCAACGCGTCCATGACGATTCCCATCGGCAAAGCCGCGACACTCAAGGGAGTGCTCTACCACCTGCATCAGATCGACACCTCCACGAATGCCGATGACACCGTCTTCGGGGATTCGTTTTTCCCCTCGGTGGCCAACTCCAAGCGCGGCGGCATCACGATGTACCGCCTCAGCGCCGACTACGATTTCGGCACACATGACACGCATCTCCCCCAGCTGACCGCCTACTACGAACAGGCGCAGTTTCGCAAGGACTCGCCCACGGGCGCCAACGACATTGACAAGACGGTACGGAGCCTGAACGTCCTAATCCTGCAGCCCCTCATCACCGATCTCACGCTTGAGCTAGGTTTCCGTCATGTGATGGCGACCGGCCGATGGCAAGCCATGCGATTCCACCACCGGCAGGACATTCCCGAGGTCGCCCTCAGCTATCAACGCGGCAAGAACCTGCGCGCCACCCTCCTCTACCACTGGTACGACTTTGTGGACAGCATTCCCGCCTCTGCTGGCCGCAACAACTACGCAGCACAGCAAATCCTCTGCGAAGTCTTCTTCGCGTTTTGACGTTCCGCGCGCCAGCGCTGTGAAACGTCACCTCTGCCGACGACAACTTGACTCTCCTACCTGCCTGCGTTACACTAGAACCCCTGCCACGCAGGTGGTCCTCATGCTAAAACGTCTGTACACTTTCCTCGGCTCGCTCCCGATGGCCGTGGTCCTGCTCACCGTTGTGGGGGGCACGTTGGCCTACGGCACGTGGGTGGAAGCCACGCACAACACACCCGCGGCGCAGCGCGTCGTCTACCAGGCGTGGTGGTTCCAAACGTTGCTCGGTTTTTTAGTCCTCAACCTGGTGATCTCGGCCCTCACGCGCTGGCCCTGGCAGAAGCGTCACATCGGCTTTGTCACGACGCACCTCGGCATCATCCTCATCCTCATCGGTGGGCTGCTGAGTATTCGTCTGGGCATCGAAGGGCAGCTCGTGATTCCTGAAGGCGGGTCGAGCGACCTCCTCGAGCAGCCCACGAGCGTCGTCACCATCCAGTTGCCCAATCCCGGCGAGCAAGCGGTTTTTCCGGTGGATTTTGCTGCGCAGGCCTCTCGACACGCGCCGCACGCCGTCTTCCAGACCATCCTCGACGGGCAATCCACCACCTTGACGGTGGATCGGTATTTGTCCAACGCCACCGCCGAGGAACACATCCGCGACGATGGCTCAGAGCTCAATCCCGCAATCCAGGTGGCGCTGTCGCAGGAGGGGCACGAGGAACGCGCGTGGCTGTTCGCGCGCGATCCTGAGCGATTCGGCGCGCAGTGGGGCACGACGCATGTCCTGTTCCTCGACGTGCAAAACGAAACCCACTGGCAACAGCTCCTCCATCCCGAAGTGCCGTCTGCGCCGCACACACTCGGCACACTCACTATCGAATTTCCCGTCGAAGTAGTGACTATCACGCTCGATGTCGAGCGGGAGATGGGCCGATCCATCGCCGTCGAGAGGACGCCGTACACCGTGACACTGAAGCAGTACTTTCCTGATTTTGCTGTGACGGCAGACGGAGTCAGCAATCGCTCCTTAGCGCCCAACAATCCGGCCGTGGCGTTCACCGTGACCGGCCCGCAGGGCACCGAGGCGCACCTCGCCTTCGCGCGGCACCCCGAGTACGCGGCGTCCCACGGCCACCAGCAGACGCCACTCCAGGCTCGGTTCGACCATCCGCAGCGTGTGCCTGCGCTGCCGCCCGCGCTCCTCGGTGTGCTGCGTGCGCCTGACGGCGCCTTGTGGTTCGTGGCGACCGACGCTGACGGCGCGCAGCGTCAGGTGGAGCGACTCACGCTGCAGCAGGCGTACACCAACCCCTGGACCGCGACGCAACTGACCGTCGTGGACTCCGTCGAGCGCGCCCGCCGTGTGACGACGTTTACGCCGCTGAACGAGGAGGTCAAGCGCCAAGCGATTCATGGCGTGTTGCAGATGGGCGAGGCGCGTGCTGAGGCGTGGATTCCGCATGGGGAGGCGGTGCCGTTGACGGTGGGCAGCGTCGAAGCCGTGGTCGCCTACCAGCCGACTACGAGGCCCTTGCCCTTTCACGTCACCTTGCGCGACTTTCGTAAACAGGACTACCCGGGCACGACCATCCCGCAAGCCTTCGAGTCCGACGTGGTCCTCCACGACGACGCACGCGGCGTCACCCTCGCGCGCACCGTGGCGATGAACCGGCCGCTCACCTACCACGGGTTCAAGCTCTTTCAGGCGAGCTACGTCGAGGAACCACAGGTCATGACGGTGCTGGCGGTCAGGAAAGATCCTGGGACTCCGCTGGTCTACGCCGGATTTCTCATCGTCGTCCTGGGCATCCTCACCATGTTCTACCTGTTCCCGCATCAGAGCACATCATGAAGCGCGTGGTCGCAGCGCTGCTCATCGCGTGGGTGGGGGTGGCGAGTGCGGCGGCGCTCTCCGACGTGCCGGACGCGGCCCTGGCGCCGTTCCGACGACTGGCCATCCAGCATAACGGCCGGGTCAAACCCCTGGACAGCTACGCCCGGGAAACGGTCTACCTCCTGACCGGCGCCACACAGTTCCGGCAGCTCGATTCCTTCCGCCTCATCCTCGAGATCGCGAGGCACCCAGAGACGTGGCAGGCAGAGCCGCTCATGGCGCTGCCGTACCGGCCGCTCCGAGCGCACCTCGGCTTCGATGCGCGGACGACGCACGTCTCCTACCGCGGTCTCCTCGACAAGCGCACGCTCATGCCGCTGTTGCCGGCGATTGTGGCCAAGCAGCAGGCGGGGGAATCGCTGACGCTGTTGGAGCATGAGACGTTCGATGTCTACACCCGGTTCGTCGCGCTGACCGAGGTGATGCGGTGGGAGTTGGCGCTGGTGCCGCCACCCGTGGGGCAGCGCGAGTGGGAAGTGCTGCCGCTCGCCCAGTGGGAGCAGGCGTTCGACTGGGAGGCTGGTCCCGACACACTCCAGGCCGCTGGCCAACAGTTCTTACTGCAGTTGCGCGCGGTCAATCCGACGATGTACCCACCGACGTGGACCATCGAGTTGGAATTGTGGTACCACCGGCTGCGCCCGTTCCGGTGGGCGTGGTGGCTGTACGCGGCGAGCGCGCTGTGTCTGCTGGGGATCCGCTGGGGGCGTCGCGTGGGGGTGGCGGCGTTCGGGCTGGGGATGCTGTGGCACGCGGCAGGGATTCTGACGCGCGTGGTGCTCTCCGGCCATCCGCCGGTCACCAATTTTTTTGAGACGATGCTGTGGTTACCGTTGGTCGCGGTCCTGGTGGCGAGCGTCTTGGAAGCAATCTACCGCACGCGGTACCTCCTTTTCTCCGCGGCGCTCGTGGCCGCGCTGACCTTAGCACTCTCCGAGCAGGTCCCGCTCGATCCGCACCTCGTGCCGGTCGTGGCGGTTCTACGCAGCAATAAATGGCTGACCATCCACGTGCTCACCATCGTCGGCAGTTACGGGGCGCTCGCGCTGGCGATGGTCCTGGCGCACGTCTACGGAGCGGTGTATCTCCGACGAGGACGCGCAGCCCCTGCGCTCAGCGCGCTCGAACAGTACCTCTACCGCGTGATGCAAGTCGGGGTGGTGTTGTTGGCGGCAGGGATCATGCTGGGCGCGGTGTGGGCGAATGCGTCGTGGGGGCGGTACTGGGGCTGGGATCCGAAGGAGACGTGGGCGCTCATCACGCTGCTGTGGTTTCTGGCGATCCTCCATGGGCGGATCGCTGGTTGGCTGCGGGGCGTGGGGCAGGCCGTGGCGACGATCGGGGGATTTGTGTTGCTGCTGATGACGTACTACGGGGTGAGTTTCTACCTCGTGGGGTTGCACAGCTACGCCGGCGGGCATGCCAAGCCACTGCCGCTACCGCTCCTCGGCTACCTCGTGGGGGAGACGCTCTTCATCGTGGCGGTGGCGTGTCGCAGATTGGCACTTGAGCGGAGCGATGTCGCGTAGTACACTGGACAGTCACGGGAGGGACGGATGCCCAAAGGCTTTGTGATGATTGACATCAGCCCGGGGAGTGAGCGGACGGTGGAGGAGGCGGTGCGCAAGGTGGGCGGGGTGCAGTTTGCCTACCAAGTGACCGGCGAGCACGACATCGTGGCCTTCATTGACACCGAGCCCTACGCCAACTTCGCGCACCTCGTGGCGACCATCCGCCAGATTGCTGGCGTCAAGGACACCGACACCCTGCTGGTGCTGGATTCGTAACCCCACCACCTGCTCGATCTGCCGGAGGCAGATCAGCATGCGTCCCGTAAGAGATGCGGCCCTGTGGGCCGCCGCGCAGGTGGTGGGGTAAGGGGCTTGACGAGTGCCGCCGTTCATCGTACACTACCACTTCGTGCAGAGGAGGTGAGGGCATGTCGTATGTGATTACCGAGAAATGTCTGGGCGAGCGGTATGCCGTGTGTGCGACGGTCTGCCCAGTGGAGTGCATCCACCCGATTAACCACAAGGGTGAGGAGTTCATGATCATTGATCCGGAAGTGTGCATTAACTGCGGCCTGTGCCTGCCCGAATGCCCGATTGGCGCCATCGTCGCCTCAGAAGATGAAGCCCCTGAGTACGCGAAGATCAACAAAGAGTTGACGCCGCAGTGCAAGGACGCTCCGGCAGCGCCTGAGCGGCCCAAGAACGATCCGCCACGCAAACCCGGTAACAAACTCGTCAACTAAACGCCTCGTCACCATCACGATCCACGCACGACGAACCACGAAAGGACCCTCCCATGAACGAACACATTGGCGAGATGGCTGGCCATGTCTGGCACCAACTCGACCAACAAGGCCCGATGACCGTCAGCCACTTGAAAGAGGCGGTCGGCGCTCCTTCAGAGCTGCTGCACCAAGCGATTGGTTGGCTGGCTCGTGAGAACAAAATTAGCTTCCAAAAAAACGGACGCTCGCTTAAAATAATTCTTAACTAGTTGTAATAATGTAAGATAAAAATATCGAAAATTTTCAATAAGACCTCTTGACAAGGAGGTCTTTTTATGTTATACATATAGATAGATATCAATACAATCTGTAGGTGAGGTGTATGAATACGGTGGACTTCTTTCGAGCGTTGGGGGATGACACCCGGCAGACGATCCTGCAGATTTTGCAGGACGTGGAGGAACTGTCGGTCAACGATCTCTGCGAACAGTTGCCGCGGCTCACCCAACCGACGATTTCGCATCACCTGCACGTGTTGCGGCAGTGTCGGCTGGTGGAGATGCGGAAAGTGGGGCGGCAGGTCTTCTACCAGCTCAACCGCGTCACACTCCATGTCGCCGGCAACGCCTTCTATCTGGAATGGCACCTCGAGCGAGAGTGAGCGTTCGACATCGGTAATCCGCAATGGACGATCGGCCATGCAAGGGACAAGGGGCAGAAAGCCACAGGAGGAAGCAGCGATGAATCTGAGGCATTGGCGTGAACCATCAGTGTTAGATTCGTTTCGTGATCTCTGGGGGAGTCGGGACGAGTGGACGTTCATTCCACCGGCCGATCTCGTGGAAAACCAACACGAGATCGTGCTGACGCTCGATATCCCAGGCATTCAGCGCGACAAACTCGACGTCTCCGTAGACGAGGGGCTGTTAACCGTCCGCGGTGAACGCCAAGAGGAGCGCGAGCGGAAGGACAGCGAGACGTATCGTGTCGAGCGCGTCTATGGCTCGTTCCAGCGCGCTTTTCGATTGCCGAGCGCTGTGGATGCCGAGCAGGTGAAGGCGACCTACAAGGACGGCGTCCTCGAAGTGCGGTTGCCGAAAACTGAGGCCGCCAAGGCGAAGAAAATCCCGGTGCAACCCGCGTAACAGGCGAGGTGACCCCACGATGCTCGGGCTCGTGTTAATTGGCATCGGCGTGTTGATTGCGGTGTATCCGCAGATTCTCGTGGCGGCGGTGGCGGGGTTCTTCATCCTGAGCGGCCTTGGCGTGCTGACGGCTCGTTGGGTGTTCCGACGCACACGACACTCGACGGTGGTACGCTGGCTATGGTGGTGATGTGAGATGACACACGATCCATCTGTGATGCAGCTTCAGCAAGATCCCGATGCGGCGAAGCCGGCCTTGGAGCGGTTTTGTCGTGATTTGACGGCGTTGGCCTATGCGGGGAAACTCGACCCCGTCATCGGTCGCGACGCTGAAATCCGTCGCGTCATTCAGGTACTCGCGCGTCGCACCAAAAATAATCCGGTGTTGATCGGTGAGCCCGGCGTCGGTAAAACCGCGATTGCCGAAGGGATTGCGCAGCGCATTGCTCAGAGTGATGTGCCAGAGGCGCTCAAGAACAAGCGGCTCGTAGCCCTCGACTTAGGGCAACTCATCGCTGGAGCCAAATTCCGCGGTGAATTTGAGGAACGCATGAAAGCGGTCCTCAAGGAAATCGAAAGCCAAGACGGCGCGAT
This sequence comes from uncultured Planctomycetales bacterium, assembly GCA_964638485.1. Lineage (GTDB taxonomy): Bacteria > Omnitrophota > Gorgyraeia > Aquiviventales > CAZWYX01 > CAZWYX01. The sequence continues at coordinate 19,842 of CAZWYX010000010.1, read as the reverse complement.
CGTCCTCTTCATTGACGAGCTGCACGCTGTCGTCGGTGCCGGCGCGGCCGAAGGCGCGGTGGATGCCTCGAGCCTATTGAAACCTTCGCTCGCGCGCGGGACGCTCCGCTGCATTGGCGCAACCACCTTAGATGAATACCATCAGCACATTGAAAAAGATCCCGCCCTCGAGCGTCGCTTCCAGCCGGTGCTTGTCAAGGAGCCCAGCGTCGAGGACACGATCGCGATTCTCCGCGGCCTCAAAGAGCGCTACGAGATTCATCATGGGGTGCGCATCAAGGATGCAGCGCTCATCGCTGCCGCAACGCTGGCGGAGCGCTACATCGCCGATCGGTTTCTGCCGGACAAAGCGATTGATGTGGTGGATGAAGCGGCCGCGCGACTCCGCATTGAGATTGACAGTGTGCCGACGGAGATTGATGAGAAGAACCGCCGCATCATGCAGCTCGAGATTGAACGCGAGGCGCTCAAGAAAGAGCACGATGCCGCTTCCACTGACCGGCGGAAACGTCTGGAAGAGGAACTCAACACCCTCAAGGACGCAACGGCGCGTCTCAGAGACCTGTGGCAACGGGAGAAGGACTTCATCCAGCACATTCGCGCCGTGAAGGCCCAGATCGAAGAGGCGAAACACGAGCAGGAAGTCGCGGAACGCGAGGGGAATCTGGCGCGTGCGGCTGAGATCAAGTACGGGACATTAGTCCAGCTTGAGCAGGAGCTCACAGCGCAGCAGGAGCGCTTGGCGACGAGCCAACCAGGCGAACCGATCCTCAAGGAAGCAGTGGACGAAGAAGACATTGCCGAGATCGTTGCGCAGTGGACCGGCATTCCCGTTGCCAAAGTACTCCAGAGTGAACTCGATCGGCTCGTCCATATGGAGGAGCACCTGCGCCAACGCGTCATCGGCCAAGAGGAGGCGATTGCAGCGGTAGCGAACGCAGTGCGCCGCGCGCGCTCAGGACTGCAAGATCCCCACCGCCCCCTCGGCACCTTCATCTTCATGGGGCCCACGGGCGTCGGCAAAACCGAACTGGCGCGGGCACTCGCCGAATTCCTCTTTGACACCGAGCAGGCCCTCATCCGCATGGACATGTCCGAGTACATGGAACAACACGCCGTCGCGCGCTTAATCGGTGCGCCCCCAGGCTATGTCGGCTACGAGGAAGGTGGGCAGTTGACGGAAACGATCCGTCGTCGGCCGTACAGCGTGATTCTCTTCGACGAAATCGAGAAGGCGCATCACGATGTCTTCAACGTGTTGCTCCAGATCATGGACGATGGCCGCTTGACCGACGGCCAAGGCCGCGTGGTCAATTTCAAGAACGCCCTCGTCATCATGACGTCGAACATCCCAGAGCGCGAGCTCTTGAAGACGATGTTTCGTCCAGAGTTCCTCAATCGCGTGGATGAGGTGATCGTGTTTCGCTCGCTCACCGAAGACGACCTCTCCGCCATTGTGGACATCCAACTCGCGCGTCTGCGTGGGCGCTTGGCCGAGCACCAGATGGCACTGCAACTCCTTGATGGGGCGCACGAGTTTCTCGCGAAGCACGGCTGGGATCCTGTCTACGGCGCGCGCCCCTTAAAACGCGCGATCCAGCGGTATCTCCAGGATCCGCTGGCGAAAGCGCTGCTCGATGGGACGCTCCATCCTCAACGCCGGATTGCGGTTCGTGTGGATGCAACACACGACCGCCTCGCCTTCCAAGAATTCCCGCTGACAAAAAAGTTGTAACATACTATCAATAAAATAGTTACGTAATGCATCTGCCCTTGAACAGCGCTTGTGTCGTGGAGCATTTCGCGGTATGATTGATGGGGGAGGAGCGATGGCGACCGACACGCTCGAGCAGACGTTAGCGCGCTACACGCACGAGGGCAGCCTCTATGAGCGGCTGCCGGATCGCGCGGTGCGCTGTGTCGCGTGTGGCCACCGTTGCCTCATCCGCGAGGGCAAACGGGGCGTGTGCCTGGTGCGATTTAACGAGGGCGGCGTCCTCAAAGTCCCGCACGGCTATGTCGGCGTGCTGCAGTGCGATCCCATTGAGAAGAAACCCTTCTTCCACATCTTGCCAGGGACCGATGCCCTCAGCTTCGGCATGTTGGGCTGCGATTTTCATTGCAGCTACTGTCAAAACTTCATTACCTCACAAGCCTTGCGGGATCCCATTGCTGGAGTTCCACCACAGATCACCACTCCAGAACAGCTGGTTCAACTTGCAGAAAAACATCACGCCTCGACGGTGGCCTCGACGTACAATGAACCGCTCATCACTAGCGAATGGGCGGTGGAGGTCTTCACAGTGGCGCGCGCGCGAGGTTTTAAAACCGCCTACATCTCGAATGGTAATGGCACAGAAGAAGTTCTCCAGTACATTCGCCCGTGGCTCGACGGTTACAAGATTGATCTTAAAAGCTACAATCCTCAGCACTATCGCGCGGAGCTCGGCGGCCAACTCGACACCGTGCTCTGGACGATCCGCCGCGTGCATGAGTTGGGACTCTGGTTGGAAATTGTCACGCTCGTCATTCCTGGGTTTAACGACAGCGACGAGGAACTGCGCCAGATCGCGGAGTTTCTCGTGGGTATTTCGCCGGATATTCCGTGGCACGTGACCGCGTTTCACAAGGATTACAAGATGACCGATCCAGCCAACACCTCGCCCGAGACACTCATCCGGGCCGCCCAGATTGGCATCGCGGCGGGCTTGCGCTACGTCTATGCTGGAAATCTTCCTGGGCTCGTCGGAACGTTCGAGCACACGTTGTGTCCCTCCTGCCGCACCGCGGTCATCGAGCGGCGCGGCTACACGATCCTGGCGAACCGCCTCGTCAACGGCGCGTGCCCGCAGTGCCGCACGGCGATTCCAGGACGATGGAACTAAACACTTTTGACGGCTGACGGAATCTCTGCTACACTAATCCGCTGATGAGTTCTGTGCAGGACGCCATCACTCCAGGAGCGATCAACCGTCGTGGCTTTGGCCTGAAAGACGCCATCCAAGCGCCGATTGCCACGGACTACCACAGCACCCTCATTGACCAGATGGTCGCGCAAGGCCATCGGCTGCGGGTGGGAGAGTTCGAATTCCGCCTGGCCACGGACTTCGGCTTCTGCTACGGCGTGGACCGCGCGGTAGAACTCGCATATGAGACCGTCACGCGATTTCCGGATCGCACCGTCTACCTCACCAACGAAATCATCCACAATCCCCGCGTCAACAATCGCCTGCGCGAGCTGGGCGTCAAGTTCTTGAGCGACGAGCCCGCGGCATATGAGCGGCTCGGCACAGGCGATCTCGTCATCCTCCCTGCATTTGGCGCGCCGCAATCGCAGCTCGAGGAGCTCCAGCGTCGGGGTTGCGTGTTGGTGGACTCCACCTGTGGGGCGGTGATGAAGGTGTGGCGTCGCGTCGAAACCTACGTCAAAGATCGCTTCACCTCCATCATCCACGGCAAATTCTGGCACGAAGAGACGATTGCCTCGAGTTCGCGCGTGAGTAGTGGCGGGGGTCAATATCTCATCGTCCTCGATCGCGCAGAAGCTCAACTGGTTTGCGACTACATCCTCCAGGGTGGAGATCGCACAGCGTTTCTGACACGATTTCAGGGCGCCTATTCGCCAGGGTTCGATCCCGCCACCGATTTACTCCGCGTCGGCTGTGCGAATCAGACGACGATGTTGAGCAGTGAATCACTCGCCATTGCCGAGTTGTTCCGCCAGACGATGATCAAGAAATATGGCACCGTGGCGATCGAGCAGCATTTTCGCTCCTTTGATACGATCTGCACCGCCACGCAAGATCGACAAGATGCGATGCTCGCACTGGCGCAGGAGCCGATTGATCTCTTCCTCGTCGTGGGAGGATTTAATTCCAGCAACACGTCGCATCTGGCGGAAATTGCTGGACACCACAAACCCACCTATCACATCGAAGATGCTGCGGGGCTGGTGTCGTCCGGCGTCATTCGTCACAAACCCATGGGCAGCACGACGCCGACGGAGACACACGGGTGGTTGCCTGACGGCCCCCTGACGATTGGGTTGACCTCTGGCGCTTCCACACCAAACCGCATCCTCGGTGAAGTCATCGAGCGGTTGGCCTCCTTTCGCGGCTATGCCCTTGACGCACCGTGCACGTCGTCCCCTGCTCCTTCGTGACTGCTGCTTCTTAAGTCCAGCGATGAGTCTCCTCGACGCGGCCTTAGCGTATGCGCGCGCTCATGAGCGCGAGGCGCTCGATGAGCTCATCACGTGCCTCAAACTTCCCAGCGTCAGCGCGCAACCACGTCATGCGCATGATGTGGCGATGTGCGCGGCGATGCTCAAGAATGCCCTGCGCAGCCGCGGCTTTACCGCCGAGGTCATTCCGACGACAGGTCATCCGAGTGTCGTGGGCGAATGGCTGCAGGCGACGGGAAAGCCCACCGTCCTCATCTACGCGCACTACGATGTGCAACCGCCGGAGCCACTCGAAGAGTGGCACAGTCCACCCTTTGAACCGACGGTGCGCGAGGGCAAACTCTTCGGTCGTGGCAGCATAGACGACAAGGGCCAACTCTTTGTGCACCTCAAGGCGTGCGAGGCCTATCTCACCGGTGCAGGCGCGTTGCCGGTGAATGTGAAGGTGCTGTTTGAAGGCGAGGAGGAAATCGGTAGTCCCCATTTGGGAGACGTGTTGGCGAGCCAACGCGACCGCTTGCGCGCGGATGTCGTCGTCGTGTCGGATACACCGATGTTGGAGCGCGGCAAGCCCGCGATCTGCTATGGGCTGCGCGGGTTGTGTTGTCTGGAAATCGAGGTGAGTGGTCCCAGTCACGATGTGCACTCAGGGCAGTTTGGTGGCGCGGTCATCAATCCAGCAACGGTGTTAGTCGAGCTGCTGGCGCAGCTCAAGGATGCGAAGGGGCGGGTGACGATCCCAGGATTCTATGCACAGGTGGTGCCGCTCACACCAGCAGAACGTCAAGTGTTGGCCAAAATTCCTCTTAACCCGCAAGTCTTTTTGCAGGCGGCAGGTGTCACCGAAGAGCGTGGGGAAGAGGGGCACACCTTTTTCGAACGGATCTGGGCAAGGCCGACATTGGACATCAATGGACTCAGCAGCGGCTATCAAGGGGAAGGCGCGAAGACGATTATCCCAGCGACAGCATCGGCAAAACTGAGCATGCGGTTAGTCCCCAATCAAGACCCTGGCACGATCGCATCGCTCACGGAACGTTACTTGAAACAGCTCTGTCCGTCGGGTGTGCGTATGACCGTCAAGCACTTAGGGGAGGGGAAACCATTTCTCACCCCTCTCACGCATCCGGCCATGCGTGCAGCCGAGCGGGCACTCAAGCAAGGTTTTGGCTCAGAGGTATCCTTCATCCGCGAAGGCGGCTCCATTCCCTTCGTGACCGCCATCAGTGAGACGCTGCAGGTTCCATGTCTTCTCGTCGGTTTTGGTCTTCCCGACGAGAACGCCCACGCCCCCAACGAATACCTCGACCTCGACCACTTCCATCGAGGGATCCGCAGCATGATCCACCTCTATCACGAGATGGCACAACTGACCCTGCCTTGACAGGTCCGTCGAACCATGTTAAGGTTGCCTGTAGAGAAGGAGTCCAGATGGCTGAAGGTACCAATGGTCTCATCGAGATGGAGGTCAACAAAATCCGCATTGACGAGCGACGGGGGGAGCAAATTATCGTCCTCAAAGAGCGGGGCGGCAATCGCATGCTCCCGATCATCATCGGGATTTCCGAAGTCACCGCCATCAAGATGAAAGTGAGTGGAATTGCCCCACCGCGGCCGCTCACGCACGATCTCCTGCGCAGTACGATTGAACAGTTAGGCGCGAAGCTCGAGCGGATCGTCATCCACAAACTCGAGCTCAATACCTTCTTCGCCCAACTGGTCTTGCGGACGAAAGAGAACACCCTCACCGAAGTAGATGCCCGGCCCTCGGATTCCATCGCGCTGGCGCTGCGGGCGGATGCACCCATCTTCGTTGCGCCTGAAATCCTCGACCAAGTCGCCTCCAGTTTTGGTGGGTAGATCGGTCCTCAGCGCCCACGACGGTTCGTTTTGCCTCAACGGGACCCCGCGGTTCCTCCTCGCCGCAGAACTCCACTACTTCCGCGTACCTCACACACTGTGGGACACCAGCCTCGCGCAACTCAAGGCCCTCGGCTGTAACGCCATCTCGAGTTACCTGCCGTGGTCATGGCATGAACCAGAGGAGGGACAGTGCGATTTCACTGGCGCCACGCATCCCCGTCGCAATCTCGCGCAATTCCTGGAGCTGGTTCGCAAGCACGGCCTCGTGTTCCTGGCGCGTCCGGGCCCGTTCATCTACGCCGAATTTCTTGGCCTCGGCTATCCGCGGTGGCTGGCGCGTCGCTATCCTGAACTCATCGCGCGTCGCCCTGACGGGACCCTGCTCGCTGAGGCGCGCTGGGAAACCATCAGCTTCCTCCATCCGACCTACCAACGCTTGGTCCGTCGGTGGTATCAGGCGGTCGTCGAAACGTTGACGCCGTTTTGGCACGATCCGGTGGTGACGTTTCAGCTCGATAATGAGACTGGCCTCATGTATGCCCACCGACTGGGCGAGCTGGATTTCAATCCCCACACCGTAGATTGCTACCAACGCTTCCTCGCACGTCGGTATCAGACGATCGCACAGCTCAACGCGCGCTGGCACGCCAGCTATCGCAGTTTTGAGGAGATTCTGCCACCGCGGCGTCCGCTGCAACATTTTGCATCGCTCGCGTTTCAGGAATTTCTTGAACAGGGCATCGCTGACTACCTCGCCTTCCTGAAGGCGACAGCCACAACGCTCGGCGTGCCGGTGCCGCTGACACATAACGAACAAACCACCCATCACAGCCCAGCCCACGTCGCGCTGAAACGCGCCCAGGTGGACTGGATAGGCTACGATCTATACCTGAAATTCTCCAACCGTCCTGAGCCAGCCGAAGTGCCGTTTGCGAACACGAGCTATCCGGCGATCTTCGCGGGGTGGGCGGATGCCACGCATCCGTTGTGGGCGCCGGAGGTGGGCATGGGCTGGTTTCGGCACGGCGTGCATGTCGGCAACGACACGATTGTCCAAGCGATCATGGGCTCGGTCGCCCACGGTGTGCAGGGCCTCACGTGTTACATCGCGCAGGATGGCGTTGAACCTGATGGCACTCCGTACCGCTATGGCACGATCCTGAATCAGGCAGGACAGTTGACGGAGCGCGGCCAGCTCTTTGAGCGGCTTGGGCCCTGGCTACATGAGGCGCATGCCCATCTGCACCGCTCGACCGAGGTGCACGATCCCATCGGCTTCTGTTACTACTATCCCAATTTTCGCGTCACACCGGCGGAATATCTCCTCGGGCACGCAGGGCTCGACCCTGTGCACTACCTCGCGTTCCTTGGGCACTTCGGTTTCTACGCGCTCCTGACGACAGCGCAGTTTGCGCCCAACATGATTCACGTCGAGACGGCTCCGCTGGAAGAGCTGATGCAGTACCGCGTCCTCATCTGTCCAACGAAGGGCTATCTGGACGCGGCGACCGCGGAGAAATTGCAGCAGTACGTCGAGAGCGGCGGCGACCTCCTCGTGTTTCCGGAACTGCCTCGACGTACCTGGGAGGGCGATCCGCTCCCACTGGCCCAGCACCTGCCGGCTCGTCGAGAAACGCGACGCCTCCTCGGCGAGGCCGCGCTCAAGTGGCGGATGCTGTGGGATTGGGGATTGCGCTTTCAAGGCTGGACCAAGCCGTGGCTCGCCCGACGGCAACCCACGGCAATGCACGTGATCGAGCTGGTGGAACCGTGGCTCATCGCGAACCGCGTGCGTCCGCAGAGGTGCACGCTCACGACGAAGACAGGATTGCGGTGTCGCGGGGATTACGTCGTGTGGACGTTCATGCTCAACCCCGAAGCCGAAAGGCTGTTCACGATGGATGGCCGTGTCGTCGGCTTTCGCACCGCCATCGGCCGCGGGCGCTGCACCGTCATCGGCACATGTTTAGGTGGCAGTTACGTCACGCCCTGGTATTATCGCTGGCCAGCAGACACGCGGCGGCAATTGCGCGATGTGGCCATGTGGCTGATGGCGGAGTCCGGCATCGAGCGTCGCTTCGACGTGACCTCGGAGGATCCGGCCGGCTTCGACTGCCAGATCGTGACGAGGCGATTAGCGAACGGCGGCTCGTGGCTCTTCTTCCTCAATCGGCTCGGTGCCCAGCGCGGCACGGTGCAGTTGCGCCCGCTGACAGAATTTGGTATAACGGGCCATGTGCGGACCGTCTTCAGCGGCAAAGATTCAGCGGTACGATCCACGGCTCCAGGCGCGTTGCAGGTGTCACTGGCTGCGCAGGATGTGCTGGTGGTCGAGGTAACGTAACGTGGCGATTACGGCGGTCGGCTCCATTGCGTTGGATACCATCACGACGTCGGCGGGGACGGCAGAAGCCGTCTTGGGTGGATCGCTGACGTATTTCAGTTTGGCGGCCAGTCTGTTTGCGCCGGTGCATATGGTCGGCGTGGTCGGGGAGGATTTTCCTGCTGCGCACCTGGCATGGTTCCGCGAGCGGCCCATTCACCTCGAGGGCCTGGAGCAGCGCGCCGGTGGGCGGACGTTTCGTTGGAGCGGCCGGTACAGCGATGATTGCTCGATGCGCACGACCACCGCACTCGCCCTGAACGTTTTCCAGACATTTCGTCCGCAGCTGCCTCCCGCCGCTCGACGACAGCCGTATCTGTTTCTCGGCAACATTGACCCGGCACTGCAACGACATGTCCTCGACCAAATGGAGCATCCGGCCTTCGTCGTGTCGGATACGATGGATCACTGGATTGCGCAGCAGCGCGACGCACTGCTGGCGCTGTTGCCGCAGGTGCACGTGTTTCTCTTGAATGACGAGGAAGCGCGGTTGCTGGCCCAAACGGCCGACACCCACCGCGCCGCGCAGTGGGTTGTCGCGCACGGGGTGGACTGTGCCATTGTTAAATGCGGCGCGCAGGGGAGTATCCTCGCAACGGTAGAGGGTGTCACAGCCATGCCCGCGTTTCGCGTCGAGCGCCTCGCCGATCCGACGGGAGCAGGGGATAGTTTTGCCGGCGGTTTGTTAGGCTACATCGCCGCGCAACAGCAACCACCGCAGGCGACGTTGCACGAAGCGATCCTGTATGGTGCGGCGGTGGCATCATGGTGTGTGGAGGCGCTCGGCGTGGAACGACTCCGCCATCTCACGCGCGAGATGATCGAGACGCGCGTGGCACAGTTACGGCCACTGGTGGACCGCACGCCGTGAACCGAACCGCGATCCCCGATTCCCGACCGACGACCACACACCGTCACGGCCTCACGACTCTCCTCTTATTAGGCCTGCCGTTCCTCGTCATGGTCGCAGGGGGCTGGTGGTATGTGCGCCATGAGCTACCCTACGTGAACCGCGTGGAATTCGTCTCGCCACTGGCCGCAGAGACGCTGAGGATCCGTCACGATGCCAAAGGCTCGGGCGCGTTCGGTGCGCCACGGTCAGGACCACGGCATCACACCGGTGTGGACCTCTTGGGGCAGATGGGCCAACCCGTGTATGCGATTCGGAGCGGACGCGTGCGTGAGGCGCGCTATCACCGTGGCTTCGGGTACTTCGTCGAGGTGGAGCACGGCAAGGGCCTGTCGAGTCTCTATGCGCACCTCAGCCACCTGCATGTCCGTCGTGGCGAGCGGGTGCGGCAAGGACACATCATCGGCACCGTGGGCAAGAGTGGCAATGCCCGGAGCACACTGGTCGCGCCGCACCTCCATTTCGAACTGCGCCAAGCACGTCAGCCGATTGATCCAGCATCGCTGGCTTTCTTTCAGGCGCGGATTGTGGATGCCCCTGAATGAGCCGCCCACCCAGTCACCCCGCATCGGTACCACCGGCCATCGCCTGCCACGAACAGTGCTTCCAGTTCCCGACGTGGACGTCGTTCCCGCTCGTGCAGTTGACGAGCGCACGACAGCTCTCATTCGATCAGACCCTCGCGCGCTACCAGTTGACGCAGGCGGATGTCGTGTGGGCCGAGCAGGTGCACGGTGCAGAGAGTGCCCTCGTCGCCTCGCGCGATCGCGGACACGAGCGGGCAGGCTGCGATGCGCTCGTGACCCGCGACAGAGGAGTGCCCCTGGCGATTCGCACCGCCGACTGCACGCCGCTGTTCCTGTACGATCCTCAGCAGCAGGTGATCGGACTCGCACATGTCGGTTGGCGCGGCCTCGCGGCCGATCTGCCGACGCGCGTGATCCGCTACTTCGCGCAGCACGTCCAGTCGGATCCGCAGCAACTGGTGGCAGGACTCGGGCCGGCCATTCGGAAGTGTTGCTACGAGGTGGGGCCGGAGGTGCGTGCGCAGTTGCCTGAGGATTGTGAGGACCACGCTGGACGCACCGTGCTGGATATTCCGTCCGGCATCCTCCGACGGCTGGCACGCGCAGGACTGCTCTCCGCGCACGTGCATGATGGAGCGCTCTGCACCGCCTGTCACGTGGAGCAGTGCTACTCTGTGCGTCGCGAAGGCGCCCAGACCGGACGGCTCCTGTCGTTGCTGATGTTGAGGGCCTCGTGAGTTCATCTCGTGGTAGACGGCCGCAGGTGCATCCGAGCGCCTGGGTCGCTCCAGGCGCCCAGCTCATCGGGGATGTGCGGGTTGGCGCGCACGCCAGCGTTTGGTTCAACGCGGTCCTGCGCGCGGACATCAATCGGATTCGCGTCGGCCGCGGGACGAACATCCAGGATCTGTGCCTGCTCCATGTGGATCACGATCAGCCGTGTCTCGTGGGCGACGACGTCGTGGTCGGCCATCAGGCGTGTCTGCATGGTTGCGTCGTGGGCGATGGGGCGCTCATCGGGATTGGGGCGATCGTCTTGAGCGGTGCCCGGATCGGGGAGGAGGCGTTGGTGGGGGCGGGTTGCCTGGTCCCGGAGGGAATGCGGGTACCGCCGCGGGCGCTCGTCCTCGGTGTACCGGCTCGACGAGTGCGGACGTTGACCGCGCGGGAAGCCCAGCAGCACCATCGCTGGGCCCAGTCCTACCGGGAGCTGGCGCGGCGGTACCGTCAAAAAAGCCCTTGACACCTCGCCCGCCATCAGGTACACTATATCTCAGAGGTTCGGAGTACAGTCGAAGTTGGTCAGTTTCGCGCACGACAAAGAGTCGAGAATACCGCAAGAAGGCACCCCTTCGTGTGGGGTGTTTTTTTATTTTGTCTGGCGTGACTACTACCGGTTCTCCGACGACCCCTGATCGTTAGGGGAATGACTCGATGAAAGGAGGGATCGGAAATGGCTAGAGGCAAAGTCAAGTGGTTTGACGACCGCAAGGGCTACGGCTTCATCACGCCAGACGACGGGGGGAAGGACGTATTTGTCCATCACTCCGCCATCCAAAGTGAGGGTTTCCGTACCTTGAGCGAAGGGCAAGCGGTGGAGTTCGAAATCACCCAGGGCCCCAAAGGCGCTCAAGCGGCCAGCGTTAACAAAGTCGCGTAAACACGACAGAAACGACGTGTCCATGCGAGCACAAGACCACCCGTGAGGGTGGTCTTGTTGTATCTTTATATCATATAAAGAGTAATAAAAATATTGACAGGGGACAGCAAACAGGGTAGTTTATTGGAGAAAAGTGCAAGCATGACCTGACCACCGGTCAGCGTACTGTCGCAGGCCAGAACCAGCGAACCGTGGAGCACATTACGAATCACGAACGACGAACGACGAACGACGCACAACGAACGACACCATGAGCACTGAGAGCACGATTTTCAAAGCGTTAGGGGCCCCCCACCGCTTGGAGGCGGTGCGCCTGCTGTTGGCGAGTGACCGGCCGCTCTGCAGCTCGGACCTCGCGCGGCTGCTGGGGGTACCGCTCTACACCATGTCGCGGCATCTGCACATCCTGCGCGCAGGAGGGCTGATTGAGGAGCGGCGCCAAGGGCGGCATGTGTACTACTCGATCGCCTCGCACAACGGCGCGTTTCGGCACGCGATTTACCAAGCGATCGCTGCGCTCCATCAGCGCAGTCCCGGGAGTGAGCACCACATCGCGGATGTCTTCCAGCCGAAGGATAGCTGCGGGACCGGCTTTGTGGCCGATCTCCACGGGCGCGCGAGTCACCGGATTCTGGAGCTGGCGATCGAGGCGGTGGTGAACTTGACCCATCGCGGGGCGATCGCCGCCGATGCCAAAACCGGCGATGGCGCAGGCATTCTCACCCAGATTCCCTGGTCCCTGTTGCAGCGCGAACTCCGGAAGGTGGGCCACGCGGCGGTCCCACGAGAGGAGTTCGCCGTCGGCGTCGTGTTTCTGCCGCGCGAATCTGAACCCCAGAATCGGTGCCGCCTCATCATCAGCGAAGCCTGCGGCGCGCACCAACTCCAGATTCTCGATTGGCGGAAGGTCCCCGTAGATCCCTCGGTGCTCGGCGACCGGGCCGCGGCCACGCGACCGCAGATTGAGCAGTTGCTCCTCCGTCGGAAGACACCGCTCGCCCCGGATGCGTTTGAGCGGATTTTATACCTGGTGCGTCGGCAGATCGAGCGGAAAGTGCTGGCCGCGCAGCTGCCCGGGTGTTACATCCCATCGTTGTCGTCGCGCACGATCGTGTACAAGGGTTTGGTCGTCGCGCCGCAACTGCGCACGTTCTACCTCGACCTGCAAGACCCCGACTACACCACCGCCATCGCGCTGTTCCACCAACGCTACTCGACCAACACGTTTCCGAACTGGTTTCTCGCCCAGCCGTTTCGGTTTCTGGGGCATAACGGCGAGATCAACACGCTGCAGGGCAACCGCAACTGGATGCGCGCCCGCGAGCCGGAGCTCAAATCAGCCGTGTGGGGCGAGCGCATTCGGGAACTCCTCCCCATCATCCAGCCGGGCGGGAGCGATTCCGCCCAACTCGACAACGTGCTCGAACTCCTGATGGTCTCCGGCCGGGACATCCTCCACAGCCTCATGATGCTAATCCCCGAGGCGTGGCAGAAGATGCCTGACATGGATCCGACGATCGCGGAGTTCTTCCGCTACCACGCGTGCTTGACCGAGCCATGGGATGGGCCAGCAGCGATCACGTTCAGCGACGGCACGCTCGTCGGTGCGATCCTGGATCGTAACGGCTTGCGACCCGCCCGCTATCATGTCACCAACGACGGGCTCGTCATTATGGCCTCGGAAGTCGGCGTCCTGCATGGCCTGGATGAGACCACCATCGTGCAGAAAGGTCGGCTCGGGCCGGGCAAGATGCTGGCGGTGGATACCGTCAACGGCCGGCTCCTGCTCGACGATGAAATCAAACACCGTTACGCGAAGCGCCAACCGTACGGAGAGTGGCTCAAGCAGCACCTCGTGCCGTTGCATCGTCTGACGACGGAGACGCAACCCGACGGGACCCCCTGGGATCCGAAACGCCTCCTCCAGCAACAGGTGGCCTTCGGCTACAGCGATGAAGAACTCGAGATGGTGCTGAAGCCCATGGCCACCGACGGGAAAGAGCCGGTCTTTTCGATGGGGGATGACATTCCGCTGGCCGTGCTCTCGCCACGCCCGCGGCCGCTCTACATGTACTTCAAGCAACTCTTTGCCCAGGTGACGAACCCACCGATTGATCCGTTGCGTGAACAGCTCGTCATGTCCCTCAACACCATCGTCGGGGCGCGCGGCAGCCTCCTCGAAGCAACGCCTGAGCATGCACGACTCCTCCACCTGCCAGGCCCGATCCTCTTTGAACACGAGCTCGCCGCCCTCCGCGCGCAGCGTGATCCCCGTTTCCGACTGGCCACGTTACCGGCGCTCTTCAACGTGAGCGCAGGGCCTACGGGTTTGGCGCAGGGCGTCCAACACCTCTGCGCGGCTGCGGCCAAGGCGGTGGATGATGGTTACACCCTCTTGCTCGTGAGCGACCGCGGACTGAGTGCCGCGCAAGCGCCCCTCCCGATGCTCATGGCGGTGGGCGCGGTGCACCATCACCTCATTCGCGTGGGCACGCGCATGAAGTGTAGTCTCCTCGTCGAGACCGGTGATGCGCGCGAAGTCCATCACTACGCCTGCCTCGTCGGTTTTGGGGCGAGTGCGATCTATCCCTACGTGGCGCTGGAGTCCATTCGCGCGCTGGTTCAGGAAGGGCGGATCGCCAGCGATGTGGTGACCGCGTTCGCCAATTTTCGGAAATCGGTCAACAACGGGATCCTGAAGATCATGTCCAAGATGGGGATCTCGACGATTGGCAGTTACCGGGGCTCCCAAATTTTCGAGATCATCGGGATCAACCAGGACGTCGTCGAGGCGTGTTTTGCTGGCACTGCGTCGCGGATCGGTGGCGTGGGGTATGACACGTTGGGGCGCGACCTCCTGACCTGGCATGCCGCCGCCTACCATCCCGGCAACGGCCTGCAGCGGGATGCGGGCGGCCTCTTCAAATACCGTCGTGGCAGTGAGTATCACGCCTTCAATCCCGAGATGATTCGCTATGTCCATCAAGCCATCAAGCAGGGCGATCGCGAAGCGTATCGTCACTATGCCGAGGCGGTGAATCATCGTCCCTACACCGCCCTGCGCGATCTCCTCGACTTCGCATCGCAAGGCCCTGTGCCGTTGGAGGACGTGGAGCCGATTGAAGCCATCTGCACACGGTTCGCGACGGCGAGCATCTCGTATGGGGCGCTCAGCAAGGAAGCCCATGAGACGATCGCCATCGCGATGAACCGCCTGGGGGCTAAGAGTGGCAGCGGTGAAGGCGGCGAAGATCCAGCGCGCTACCGCGGGGTCATTGATCCGCAGTTCAACAAGAGCAGCGCCATCAAACAGGTTGCCTCCGCGCGCTTTGGGGTCACGCCGGACTATCTCATGTCGGCGCGTGAACTCGAAATTAAAATGGCGCAAGGCTCCAAGCCGGGCGAAGGCGGGCAACTGCCTGGCCACAAAGTGTCGGCCGAGATTGCGCGCGTGCGACACACCGTCGCTGGCATTACGCTGATTTCGCCGCCGCCGCACCACGACATCTACTCGATCGAAGACCTGGCCCAGCTCATCTACGATTTGAAGATGATCAACCCGCAGGGGCGCGTGGGTGTGAAATTAGTGGCGGAAGCCGGCGTGGGCACGATCGCGGCTGGCGTCGCCAAGGGTCATGCGGACACCATTTTAATCAGCGGCCACGATGGCGGCACCGGGGCATCCCCGCTCAGCTCCATCAAGAATGCAGGGGTCCCGTGGGAGCTGGGCATTGCGGAGACGCAACAGACGCTCGTGGCCAACGGGCTGCGTGACCGCGTGGTCTTGCGCGCGGATGGCGGCATGAAGACCGGACGCGATGTGGTGATCGCGGCCTTGCTCGGCGCAGATGAGTATGGGTTTGGGACCGCGGCAGCGGTGGCGACCGGCTGCGTGATGACGCGGCAGTGTCACTTGAACACGTGCCCCGTCGGTGTCGCAACGCAAGATCCCAAGCTGCGCGCCAAGTTCATCGGCACGCCCGAGATGGTCGTGCATTTCTTCCATTTAGTCGCGCACGAAGTGCGGGAGCTGCTCGCTGCGATGGGCGCGCGAAGCCTGGATGACATCATCGGCCGCGTGGATTTGCTCAAGCGGAAAGACATTCCCCAGGACACCAAAGCCGCCACGGTTGATCTGCGGACCATCATCGGTGATCCGGATCCGACGAGGACGCAACCCCGCAAGCGGATCCAGCCACGGAACGACTGGGTGGGGGATCAGCCGCTGGATGATCAGATCATCCGCGATGTGGCGGCTGCGATTGACACACAGCAACCGATGGAGCGACGCTACCAGATCCGCAACATCCATCGCACCGTGGGCGCGCGCCTGTCGGGCGTGATCGCCCAGCGCTACACCGATGTCGGGTTACCAGACAACACGATTACGCTGCGCTTTGAAGGGACCGCCGGCCAGAGCTTTGGCGCGTTTCTCATCAACGGGGTGCGGCTCATCCTCGAGGGCGAAGCTAACGACTACGTTGGCAAAAGTATGGCTGGCGGGGAGATTGTCGTCGCACCGTCGAGGAAGGTGGTCTTCGCCACGCACGAGAACGTCATCATGGGCAACACCGTGATGTATGGCGCGACCGGCGGGACGCTGTATGCCGCCGGCACCGCGGGTGAGCGCTTCTGTGTCCGCAACAGTGGGGGCAACGCCGTCATCGAGGGCATCGGCGACCACGGCTGCGAGTACATGACGAGTGGGACCGTCGTCGTCCTCGGACCGACCGGACGCAACTTTGGCGCCGGCATGAGTGGGGGACGCGCGTACGTGTTTGATCGCGCCCACCGCTTCGAGCACTACTACAATCCCGAGCTCGTCGCGATCGCGCGGCTGAGTGATGAGGAGGAGATCGAGCGCTTGAAGACACTCATCCAGCGCCATGCCGCACTCACCGGCAGCCGCCATGCGCGAGGGATCCTCGAGCGCTGGAACGAATCCCTGCCGTCCTTCTGGGCGGTCTTTCCAAA
>CAZWYX010000010.1:0-3242 GCA_964638485.1 uncultured Planctomycetales bacterium | reverse complement strand
GCGGTGTGATGGTGGTTTACTGATGGGTCGTGCACTGGCCGGTGGCACACGAGTGGGCGCGGCCATAGCGTCGGTGAGCCACCCAGCGGTACACGAGATTCCCGACGAGGGGCACCGGCGGCACGTACAACGCGATCGCCCACCACGCCGTCGAGGGCAATTGCCGAAACAGGTGGCGGAACGCCGCGAAACCCTGCCGCACCGTGCCCTGCGGTGTCACGACGTGCAACTCGCGCAGGCAGCAGTTGCGATCCAGCCCTGGATGGATCTGACGCAGTTCCACCTGATGGAGATCCAGTAACTCCAGCCGTTGCCGCGTATCGCGCCGCTTGAGCCGCGCCATGCTCTGCTGGCACAACTCGCACTGCCCATCGTAGAGGACGCGTGTGCGTACGGCCATGCTGTGATTGTACCTGGTTTCCGCTGGACTTGCCAGCGCTTCGCTCCTATAGTACAGTAGAAGCTAGCGGAGGTGACTATGCGCAACCGGCCTACGTTCCTCTACCTCATGGCGCTGTGTGGACTGCTGCTGACGGCCCCAGGATGTCCATTGCTGCTCATCGGCGCGGGCGTGGCGGGCGGTTATGCCATCAGTCGCGACACAGCCATCGCCTCACTGGAGCGGGGATTTGATGCGGTGTGGGATGTGACGAAAGAGGAACTCGCGCACATGGCCACGATCAACGAGGAAGATAAAGTCCTCGGCACGCTGGAGGCCGTTACGCCTGACAAGACCAAACTCTGGGTCACGATCAATCGGATGAGCGACCGTGGCGTCGAGCTCAAGATCAAGGCCCGCAAGAACCTGATGCCCCGCGTGAAAATCGCCCAGAAGCTGATGGAGCACGTGTTGAAGCGCTTCTAACGCGCGCGCAGCACGACGAGCCAGCGTGGGCGCACTGACCTCCAATCCGCGGCTGCGATGGCTGCTCCTCTACCTGGGCTGGCTCTTTGCCTTCCTGCCCGTGGCCCCGTGGGTGTGGCGCCGGTGGCTACGGCCTGTGCTCGGCGCCTACATCACCCTCGATGCGATTCACATCGGTGAGTACGTCCTCCTCGGCTGGCTCCTCCGGTGGACTCGCCTGCGATGGCTCGAGCAGCCCTCCACTCACCGACGAGGGGCCGCGTGGCTGCGCCTGATCTGCGTGGTGGGCCTCATCGCGTTCCTCGACGAGATCGTCCAGGGGATGTTGCCGAACCGGTATGCGGACGTCCGCGACTTCCTGTGCGATTGGGGAGGAGCGCTCGTGGGGGCGGTGGGCGAGCGGTGCTGGCGGTGGAAGAAAACCTAGAACGGGACGCTGGCGACGGTGTCCAGCGAGATGAACGAGGCCGTCGGAGCGACGTAGCGAATCTCGCGCACTAAGCGGCCGCGGGTGCCCTCTTGTTCGACGATCCCGCCAAACGTCCACTCCGGATAGAGCTGCGCGGCCAGCGCTTCGAGCGACTGCGCGCGATAGAACACGACCGTGGCTTGGTTAATCACGTTGTAGCGGCCGTCGGCATCCACGAAGAGGCACACGGTGTGGGCATAGCCGCGCGTGCCAAAGAGACTAAAGACGTACGCCTCCATCCCGTTGCGCAGCAGCAAGTCGCGCGCGAGGAGGGCGTAGTCTTCGCAGTCGCCGCTGCGTCGCTGGAGAAACTCCAACGGACTCTGCCAGTACTCGATCTGGCCGAAGAGCTCCTCGTCGCGGCGAAAGGTAAATTCCTGCTGCAGGAAGGCGCCGACCGCGGTGGGGGTCGTGTACCGCCGCGCCAGGTCGTCCAGCGAGTGCGTCAGCCGCCCTTCATGCGCTGACAGCAGCGCTGGGAGGGCGCACAAGAGCCAGCCGAGCAACAGTCGTAGTTGTCGAGCATCCATCGTCGCCACTTCCTCTTCAGTTGAAGTGACAACCCGTCCGTTAAACAGTGTACTGTAACGATACCTGTTTAACTATACCTGATGGAGGAGCCGAGGAACAACGGTAGGGGGAGTATTTGCTGGATATTTTTACGTAAGGTGTTTTAAATACATATATTAGAGATCATTAGTAATGGAGGATGTTCTGTTGACAACCTGTTGAAAAGTGCCTGGAGGGCTGGAACAGATTCCCGCTCACCGTGAACCTCTTGATCGCCGGTTCCAGGATGCGTTGCAGGAGGCCGGGAAAACCCCAGCCGAGCGTGTCAGCGAGGAGCGCAAACGTACTCTCGGAATCGAGCGCCGGTAGCGGGTTCACTTCGAGCAGCCAGGGGCGTCCCGTCGCATCCACGCGCAGATCCACGCGCGCGACATCGCGGCACGCCAGCGCCTGCGCGGCGCGGAGGGCGAGGTCCCTGCAGCGCTGTTCCAGCGTGGGCGTCATCGTCAGCGGTAACTGCCACTGCGGTGCTGGTGCGCGCCAGGATTGGTGCACGATGTGGCAACTCAGCGTCGTCGTGGGATCCACATGCCGCTGGACTGGCGGCAACGCTTCCAGCGGATCGCCGAGCAGACACACCGTCACCTCCCCGCCGCGGATGAACGCCTCGACGAGCACCGGCTCATCGTAGGTCGTGAGGGTCCACGCGACGCGCCTCCGCAAGTGCGCGGCATCGTGGACGACGGCGTCCACATCCACGCCCATGCCAGAGCCCTCGTAGCGCGGCTTCACGATCAGCGGCAACGGCGGGAGTCGTACAGAATCGAGCGCCTCGAGGCGTGCCACGCACGCCCCTGGAGGCGTGGGCAAACCCTCCGCCTGCCAGAGGCGCTTCGTCATCCACTTGTCGAGCGCCAGGGCCAGCGTCGGCGGCGTCGAGCCCACGTACGGCAGCCCCACGAACTCGCAGAGCGTGGGCACCTGGGCCTCGCGCGTCCGACTGTGGCGTCCTTCCGCAAGGCTGAAGACGAGGTCCACCGTGCGCTGGAGCGTCTCCAGTTGACGGCGGAAGGCGTGGGCGGACTCCACACGGCACACGGTGTGGCCCAGTCTGGAGAGTCCCTGGGCGATGGCCGCCACCGTCTCAGGCCGATCCCACTCCGCCCAGTGGTCTGCGGGGGCGTGCGGAGGTTGAAGATCATAGACCAAGGCGATGCGGCACGGCATCTCAACCACTCCGTTTAGGAGGGTTCAGTATACCACACCACGTTGACACAGGCGGGGGTCTCCCCCTATACTGGCCTCACGCCGAGGTGGTGAAATTGGCAGACACGCTACGTTCAGGGCGTAGTGGGCGCAAGCCCTTGTGGGTTCAAGTCCCACCCTCGGCACGTGTTT
>CAZWYX010000009.1:0-30562 GCA_964638485.1 uncultured Planctomycetales bacterium | reverse complement strand
CGAAACACCCGCGAGCCGACGCCCTGCGTCCCTGCCACCATGCCGCACGCCTCCTTCGGATACTCCGCCTGGGCATGCGCGATCATCTCGTGCCACACTGCGCGCGTGAGGCGTAGCATCGTCCTAGGCCAAGCCCCACCGCAGCCGCACGCGCTGTTCGAGCTGCTGAAAGATTAACCCGTCCACGGCCATCCCGATGACCGCCATCAGGAGCATCAGCGCCACCAACGCATCCAAGCGACCGACCTTGGCTACCCCGCTCAACAGTTGGCCCAAACCAGGGACCGCGGTGATGAGCTCGCCCGCCATGAGTGCGCGCCAACCAAACGCCCAGGCCAGCCGCAGGCCGTTGACGATCTGGGGAATCGCCGCCGGCACGACCACGTGCCAGAAAAATTTGATGCCTCGCGCGCCCATCGTGCGCGCCGCCCGCACCAGCAGCGGCGGCACATGCCGAATGCCGGCGTTCGTCTCCACGATGACGATCCCCGTGGCCCCGAGTAAAATCGTAACAATGACCGCCTGCTCGGTGGCGCCAAACCACAGCATCGCCAGCGGCACCCAGGCCGCTCCGGGAATGGCGTGGAAGGCGACGGCAACACTCCCCAAGCATTCATCCAAGACTCTGAATCGTCCCAGGGCCAAGCCGCCCAGAACGCCCAGGCCCATCACCAGGCTATAGCCGATGGCCATCCGCCGGAGGCTGCCAGCGAGGGCGGTCCGAAACTCCCCCGACGCAAAGTTTGCGCCGAGCACGGCCACGATTGAGGCGGGGGACGGCCAGGCCGGAATCAGCTTAGATATGCATGCCCAAAGTGCGATCAACAGGCACAGGGGCAAGATCCGATGGTAAAGGAACTGTTTCACCGTACTCCTCCGTGGACACTTTTGCGACCTCTTCGCCGAGCGAACTCAAAATGCGACGCTGGAGTGCAACGAGATGCGGATCTGTAGCCAGCCGAGGTCTGGGAAGTCCCACCGCATAGACGTGTTTGATGCGCCCAGGGCGCGCGGTCATCTCGAGGACCCGATCGGCCAGGCCGGTGGCCTCGCGCACGTTGTGGGTAACGAACACGATCGTGATCTGCATCTGCCGCCACAGCTCGAGTAATTCATCTTGGAGCAATCCGCGGGTCTGGGCATCGAGAGCGCCAAACGGTTCGTCCATGAGCAGGATCGCTGGGTGCATCGCCAGGACTCGCGCAATCGCCACGCGCTGCTTCATCCCGCCGGAGAGTTGGAAGGGATAGGCGTGGGTGAATTTCGACAGGTGCACGAGTTTGATGAACTGGAGTGCCCGCTCCCGCCGCTCGGCTGATGGCACACCCGCCATCTTCAGGCCAAACTCGACGTTGCCCAAGACCGTGAGCCACGGAAACAACGCCGCCTCTTGGAAGACGACGAGCCGGTCCGTGCCTGGGCGTTCCACCAGTCGTCCGTCAATGCGAATGGCGCCACTGGAGGGCTGATCTAATCCCGCAATCAAATTGACCAAGGTGGATTTGCCGCAGCCTGAGGGCCCCAACAAACACACGAACTCCCCTTTCGCGATGGCGAAGGTGATGTCCTGGAGTACCTCGACCGTCGCGCTGTTGTGCGCGAATCGCCGGCATACATGTTGGACTTCAACGTGTGCTGCCATCCGCACTCCAAGAAAAGCTTGGGGTCAGACCCCCAGTTTTTAACCGATTGAAAAATCAGGGGTTACGTGTTGAATTCAAAAGCAGGGGGTCTGACCCCTTGTTTTTCATCGCCTCAATGAGAATCTGCGCCACTTCAGGCCGCGTGATCTCATGCGGCGGTACTTCCCCTCGGCTCAGCAGCTCGCGGAGTTTTGTCCCACTCAAACTCACCCACCGCGCTTCATCGTGGGGGCAGGTCTTGGCACTCGCCATGCCCTCGCACGCGGTGCAGTAGACACTATTCTCGAAGCGGAGCGGTGTAATGCCGAGTTCCTCTGGCGAAAACTCATCAAAAATTTTCTGGGCATCCAACGGGCCGTAGTACTGGCCGACGCCCGCGTGATCGCGGCCGATGATGATGTGGGTGCAGCCGTAGTTTTTTCTGACGATCGCGTGGAACAACGCCTCGCGTGGACCGGCGTAGCGCATCGCCGCGGGAAACACGCTGAGGACGACGCGATCTCTGGGATAGTATTTGTCCATCAGCACTTCGTAGCAACGCATCCGCACCGATGGTGGCACATCGTCTTGCTTCGTCGCACCGACCAGGGGGTGGATGAGCAAGCCATCCGCCATCTCGAGGGCGCACTTCTGCAGGTACTCATGCGCGCGGTGAATCGGATTTCTCGTCTGAAACGCGACCACGCGTTGCCAGCCGCGTTGTCGAAACGCCTCGCGCGTCTGCGTCGGCGTCAAGCGATACGATGGAAACTCCTGCTGGTTGGGCAACGTCAGGACCGTCACCCGCCCCCCGAGCAAGATGTCACCCTGAGCCATCAGCCGCGCTACGCCAGGATGCGCGGCGTCGGTGGTGCGAAACACCTGCGTGGCTTCTCGTGTTTTGTCATACGCAAACTTCGACGCCACCTCCATCACCGCGAGGACGGTTCCTGCCTCATCCGTGAGGGCTGCCAGACTCTGGGGAACAATGGGCTGCGCCTCGTCACGTGAGACCGGCAGCGTGATCGGCAAACTCCACGGCACATCGTTCGCCAAGCGCATCTGCTCGACGACGGCGTGGTAATCCTCTGGGCCCATGAAGCCGTCGAGCGGGCTGAGGGCCCCCACGCCCAAGAGCTCGAGGTCAGCGATGACGCGCGCGTCGCGCACCGTGAGGCGTGGCGCGTGGGCTGCCTCCGTGAGCAGTCGAGTGCGCTCCGCATCCGTAGCGACGCGAGCCGTCAGCGTCCCGCCGTGCGGTGGAATGGGCATCAGTGCTTCACGTGGAGCCCGCACTCTTTCTGCTCGGGCCGTTCCCACCACCACCGCCCCGCGCGAAAATCTTCGCCCGGTTTGACGGCCCGCGTGCACGGCTCGCAGCCGATCGAAGGGTAGCCTTGATCGTGCAGTGCGTTGTAGGGCACCTGATGCGCCTTGATGTAGTCCCAGACGTGTTCCCACGTCCAATCCACTAAGGGATTGATCTTGTACATCGCATGCGCGTCGTCCCATTCCACTTTCTTCACCGCCGCGCGCGTGACCACTTGATCGCGCCGCAAGCCCGTCATCCACGCCTTGAGGCCTGTAAGCGCTCGGCCCAAGGGCTCGACTTTTCGAATACCGCAGCAGAGTTTCCGGTTCTCAATCGAGTGGTAAAAGAGATTGAAGCCCTGCTCGCGCACCATCTGTTCCACGCGATGGGCCTCTGGAAAGTACGTCTCGATGGTGCAGTGATACTTCTCCCGAATGTTGTCCATCACTTCGTAGGTCTCTTGGTTGAGTCGGCCGGTATCGAGGGTAAAAATCCGCGCCTGGGGGTTGCGCTGGATGAGCAGATCAATGAGGACGACATCCTCCGCCCCAAAGCTGGAGGCCAGCGCCAGACCCTGCCCAAACTCCTTGACCGCCCAGGCGATGATCTCCTGAGCCGATTGCGACTCGAGTGCCGCTGTGGTGATGAGTTGCCGCACATCAGTTGTCATCTCGTTTCCTCCTCCCTTGTCAGAGCTAGTGTAATATATTTGACTACTTTTGTCAAGAAAAAGTGCGTAATTTATGGATTAAATATAACCTATTTAGTAATATTACTAACTTGTTTTATATAAATAAGTTACGAATATTTACTTGCTACTAAGCGCCGTACGTTGGCGCAATTGGTGGAGGCGCTCTTTGATGGTCTTCTCGAAGCCGAGGTCGGTGGGGCGGTAGTAGCGGCGCTCTTCGGGAAGGTACTCCTGGGGAACATAGTGGTCTTGGCCTCCGTGAGCATATTGGTAGCCTTCGCCGTGGCCAAGCTGCTTAGCACCGGCGTAGTGGCTATCCTTCAAGTGTGTGGGTACCTCAAGGGTGCGGCCTTGCTCGACATCGGCCATCGCCTGTTCGATTCCCAGATACGCCGCGTTCGACTTGGGCGCACACGCGATGTAGACTGCGGCTTGCGCGAGTGGAATGCGGCATTCGGGCAATCCCACAAATTCGGACGCGTGCAGCGCAGCCGTGGCTACCACGAGCGCTTGGGGATCGGCGTTCCCCACATCTTCAGCCGCGCAGATCACAATGCGCCTGGCGATGAACCGCGGATCTTCACCCGCGTAGAGCATTTTTGCCAACCAGTAGAGGGACGCATCCGGATCCGAGCCGCGCATCGCCTTGATGAACGCGGAGGCGGTGTCGTAGTGCGCATCCTCAGCGCGATCGTAGACGACGGCCTTCTTCTGAATCGAATCTTCCACGATGGCGAGCGTGAGGTGGATGGCACCGTCCTTGCCCTTGGGGGTCGTCAGCGCAGCGACGTCCAGCGCGTTGAGGGCGCGTCGGGCATCACCGTCGGAGACGTGCGCCAGATGCTGGAGAGCCTCCTCAGCGACGCGCAGGGGTAACGCGCCTAAGCCGCGCTCCGAATCCTGCAGCGCTCGGCGCAGCAGGGTCAGCACCTGCGCTGCGGTTAAGGGTTTCAGCTCCACGACGATGGAACGCGACAGGAGCGGCGACACCAGCGCGAAAAACGGATTGTGGGTCGTCGCGCCGATGAGGATGGGGTTGCCGGCCTCGAGGTCCGGCATGAGGCAGTCTTGTTGGGCCTTGTTGCAACGATGGATCTCGTCAATGAACAAGATCGTGCGGTTACCGTCGAGCCGCTGGCGCTCTTTGGCACGCGCGATCGCCTCGCGCAGCTCTGCGACACCGGCGGTCACCGCATTGATGCGTTCCACCGCGGCCTGTGTCCGCGAGGCAATGAGTTGGGCGAGGGCGGTCTTACCGCAGCCCGGCGGCCCGTAGAGGATGACCGAGCTGAGTCGGTCGGCTTCCATCGCTCGGCGCAGCAATTTTCCTGGACCGACCACGTGCTCTTGGCCAACGAACTCCTCGAGGGTGCGCGGCCGCATCCTGACCGCCAGCCCCGCCCCAAGGGGCGGGGCCAGCGGCTCGTGGGTTGACGCCGGGGGCTGCTGGCGCGCTGTCGGAAAAAGATCGTGTACGGTGGGAGGCTTCGTCACGGGGTCACCTCACTCTCCGCCGTCGCCCGAACCGACGCTAGGTCAGGCACGCTGGGCTACGGCGGATGCTGTTCGGTTAACGCACGGACATGCGCGATCGCTCCGTCAGTGCGGGCCGCAAATACAAATGCCCCGCGCCTGCCGTTGGATTGAATCGTCATGAACCCTCAAAGTAGGTGGGTGCCTTCCCCCGCCACCCACGGGCGACGGGGAGATGAGCTCCCGAGTTCATGTGTGTTGGCTCAAAACTAATCCAATCACAACGCGCAGGGCAGGGCAACGAGTAGCGTACTGCAAAACGTGGGCGCGGTCAACCCCTTTCGGGGTCCTCACGTGCGCTGGGGAGAGCACCGGTGGCTGAGGTGGTGCGAATCGTCGCTTGGAAGTTCGTCGTAACTGCTTGAGCGATCGCCTGTTGGCATTGGTCAACCTCAGGATCGGTCAAGGTGCGTGCGGGGTGTTGAAAGGTCAGTGTGTAGGTGAGACTCACGTGGCCTGCTGGCACTGGGGCGCTGGTGTAGCGATCCTTTAGGTGCACGTGCGTGAGGTATGGGCCGCCGGCGCTGCGGATGGCCTGGGCGATCGCGGCGTGGGGATGGCGCTGAGCAACGATGAGCGAGAGATCACGCCGCACCACCGGCACGTGTGGTAGCGGCGTGTAGGTGGAGGTCAGCGTGGCCTGTCGCTGTAACACCGCCACGCGACACTCCGCGATCACGATCGGCTGCTTCACCTCAAAGTGGGCTAACACGGCAGGATGCAACACGCCGAGCCAGCCGACGGGTTCCTCCTGCACGCGCCACGCGACACTCCACTGCGGATCGAGTGCCGGATGCGCCTGCGGCAGAAACTGTGACGCGGGCAACCGCCAGCGGCAGCTCAGGCTCTCGAGGAGGCCTTTGAGGTGGAAGTAGTCAGCTTCGCGCACGCCTTCTTTCCAGTGCTGCGTCCACGGGCCAGTGAGAGCGATCGCGATGTGGAGTTCTGCCTGACAGTGCGCCTCCGCGCGCGTGTAGACGTTCCCCACCTCAAACAGTGCGACGCCAGGCACGTAGCGATGGAGATTGGTCGCCACCGCCTCTACCAGTCGCGGCCACAGCAGCGGGCGTAGGTAGGCGTGTTCTTGACTGAGCGGATTAGCGAGGCGCACCGCCGTCGTGGGACTGACCCCACCCACACGCAGCAGGGCATCCGGCACGAGGCTCCACGTGACCGCCTCCTGCAGTCCTGTCCGCAGGAGGAACGTGCGCAGGGCTTCTCGCAGGGTGCGTCCTGCTTCGACGAGCGGCACCGCTTGCGTGAGCGGTGGATGCGGAGCACGCGCAGGAATTTTCGTGTAGCCCACGAGCCGCGCCAGTTCCTCGACGTAGTCCACGGGTTGCAGGAGATCGCGACGATGGGAGGGCGCTTGCACCACCCAGCGTGGGCCGCGCTGGCGCACCGTGCAGCCCAGCAACTGGAGGGCGCGCTTCATCCGAGGTGCCACGAGTGGGATGCCGATCACACGGGACAATGCCTCCGGCACGAGTACCACCGTCCGTGGGAGACGTGGCCGTGTCCCGGCAAAACACCGCGCGACCTCGTGGCCCCCCGCCAGTTGCGTGATGAGCTGCGCTGCTCGTCGTGACGCGCGCTCGACGCCCTGCGGATCAATGCCCCGCTCAAACCGATAGGAGGATTCGCTGTGCAGCCCCAGCCGCCGCGCGGTGAGGCGAATGGAGCGCGGCTCAAACTGGGCACTCTCAAGGAGGAGTTCTCGCGTCTGGGGCGTAATGGCTGTGGCCTCACCTCCCATGATGCCGGCCAAGGCGATGGGCCGCTCGGCATCCGCGATCACTAACATCGTGGGCTCCAACGAGCGCTCAATCCCATCAATCGTCCGCAGCCGCTCACCCTCACGTGCGCGGCGCACGATGACGGTCCCGCGATGGATCGTGGTCCAGTTGAACGCATGCAGCGGCTGGCCCCATTCGAGGAGGACGTAGTTCGTGATGTCTACGAGGTTATTGACTGGTCGAATGCCACAGGCCATCAGACGCTGCTGCATCCACGACGGTGACGGCCGCACCGTGACCCCGGTGAGCCAGTGCCCGATGTACTGCGGACAGCCGGTGCGGTCACGAATGTGAATCGCCAGGGAACGACCACTCTGGTGGCGAGTCGCTGGTCGCTGGCCCATGCGACTCCGCTCAGGACTGGTCGCTGGTAACCGTAACTTGGCACCAGTGACGGCGGCCACTTCACGAGCGATGCCGATGATCGAGAGGCAATCCGCACGGTTCGGTGTGATCTCGCAGTCCAACACGACGTCGCCATCCACCCGCGCTACGTTGGTCACTTCGGTTCCGCTCATCGTGAGGACGTGAACCAACTGGTCCGGTGGCAGTGTGACGGGGACCAGCTCACGCAACCACGCATACGGGACACGCATTAGAGTTGCTCCAAGAATCGGCGGTCGTTCTCGAAGAACGACCGAATATCGTCCACCCCGTACTTGAGCATGATCATTCGCTCGATCCCCAGTCCAAAGGCAAACCCGCTCCAGCGTCGAGGATCGTAGCCCACGGCCCGAAACACGTTCGGATGCACCAACCCGCAGCCGAGGATTTCCAGCCACCCCTTCCGCCCACAGACGCTGCATCCCTTCCCGTGGCAGCGGTGACAGGCCACATCCACTTCCGCGCTCGGCTCGGTAAACGGAAAGTAGTGCGGACGAAACCGACTGCGCGTCGTCGGACCAAAGAACTCGCGGATGAAGAGTTCGAGAGTCCCTTTCAAGTCGGCAAACGTCACGGCACGATCCACCAGGAGGCCTTCGAGCTGATGGAACACACAGGCGTGTGAGGCATCCACCGCATCGGGACGAAACACTTGGCCAGGGACGATGATGGCCAGAGGTGGTGGGTAGTGTTGCATCGCGCGGATCTGCACGGGTGAGGTGTGACTCCGCAGGAGCCAGCGTCCATGACGGCGCGGCGGTGGCAAGTCGAGATAGAAGGTTTCAAAATTATCGCGCGAGGGGTGGTGTGACGGAATGTTCAGGGCATCGAAGTTGTAATATTCTTGTTCCACCTCCGGTCCCTCGACGACGCGAAACCCGAGGTGCATGAAGAGCTGCGTCAGTTCCGCCAACACCCGTGTAATCGGATGGGCCCGCCCAACGGGTTGCGGCGTGCCTGGCAACGTCAGGTCTATCATCGGCGCTTGCGGCACTGTACGCACCGCAGCCTGGCGCTTGGTGATCGCTGTTTCGAGCGCAGTTTTGAAGGTGTTCGCTGCCTGGCCGACCTGGGGACGCAGCGCTGGATCAAGCGCACTCAACGATTTTAAGATCGCCGCCAGCGGCCCCTTGCGACCGAGGTACTTGATGCGGACCATCTCCACCTCACCGGCCGTGTTCGCTCGGGCGAGCGTGCGCTCCGCTTCCTCCTGAAGCTGCTGGAGTTCGTCGGGTGGCGAGGCCATCGGGAGTTACTTGGGCGTCGTGGCGAGCGCGACGAGTTGCTGGAATGTCAGCTGGTCATGGGCGGCCACGTCGGCTAAGTGTTTGCGATCCAGTTGTACCTGCGCGACGCGCAGGCCGCGCATTAACTGCGCGTAGGTGATCCCCTGCATTCGGCAGGCCGCGTTCAACCGTGCAATCCAGAGCCCACGGAACTCCCGTTTACGGTTGTGGCGATCCCGTCGGGCATAGACGAGGCTCCGCATGAGGGTCGGAATCGCGTGACGCACGAGGCGTTTCCGTCCCGCCCGAAACCCTTCCGTGGCTTTGAAGAGTCGTTTGCGGCGCCGCCGTGCAGCGACCGCCCATTTCGCTCTGGCCATCAGTCAACCTCCTTCGTGAATGCAACGTTCGTGTGCGCGTGATCCTTGGACGGTACACGGGTACTCTTACGCATACGGTAGCCACGGGCGGATTTTGTCGCGATCCGCCGCGGCCACAAACTGCGGTCGGAGCAACTGCCGCTTCCGCTTGGCGCGCTTGTGGGCCAAGAGGTGACGCATGCCTGCTCGCTTGTATTTCAAGTGACCCGTCGCAGTGACGCGAATGCGTTTGGCGACGGCTTTCTTCGTCTTCATTTTCCCACGATACATGCGGCCTCCTTACTGGTTGGGCGCGACGATGATGGAGAGGAAGCGTCCTTCGAGCAGGGGCGTGCGTTCGACGCGTCCGACGGCCCCGAGGTCAGCGACGATGCGATCGAGTAACCGCCGGCCCAGGTCCAGATGTGACATCTCGCGTCCACGGAACATGAGGGTCACCTTCGCTTTGTCGCCGCGTCCGAGGAACTTGCGAATGTGCCCAAGCTTGACTTGGTAGTCGTGCTCCTCGATGCGCGGTTTAAATTTAACTTCCTTGATGTGGACGACACGCTGTTTTTTCCGCGCCGTCCGTTCTTGTTTCTCCAACTCGTACTTGTAGCGGCTGAAGTCCAAGATGCGGCAGACGGGCGGTTCTGCCGTTGCTGCCACTTCGACGAGATCGTAACCCTCTTCTTTCGCCTGGCGGATCGCATCGGAGAGCGGTAAGACCCCCAGTTGTTGGCCCTCGACGCCGATGACCCGCACCTGTCGCGCCCGAATGCGGTCGTTTATCCGAATGTCGCGCTGAATGGGTTGCCTCCTTGTGGGTTATCTCCGTCCCTGCACATCCTCGCGCACCTGCTGGAGGAATTGCTCGACGGATTGACTGCCTTGGTCGCCCTGCTTCCGATGGCGCACGGCGACATGCGCTTGGCTCTGCTCGCGGTCACCGACGACGAGCATGTACGGAATCTGCTGTTGCTGCGCATCGCGGATTTTAGCTTGCATTTTTTCGTTCCGGAGGTCGGCTTCGACGCGGATGCTCGCGGCGCGCAGGCGCTCGGTGACCTGCTGCGCATAGGCCTGATGGCGCTCGGCAATCGGAATCACCACCGCCTGCACCGGGGCGAGCCACAGCGGAAATGCCCCAGCATAGTGCTCGATGAGGATCCCAAAAAATCGCTCCAGGGATCCGAGGATCGCGCGATGCAGCATGACCGGGCGCTGCTCCTTGCCATCCTCACCAATGTAGCGCAAGTGGAATCGCTCTGGGAGGGCAAAATCGCATTGAATCGTTGAGCATTGCCAGGCGCGGCCGATGGCGTCGGTAATTTTGACATCAATCTTGGGGCCATAGAAGGCGCCGGCTCCCTCGCAGCGCTCAAAGGGGATGTGCACGGCCGTCAGCGCCTGCATCAGCGCGGCTTCGGCCTGCTCCCACGCTGCGGGGGTCCCGATGAACTGGGCAGGCCGCGTGGAGAGTTCCACTTGGTACTGCTCGAACCCAAACTGCTGCAGTAACTCAACGGCAAACGTCATGACGCGCTGGAGTTCTTCCACGAGTTGATCCGGACGACAGAAAATATGCGCGTCGTCTTGTGTGAAGCCGCGCACGCGGAGCAGGCCGTGGAGCACGCCACCCTTCTCGGCGCGGTAGACGGTGCCGAGCTCAAACAACCGGAGCGGTAACTCCCGATAACTCCGCAGGGCCGACTGGTAGATCAAGATGTGGCCGGGACAGTTCATCGGCTTGACGGTGTACTCTTGCCCATCATGCTCAAAGAGAAACATGGCGTCGCGATAGTGTTCGAGGTGGCCCGAGGTGCGCCAGATGTGCGCCTTGAAGAGGTGGGGCGTGCTCACGGGCTGATACCCCCGACGCAGATGCTCGTCGCGGACCCGCTCTTCGATGAGCAGACGGATCCGGGCTCCTTTGGGAGGATAGAACACGAAACCCGCACCGGCGTCCTCCTCGATGCTGAAGAGTCCGAGTTCTTGGCCGAGTTTCCGATGGTCGCGCGCTTTGGCTGCCTCGAGTTGTCGGAGAAACGTGTCGAGCTCCGGCTGCGTGGGAAAGGCGGTGCCGTAGATGCGTTGGAGCTGCGGGTTCTTCTCATGCCCACGCCAGTAGGAGCCCGCGACGCTGAGGAGCTTAAACGCTTGGACATCGCCCGTCGCCTTCACATGCGGGCCTTCGCAGAGATCCAGGAATTCTCCGTCGCTAAACAGCGAGACGCGATCGGTCTGGAGCTCGCGGATGATCTCCAGCTTAAACGGCTCACCGCGGGACCCGAACAATTGTAGCGCCTCAGCCTTCGACACAAACGACTGCTGAAAGGGATAATTGGCCTCGATGATCTTGCGCATCTCCACTTCGAGCTGCGGCAAATCCACGTCCCGTAAACGCACCGGACAGTCCACATCGTAGTAGAAGCCCGTGTCAATTGGCGGACCAATCGCGAGTTTGGTCTCTGGATGCAGCCGCCGAATCGCCTGCGCCATGATGTGGCTCGCGCTGTGCCGGAGAGCGTGCAATGCGTCGTGCGCTGGGGTCTTCATGTCTCTCTCAATACATGGGCGCAAGAGGATTCGGCGCCTTCCGCTCGCCCGTGGCTCGCTCCAGGTCGGCCAGCCGCCCTCGGTGGTCGCCACGCTCTTGCTCGTCGCGTGGCCCCAAGCAAAACAGGGCTCGGGCTCCCTTCGAATCCTCTCGATGAAGCCATCCAAAAGAATACATGGGCGCAAGAGGATTCGAACCTCTGACCTCTTCCATGTCAAGGAAGCGCGCTAACCAACTGCGCCATGCGCCCTTGAACTCGTCTAGCGTCCAGCGTTCTGCGGCAGCGAACAGTGTATCGTCCGGCGTGTCACGTCCGACGTCAGACGCTGGACGAAACGCTCATCGCCATACGCTGAACGTTTGACGCTGAACGAAACCTGCCGGGGGTGGGATTCGAACCCACACGGGGCCGAAGCCCCTCGAGGTTTTAAGCCTCGTGCGTGCTGCCAGTTTCGCCACCCCGGCGACCCCCAGTGCATCAGGCTGACGAACATCCTTCCATCACCGATATTCCTTGGTGTCCGCCACCGTGTTGCTCTGGAACCATCCTACGTGTACCGACATCACCGTCTAGACATCCATCGGTCGCACCGACGCCAACAACGTACCAACCGAGTGGTCCGTCCGTCACAAACGGAGGTGGTTTGATCCGACGATCGCTTGTGCCGTTGACCGTCAGTCTGAGGTCTGACTTGTCTTCCCTGGTGCTGTCCGTTACTGCCGAAGTGGAGGCGGGAACCGGATTCGAACCGGTGAATAGCGGTTTTGCAGACCGCTGCCTTACCACTTGGCTATCCCGCCGCACGCTGCTCAATGAACTGGAGAATCTGCTGGGCGACCCAGCGTTTCGAAGCGCGTCGTCGTCGGCACTGCACCCCCTGACGATCGAGCAGCACCACATCGGCCAGCGGCTGTGCACCAAACGTCACGTGGCCAGGTCGCACCGTGTTGCCGATGATACAATCCACACGCTTGGTGCGCAATTTCCGTCGGGCTTGCGTGAGGACGTCAGCGCTTTCCAGCGCAAACCCCACGAGCACCTTCCGTCCACCAAACCGTCGTCCGACCTCGGCCAAAATGTCCGGATTGGCGACGAGGGGGAGTGTCGCGGTATGGTGGGCGCGCTTGAGTTTCGCGGGATGCACGCGTGCCGGCCGGTAATCCGCCACCGCTGCGGCCATCACCAAGGCATCGGCCTGCGCCAACGCCCGGAAGGTCGCGGTGCGCATCTCCCTCGCTGTCGTGACCCTGAGGAGGCGCACACCGCGCGGTGGCCGGAGCGACGATGGCCCGCTCAGCAACGTCACGCGATGCCCTCGTTGGCGGGCCACCGACGCGACCTCATATCCCATCATTCCTGTCGAACGATTGGTGAGGTAGCGCAGGGGATCCAGGAATTCCCACGTCGGTCCAGCCGTCACCACGATGTGGAACCGAGGCGCGGTTCGTGGTCGGCGATGCGCTGCACGATCCACGAATCACGATCCGCGGCGCCGGTGGCGTTGGCTGCGCACCACGGCCTGTACGATGACGTCTAACTCAGCTAAATGCCCCACACCCTCGTAGCCACAGGCGAGCTTCCCCCACGTCGGTTCGATGAGCTGGTAGCCCATCTCGCGCAAGGTCTGCACGTTGCGTTGCACCGCCGGATGCTCGTACATCTTGACGTTCATCGCCGGCGCGATGACGACCGGAGCGCGCGTCGCGAACACCGCGCACGTCAAGAGATCATCCGCGATCCCCTGCGCCAGTTTGCCTAACACGTTGGCCGTCGCCGGCGCAATCACCACGACAGCAGCGCGGTCAGCGAGTTCGATGTGCACGACCCCTGTTGGCGTCTGATCGTGAAACAGATCCGTGTAGACCGGACCACCTGACAGCACTTGTAACGTCAGTGGCGTGATGAAGGCCTGCGCCTCAGGGGTCATCACGACGGTCACGTGGTAGCGCGCCGTCTTGAACGCCTCAATCAAATCGGCTGCTTTGTACGCGGCAATCGAACCGGTGACACCCAGGAGCAGTTCCTGGGGAGGCGACGCGGTCATGCCTTACTCCGTTTACCTTTAGGGCTCTTGGGCGCCTCAGGCACATGGTAGCGCACCTTCCCCTGACGCATTTCTTCGAGCGCGATGGTGCTTAACTGCTGATGCGGGTTCGTCTCGACCAGCGGTGGGGCTCCGCGACTGAGTTCCTGCGCACGCTGCGAAGCTAACAACACGAGCTTGTACAAACTGTTGCCCTGTTTGAGCAACTCTTCGAGTGGGACGTACACCATGGTGAGCACCTATGCGTTGCCGCTGATGTTGAGATGCCTGGAGCGGTGGCGCGTCGCCATCCCCTACCGCTGAGGCAGGCGCAACCGTTCCGCTGTAATGATGGCCGCGAGCTCCTGGACCGCACGCGCCAACTGATCGTTCACCACCACGTAGTCGTACTGCCGCGCTAACCGCAGTTCCTGGCGTGCCACCTGCAATCGGCGCGCTCGTGTCATCGAATCTTCCGTGCCGCGTTGCCGCAGACGATCCATGAGTGTTCGCCACGACGGCGGCAGCAAAAAAATCCGCACGCACGCGGGCTTGCGCTGCTTGACCTGCGCAGCCCCGTGCACATCAATCGCCAAGAGGACATCCTGGCCGCGGGTCAGCGCGCGTTCGACGAGTCGTCGGGGCGTCGCATAGAAAGCCCCATGCACGCTGGCCCACTCAAGGTACGCGCCGCGGACGCGCGCCGCCTGAAACGCGCGTGGTGTGACAAAGTGGTACGCCCGGCCAGCGCGCTCCCCCCGACGGCGTGCACGGGTCGTCACAGACACGGAGCGCACGATACCCGGGATGTGCGCGAGGAGATGACGCACGAGGGTGGTCTTGCCACCGCCGGACGGTCCCGAGAGGACGAAGAGGCGTCCTTCTCGGCGCGTCGTCGTCTGCACCAACCGTGCGATCGCGGCTACGCTCATGACACGAGCTCATCTCGCATCGTCACGCGCTGTATTAACCGCCGTGGCTCCAGGCTTGAGAGCACG
Organism: uncultured Planctomycetales bacterium; assembly: GCA_964638485.1. Lineage (GTDB taxonomy): Bacteria > Omnitrophota > Gorgyraeia > Aquiviventales > CAZWYX01 > CAZWYX01. Next base: position 16,057 of record CAZWYX010000009.1, on the reverse strand, counting down.
ACGTGGTCCGTATCGGTGATGATCACCGACCGCGTGCGACGGCCATTCGTAGCATCCACGAGCTTGTTGTGGCGTCGCGCTTCTTCTTTCAGCCGCCGCACCGGATTGGCCAGCGGCTGCACAATGGCGACGATGCGCTCCGCCACGATCGCGTTGTCGTAACCCAACGGAATGAGGTGGAGTTCGCGGTCGGCCATCAGGAGCTATTCAATGTTTTGCACCTGCTCACGCAGTTTGTCCAGCTCGCCTTTGATCACGATGACCCGCTCTGCAATCGGGTAATCGTTCGCCTTGGAGCCCAGCGTGTTGACCTCCCGCCCCATCTCCTGCAGCATGAAGTCCAACGTGCGCCCCTGTTCACCGTCACGACGGAGCGCCTGCTGGAAACTGGCCAGGTGGCTCGCCAGGCGCGTCAGTTCTTCGGTGATGTCTGCGTTCGCAGCAAACGTCGCCACCTCCGTCGCCAGGCGCTGGGCGTCCACCGCACCTGCCGGCACGAGGTCCGCAAGGCGTCGCTGCAACCGCTCCTGGTACTGCTGCACGACGGCTGGGGCGCGCGTCGCAATCGTGGTGCGCGTCCGCGCGATCGTGGCGGCGCGTCGCTGGAGTTCACGCGCCAGGGTCCGCCCCTCGCGACGCCGCATCTGCGCCAACTGCTGGAGGGCGGCGGTCAGGGCCCGCTGGAACACGGGCCAGAGGATCGTCGCCTGCGGGAGTTCCTCGGTCGTCAACACGCGCGGCAAGGCCAGCAGGTGCGTGAGGGTCACCGCGCCCTCGAGCCGCAGGGTGCGCTGCAGATGTCGGAGTTGCGTGTAGTACCGACGGGCCACGGGAATTTTGAGCTGCGCTCCGGCGTCGGCGCGTGCGCATTGGTAGGTGGCGGTACACGTGATCCGCCCACGATGAAACTGTCGTCGAATGAGGTCGCGCGCGCGATCTTCCCACGGCTGGAGCGCCAGCGGCAAGTGGCAGACCACCTCGAGGGAACGATGGTTGAGGCTGCGCAGCTCTACCGTCACCATCCCCGCGGAGGACCGATGGTTCCCCCGCCCAAAACCGGTCATGCTGCTTAGCATAAGGCGCGCACAATCGTCGGGTGCAAGGTGGGAAACTGCTGCAGATGCGTCCGGCGCTCAGCCTTCAATTGCTCGACGAGCGTGGTGATCTGCTGCGGCGTGTAGAAGTGCTCGAGTGCAAAGCGGTCGTACCGTACCCCCTCCACCGCCTGCGGCACCTGCGTGCCGAAGTGTGGCTCTGGCACCCAGGTGATGGCGTTGCGAGCGATGCCGCGGATGATACTCGCCATCTCCGCGATCTCCACGCGCGTGACGTTTTGCTTGAGCTGCTTGGCCCCATCGGGTTGCTGCTCGACGAGCTCGCCGACACCGCCAGTGTTCAGCAGGTAGCACTCGATGCGCTCGGGATGACGTTGGATGAGCTCGAAGAAGCGGTTGCCCTCCTCCGCAGGATCGCCGATGATAAAGGGGTTCATGCCCACCTCGCGCACCGATTCCCCCGCGCGCCGCGGATCGCCACCACTGGATTCAATGGACTCCCCGAGCATGAACATGGCGACGGCCTGCTCGAGCGAGAGTTTCGCCGCGATGGGGACCACGGTGTTGCGGCGAGTGATGAAGGCGATGATGAGCTTATCCAACTCCCCCACCGGGGGCAGATCCAGCGAGGGTCCGGCGAGTCCCAAATCCTTCCGCAGCACCACCGCGCGGCCGTTACTCGTCAAGGTCTCATCGTCAAAATCCACCTGGCCGCGGTACTCCACGTAGACGTTTTCAAAGAGCGCGTTGGGACTGGTGACGGCGCGATAGATCGCGGGTTGGACCTCGGGACGCAAGCCATCCGTCTTGAGGTAAAAGCCTTGCTCGGTGCCGAGGCAGGCACCGTCGTCGCACAGAAAGACGATGTCGTCTTGGAGGATATCAATCCCCTCGCCCGCGTCGGTGAGTCCATGATCGTGGCAGGAGTGCGTGGTCTTGCCCGTCGCCGTGAGGCCAAAGATGATCATGCCGATCCGTTGGAGTTTGCCGGTCTTCGCATCGCGAGCCTTGAGAATCTTCGAGCCAGCGTGTAAGCCTAAGAGCCCGTGGGTCTTCGCCGTGTACATCGCTTGCCTGAGGTGGCCCATCTTCATCTCGCCGATGTAGTCGAAGCCCAGGACATATGTCGTCTGCAGTTCGGGAAACGACAGCACCTGCCGGTCCTTTTCCTGCCACTCGGGGATGTAAATGAGCGTTTGCTCTGGGCCGACACCGGTCGTGGTGTCTGTCAGCGTCTCACCCCACATGTAGGCGATACGCACCATCTCCGGCCGCGCCACCGACAGATACGTCGTGCACAGCGGGCTCAAGCGCTGGTTCTCGCCGATCCGTCGCTGCACGCGAACCAACGGCGCGCGTTGGAGGTACCGATGCACGAGCGCGAGGGTGTTCGGCACCTGCCGCAGAATCTCTTGCTGTCGCTGCGACGGCGCGCGTAGCCGCACGGCTTCACTGCCGACGTAGACGGTCAAGCCCGCACTGCGGCTCTTGACCATCGAACCAAACGCGTAACTCCCGTACACGGTCTTCAGTCCGTGCGCGATGGTGTCCCGCCGCAACGCATCCCGTGATGGCTGCCGCACGTTGGCCTGCCCGGCCAAACGCTGGACGGCAGTCCGCACCTCGGTCATGCTCTCCCGCGGTGCTGTCCCCGCTGCCCTCTCGACGACTGTTGTCACTGCCACACCCGACGCTGCGCACTACTGTTGACGACGTGCGAGGGATACAACTCTACGATGATCTCGTCCGGCTGGAACCACAGTTGAATTTCCCGCTCGGCGTCCGCGCGAGTGGCCGAGGCGTGAATGACATTTTCGTACAGCCCGCGCGTCGTGATGCGTCCGTAGGAACCGCGAATGGTCGTCGAATCCGCCTCCTCGGGATTCGTCGCGCCCGCGATCGCGCGCACTTTTTCGATGGCCCCCTGGCCCCAGTACACGAGCGCCATTACCTTCCGCCGGCCGTGGAGCTCGCCCTGGATGTACCGCACGAGGTCCTCAAAAAATGGCTGGTCTTGCAGTTGCCGATAATGGGCCACGGCGAGTTCTCGTGAGACGCGGACGATTTTCGCGGCGACGATTTCCAATTTCGTCTCTGACAGGCGCGTGAGGATGTTGCCGGTTAACGATTTCTTCAAGCCATCCGGCTTGATGAGGACCAGCGTCTGCTCAGCGGGCGGCGTCGTCATGAGAGGACCGCGCGTGGGCCGTGGAGGATGTGTCGGAGGCGCTCCAGGTCGTCGAGTGAGTAGTACTCGATGACGACTTTGCCTTGCCCACGACGGTGCAGAATCCGGACACGCGTTCCCAGGGCCTTGGCGAGCTCCTCCTCGAGCGCGATGAGTTGCGGGTCTCGCCGAGCAGCGGCGCTGCGCTGACCGGTGCTGGCAGCGCGCGCCTCAGTATCCCGCACCGAGGTGACGGTGCGCTGGAGTAACGCCTTGAAGAGGCGCTGCTGCTGGTGGGGATCGTCGAGGCTGAGGAGTGCTTTCGCGTGGCCCATCGTGATCGTGCCCTCGCGCAGGGCCGCCAGCATCGTCGGTGGGAGCTTGAGCAATCGAATCGCGTTGGCGATCGTGCTGCGGTCCTTCCCCACCGTCTGCGCGATGGCGTCTTGCGTCAGGCCAAAGATCGTCGCGAGTCGTTGGTAGGCCTGCGCCTCTTCGACGGGATTCAAATCGTCGCGTTGCAAGTTTTCGAGGAGCGACAGTTCGAGGGCGTCGCGGTCGGCGATGTCATCGCGGACGATCGCGGGAATTTCGGTGTACCCGGCGGATTGGGCGGCCCGCAACCGGCGCTCCCCGGCGATGAGCTCAAAGCCGACGGCGCGCCGACGTACGACCACCGGCTGAATCACGCCGCGGGCGCGAATGGATTGGGTGAGTTCGTTGAGGCGCATGGGATCAAAGCGCTCTCGCGGCTGCTGCGGGTTTGGCCGGATCTCGGTGATACGGATGGAGGCGATTTCGATGGTGCGACTCAGCCGCGGTGTCAGCCGTGGTGTGTCTGGGATCAGCGCTTTCAGTCCTCTTCCTAACGCTTTATTTTTCATATCATTATGATATTTTCAAAAGCTCATACTAAGTGTGGGACGTGATTGAGGATTTCAAGCGATAACTCGTCGTACTGCTTCGCGCCGGTGGATTGACTGTCGTAGAGCACGATGGGTTTGCCATGACTGGGGGCTTCACCCAACCGCACACTCCGCGAGATCACGGTTTGGAATATCCTGTCTTTAAAGAAGTTACGTACTTCGCTAATGACTTCGTGGGTGAGGTTGGTGCGATAGTCCGCCATCGTCAACAGCAGCCCCTCGATCGTGAGCCCTGGATTGAGGCTTCCCTGCACGAGCTCAATCGTCTGCAGCAATTGGCTTAAACCTTCTAAGGCATAAAATTCGCACTGCACCGGAATGAGCACACGATCCGCCGCGGCGAGGCCGTTGATCGTGAGCAACCCGAGCGACGGCGGCGAGTCAATCGCGACGAAGTCGAACTGCTCTTTGATGGGTTTGAGCGCCTCGCGCAGTAAAAACTCGCGGCCCTCGCGCTGCACCAACTCGACCTCAGCCCCGGTGAGATCTATGCTCGACGGCACGAGGGATAAGTTGTTAACTGCTGTGTTACGAATCACTTGGCTCATTGGTAGTTCGCCAAGCAGCACGTGGTAGAGACTCTGGTCTCCGCTCGTCTTCTCGATGCCGAGGCCACTGGTGGCGTTACCTTGGGGATCAGCGTCCACCAGCAACACTCGCTGGCCCTTCAGCGCCCAGCAGGCTGAGAGGTTGATGGCGGTCGTGGTTTTGCCCACGCCACCTTTTTGGTTGCAGATGACGAGCGTTCGGCCCATTAGTGTTCCACGTGGAACAGTGGGGTGTGGCTGTGTCGTGGCACGTGCTTAGCGGTCATTATACCAAGCGAGTCTCGCGATGCAAGGGGAAAACGCTGTTGCAGCCAGCGGCATTAGGCCGCGATATCGCTGTGGTGTTTGTGCTCGAGGTAGACCAGCAGGAGCGACACATCACAGGGCGAAATACCTGCAATGCGCGCCGCCTGGCCAATCGAGGCGGGCTGAATGCGCGTGAATTTTTCTTTCGCTTCGCGGCGTAGGCCAGGGAGCTTCGTGTAGTCGAGCGACGGAGGAATCGTGCGTGATTCGACGCGTTGGAGGCGCGCGATGTGGGCGCGCTCCTTCGCGATATAGCCCTCGTACTTGACTTCAATCTCAACGGCTCGCTGAATCGTCTCTGGCACGGATGAGAAGTCCCAACCGTTCGTCGGCAAGTCCTGAAACCGCACCTCTGGTCGCTTCAGCAGCTCCTTCAGCGTTGTCGCGCCGACACGCCGCTGGTGTAACTCGGTGATGGTGTCTTCGATGCGCTGGCGCCGGCGCACCATCGCCTCATGGCGCTCCGGTGGGAGCAAACCGATGCGATGGCCATCATCGGAGAGGCGCAAGTCCGCGTTGTCATGGCGCAACAGCAGCCGGTGCTCTGCGCGCGAGGTAAACATCCGGTACGGCTCATCCGTCCCCTTGGTGACGAGATCGTCAATCAAGACACCGAGGTAGGCCTCGGAACGCTCGAGGATGAGCGGCGGTTCACCGCGGAGTGTGAGCGCGGCGTTGATGCCGGCCATCAGGCCTTGACAGGCGGCCTCTTCGTAACCGGTGGTGCCATTGATTTGCCCAGCGAAAAAGAGATGTGCGATGCGCTTCGTTTCAAGCGTGGGGTAGAGTTGCGTGGGTGGTGCGAAGTCGTACTCGATCGCATAGCCAAAGCGCATGATCTCGCATTGTTCTAACCCTTTTATTGATCTAATGATATGAATTTGCACATCCTGTGGAATACTTGTGGATAACCCATTGGGGTAGATTTCATCTGTCATCCGCCCTTCAGGTTCGAGAAAAATTTGATGCCGCTCTTTGTCTGCAAACCGCACCACTTTGTCCTCGATGGAGGGGCAGTAGCGCGGGCCGATGCCGACGATTTTGCCGCTGTAGAGGGGCGAGCGATGCAGGTTCGCGCGGATGAGGGCGTGCGTGCGCTCGTTGGTGTAGGTGATGTGGCAGGGGAGTTGTTGCTGCGTGATGCGTTCTGTCGCAAACGAAAACGGTTGCGGCGGCTCGTCGCCGTACTGGGTTTCCAGCTCGGAAAAATCAATGGTGTTGCGATTCAGACGCTGCGGCGTGCCGGTTTTCAGACGCTGCAACTCAAAGCCCAGCTCCTGCAAGCAGTCGGACAGGCCGTAACTAGCCGCCTCGCCCGCGCGCCCACCCTGGACGTTGACATCACCGATGTGGATGAGGCCGCGCAAGAACGTTCCTGTCGTAACGATCACTGCCCGCCCACGAAACGCGAGGTCCGTCTTGGTCGCCACCCCTGTCGCGACACGCCGGCCGTGGCGCTCCTCGACGAGGAGACGGGTGGTCTCCTGCTGTTTGACATCGAGGTGCGGCTGGCGCTCGACGACCTGCTTCATCGTGAGTTGGTAGAGTTTCTTGTCGCACTGCGCGCGCGGGGCGTGGACCGCGGGGCCTTTGGCGAGATTGAGCAGTCGAAATTGTAGCCCGGTCTGGTCGGTCGTGCGCGCCATTTCGCCCCCCAACGCATCTATCTCGCGCACGAGGTGGCCTTTGCCGATGCCGCCAATCGAGGGGTTGCACGACATCTGCGCGATGGTATCCAGGTTCATCGTGAGGAGGAGCGTCTCCATCCCCATCCGTGCGCAGGCGAGGGCGGCTTCGCAGCCGGCGTGGCCAGCGCCGACGACAATGACATCGTAGAATTTATCGTAACGATACATTGTTAAACGCGTGACGCACTACGCAGTGGCTGTGACGGTGCGTGGTCGCTGCACCAGGTAGAATCCGCTCATGACCAGCGTATTCGTCAGCCAGTACAGCACCAGTCCTGACGGCAGCGAATAAAACATGACCGCGAACATCAGTGTCATGATCGTGGTCATGTGCGGCATGCCCGGGGTCGTGGTCGTCGCTTGCATCGGCGAGAGCTTCTGCTGGAGAAACATCGCGCCCGCCATCAACAGCGGCAGGAGATTCACTGGGAAGGACCCCAGCATGAAGGCGCGGTCTGGGTTCGCGAGGTCGCGAATCCACAGGAACGGCGCTCCGCGCAACTCGACGGAATTCAGGAGGGTGCGATAGAGGGCGATAAAAATGGGAAATTGCAGCAGCATCGGCAGGCACCCGCCTGCCTGGGCCAGGGGATTGATGCCGTGTTGCTTGTAGAGCGCGAGCGTTTCCTGATTGAGTTTCTGCGGACTGTCTTTATATTGCGCCTTGAGCCGTTCGAGTTTGGGCTGAATCGTCTGCATTTTGGCCGTCGAGGCGCGCATCAGGCGGAGGTTGAGCCACGTCAGCGGCGATAAGAGCAGACTCACCATGAGGGTGAGGAGGAGGATCGCCACACCGTAGTTGTGCGTCAGGCGGAAGAAGAAATGGAGACACGTCACCAGCCACTCGCCTAACGTGCCCAGCAGCCCCTGCGGAAACAGGTGCGCGAACGAGGTCCCCGCCGCGGCGATCTGGCGGTAACTCCTCGTGCCCGCGTACCAGCGCATCGGCAGCGTCAGCGTCTCTCCTGGCGGCAGCGTCTGGGGCGCCCACTGCGCAGCGATGTGCAGGCCCTGCGCGTCGCCCGACTGAAACGTGAGCTGCTGCGCTGGTTGGTCCCACGAGGCGATCAGCGCAAAGTACTGACTCACTTGGCCAGCGAGCGGCTGAGCGCCGGTGAGCACGTGCGGCGCCTTGAGGGCCTTGGCATACGAGACGCTGTGGGGGCGGTTGTCCACGAGGGCCAGTCCCTGGAGGTTGCGCGTCTCGCGATCCGCCATCGCATCCAGGGGCGAGACCACGATCATCGCTGGCTCGATGGTGACCTCCTTAGCAGTGCGGTTCGTGAGGCGCAGTTCACCGACGAGCACCGTCTCGCGCTCCAGGTGATAGCGCTTGGAGATCTGCAGGCCTGGAGCCAGGGTCGCCGTGGCGACGACGGTCTCGCGGTCGCGTGTCAGCGTGTAGGACGACTCCACGAGCGGCTGGCCGTTGAGTGTTACGCCGGCCAACGCGCCGAGCCGCTGAGTCAGTGCAGACGGTCGGGTCAGGATCGTCGGCTGGTGGGTGGTAGGATCCAGGTAGTCGCGTAACACGACCTCTTTGACCGTGCCGCCATGGGAACTGATGCGGAGGCTGATTGCTGAGTTTTCTAGTGGCGCAGTTTCCTCTGGCTTCAGTGGCTGTTGATAACTTATCAACATATTTTCAACAGGCAACTTTTTCTGTTGAAGTTCTGTAACATCTTGTATTACAGGTTGTTGTATTGATTTTATCGGCGGGTAGAGTTTGAGGATGACCAGTTGGTATCCCACCAAGAACGCCATGGACAACACGATCGAGATGAGGACGCGGCGTTCCATCACCTCACCACCTGCCCTGAAACAGCCTGGGCGAGCTCGGGGTTGGACGTTCGGAGTGCTGGAGTCGGCGAATATCCGTGATGCGTGAACACTCGACACGGCGGCTGAGCAGCAACGGCTGGCACAGGATCCGGACCGGCGGACGCGAACGGATGGCACCGCAGCAGCCGGTGTGCGGTGAGCCACCCGCCGTGCCGCCAACCGAAGCGCACGATCGCCTCCGCGGCATACGAGGAGCACGAGGGCACGAACCGACACGAGTCCAGTCGCCACGGGGCTGCGAGCTGCTGGTAGAGGCGCACACCGACGAGGGCGAGGCGATCGAGCGGTGTCAGCGGACGTGGAAGCGTACTGTGCACGACGTCGTTACACCACAATGAGCTGGTGGCGTCCTTTGCGCCGACGGCGACGGAGCGCACTACGTCCGCCACGCGTGCGCATGCGGACGCGAAAGCCGTGCCGCCGTCTGCGCTTGATGTTCGAGGCGGGTCTCAGGTGGAATTTCATCGTGGACCAGCGTAGTCTATCAGGAAACACCTTGTGTCGTCAAGCCAGCGGAAGAAAAGACTTGAAGCCGTGGTTTCCCCTTGCTATAATGACCTTCACCTTCTGATGTGCATAACTTGTGGAAAAGAAAGCCCTCCGTGAGTGATCGCTGGCTGCGCGCCCTGGAAACAATCCGCAGTAAGGTCGGTGAGGAGTATTTTGACCGATGGTTTCAGCCGCTGCGCGCCATCGAGGTGTCGTCCTCGAAGCTCTCGCTCCAGGCACCCAACCCATTTTTCCGCGACTGGATTAAGAGTCACTACGCAGCGCTCATCCAGGAAGCGGTGGGCCTTGAGACCGAAGTGGAGCTCGGCGTGGCCACGGTCGTCGCGCCCTCGGCGCCGTTCCTCACGGCACCTGCGCCCTCGGCGCCGTCGAGTGCTGAGCCGATCTCGCGTCCGGAGGGCACGCTGAATTCTCGGTACACCTTCGAGCAGTTTGTGGTTGGTCCCAGCAACCGGTTCGCCCACGCCGCGTCGCTGGCCGTCACGGAATCCCCGGCCAAAGCGTACAACCCGCTCTTCATTCATGGGGGCGTGGGGTTGGGCAAAACGCACCTCATGCAGGCGATTGGGCACGCGATCCTGTCACGCTGGGGGAACTTACGCGTCTGCTACGTGCCGTCAGAGAAATTCACGAACGAGCTCATCACCGCCATCCAGACACGCGCCACCAGCCGTTTCCGCGAGCGCTACCGCAGCGTGGACGTTTTGCTCATTGACGATATTCACTTCATCGCCGGCAAGGAGTCCACCCAGGAGGAGTTCTTCCACACGTTTAACACCCTCTACGACGCGCACAAGCAGATTATCCTCTCGAGCGACCGCTCGCCGAAGGAGATTGCGCAACTGGAGGAACGGCTCGTCTCGCGGTTTGAATGGGGACTGGTGACCGACATCCAGTTACCCGATGTGGAAACGCGCACCGCAATCCTGCGCAAGAAAGCGCAGGGCGCCGGCGTGGGCGTGCCCGAGGAGGTGACGAATTTCATCGCCGAGCGGATCACCACCAACATCCGCGAACTCGAAGGGGCCCTCATTCGCGTCGTGGCGTTTGCGCAGTTTGCCAATCGCGCCGTGGATTTAGCGCTCACGCAGGAGGTGCTCCAGGGGACCCTCGACGAAGCGCAGCAGCAGGTGACCATCGAACGCATTCAGCAACGCGTGGCGGAATTCTTTGGCGTGACGATCGAGGAGCTCAAGGGCCAGCGCCGGCATCGCACGCTCATCACGCCGCGGCACCTGGCGATGTACTTAGCGCGCGAACTAACCAGTTCGTCACTTCCAGAAATTGGTCGCGCGTTTGGCGGACGCAATCACACGACCATTTTGCATGCACTGAACAAAATCCGCTCGGAGTCGCAACGCAGCCCGGGGACGAGCGAACTCTTAGAGAAGCTGCGTCGGCAGGTGTAGGTGTTGGGTGTGGTGTGTGGATATGTTGTGCGTTGGTTGTGAATCACCGGAGATGATTTGTAGAAAACTTTCGGCGGCGAGGGGGCGCTTGTGGAAATGGTGTATAAATTGTGGAGTGTTTATTGAGAGTAACTCTTTATTTTTAAACACCTTAATAATTTTCTCAACTCTTTACACACTCCCTACTCCTACAACGATATTCTCTTAAAGAAAGGATAGAGAAGCACAAATGCCCACAACAACAGCTCACCAGAATGTGCAATTCACCATGCCACAATCCCAACTCCTCAAGACGCTCCAACACCTGAGTAGTGCGATCAATGAACGCAGCACACTCCCAATCCTATCCCACGTACTCCTACAGGTTAGTGGGCAGACTTTGACCTGCGCTGCGACGGATCTTGATATGGGCATTACCATCCAACTCCCTGTGCAATCTCAGGAAGAGGGTGGCTTAGCAGTACCAGCGCGCCGATTCCTTGAGATGGTGCGCGAGCTCCCCGAAAGCGACATCCTCCTCCAGACACGCAAGAACCAATCACTCCTCGTTGAGTGTGGGCAGTGTCTCTTTCGATTAGTAGGACTGCCCACCGAAGAATTCCCGCAACTCCCGCCCTTTCCAACAACTGGCGTTGTGTCGTGTGAGCAGAGCGTTGTTAAGTCTATGCTAACACTGACAACCTTCGCGATATCTACAGAGGAAGCCCGCTATGTGCTCAATGGGAGCCTGCTCACGCTCCGCGATCGCCTCCTCACACTCGTGGCCACCGATGGACGACGACTCGCGGTCGCGACCACCGAGCTCCCCATGCCAGCCCCTGAGCTTCGTGCGATTGTGCCAAGCAAGACCCTGCGAGAACTTCTGCGGCTTCTCGACGTGGGGCCCATGGATATCGCCCTCCTTACCGGCAACCAAATCCTGTTTCGGTTGGGGCCCATCACGCTCATCTCCCGACTGATTGAAGGGGAATTCCCCAACTACGAGAAAGCCATCCCCCCGCCGGTCAAAGAGAAGCTCTGCGTAGATCGCGCAGCCCTTCTGGCCGTCGTACGACGGGCGTGTCTCCTCACCACGCCCAACTCGCAAGCGGTGCGATTTGAACTGAACCACAATCGTCTCCACATGTTCAAAGAGGCCGCCGAGATCGGCGAAGTCCGCGAGGAACTCGCCGTCCAGTACACGGGCAAACCCCTCACCATCCACTTCAATCCGCAGTACCTCCTCGATGTCCTGAAGGTCCTGCCAGACGAGGAGGTCGCCTGGGAGCTCACCTCGCCAGAGAAAGCCGGCGTCCTGCGGACGAAGGACTACTGTTACATCGTCTTGCCCATGCAGCCTACGTGAGTCGGCGCGATGCAGCACGCGAAGCGGCAGCCGACGGCAGTCACAACGCTAGTGCCGCGCGTCCTTGAGCAGTTGCGTCAGGCCTCCCGCGAACACCAGCCGATAGATTTCATGACGTGGAAGCGCCTCCTCGGTCCCACCCGCGCGCGCCAGGCGCAGCCGGCATCGCTCCGACGCGGGGTGCTGACGATCCACGTTGCCCATCCAAGCTTGCTCTACGAACTGTCGTTCGAACGACCGCAGCTCCTCAAGGCGCTCCAGCGCTTGCTGCCGGAGCGCACGATTGAGGAAGTGAGCGTGCGGATCGGCGAGGTCAGGTGGTAACGGATGAACGTGTGGTGGGTCGGCGCGCAAACCCTCGTGTGGGGTCCTGAGGTGACAGCGCTCCTCAACCGGCCGCACGGGACGCTCGTGGTCGGGCGATCCCGGACCCCGCGTCTGGTGGCACGCCGGGCACGAGGCATCCTCGCCCACCTGCGACATCGTCCACAGAGGTTTCCAGGCATCCAATGGCTAAAACCGTAACGACCAAACACCCACCGGCCGCTGCGGGCAGCGCCTACGATGCGGCGAAGATCCAGGTGCTCGAGGGGATCGAGGCCGTCCGTCGTCGGCCGGCGATGTACATCGGCGACACCGTCACACGCGGGCTGCACCACTTGGTCTACGAAGTGGTGGACAACTCGATTGACGAGGCGCTCGCCGGCTTCTGCAAAAACATCACGGTGACGATCCGTGAGGATGGCTCCGTCTCCGTTGAGGACGACGGCCGCGGCATTCCGGTGGACATGCACAAGACGGAGAAGAAACCCGCGCTGGAAGTCGTGCTGACGATGCTGCACGCCGGCGGCAAGTTTGATCGGCAGACCTACCAAGTGGCTGGCGGGTTGCACGGCGTGGGGGTGAGCGTCGTCAACGCCCTCTCGGAGTGGCTGGAGGCGGAGGTCCACCGCGACGGCAAAGTCTACCACCAGCGCTACGAGTGCGGCAAGACCGCGACGAAGCTCACCGTCATCGGCAAATCCCAAGCGACGGGAACGCGCATCACGTTTAAGCCGGACACCGACATTTTCAAACAAACGACCAACTTCCAACTGGAGATCCTCGCCAACCGGCTCCGGGAACTGGCCTTTCTCAACAAGGGCCTCGCGATCAAGCTCCTCGATGAGCGCGTCGAGAAAGAGCAGACCTTCCAGTTCGACGGCGGCATCGTCTCCTTCGTCGAGTATTTGAACACCAACAAAAATCCGCTGCACAAAAAAGTGATCGAGTTCGCTGGTGAAAAAGATCAGGTCCAGGTCGAAGCGGCGATCCAGTACAACGACAGCTACGGCGAAAACGTGTTCGCCTTCGCCAACAACATCAACACCGTCGAGGGCGGCACCCACCTCTCCGGCTTCCGCTCCGCCCTGACGCGCTCGATCAACCAGTACGCGCGCAGCCGCAACGTGATTAAGGAGGCGGATCCGGCGCTCACCGGCGAAGATGTGCGCGAGGGGCTGACCGCGGTCATCAGCGCGAAACTACCGAATCCCCAGTTCGAAGGCCAGACGAAGACGAAACTGGGTAACTCCGAAGTGGAGGGCCTTGTCGCCTCGCTCACCAATGACCGGCTCGCCGCCTACTTCGAGGAGAACCCCTCCGTCGCCAACAAGATCATCGAGAAATGCCTGTTGGCCTCGCGCGCCCGTGAGGCCGCACGGAAAGCGCGCGAGCTCACCCGACGGAAAGGCGTGCTCGATGTCGGCTCGCTTCCCGGCAAACTCGCCGACTGCTCCGAGCGCGACGCGGCGTTGTGCGAGCTTTACATCGTCGAGGGCGACAGCGCGGGCGGGTGTTTTGCGGGAGAGACAAAAGTGGCTGTGGCTGATGGACGGGATATTTCTTTCATCGAGCTGGCGCGCGAACAGTCTCAGGGAAAGCGGAATTATTGCTACACCATTCAGCGGGACGGACGCATCGGCCTTGCGCCGGTCCAGCACGTACGATGTACCCAGCGAAACGTTCCCGTCGTCAAGGTCATATTGGACAGCGGCAGCGAAGTACATTGCACGCCGGATCATCGCTTTATGCTGAGGAACGGCACATACAAGCCTGCGGCTGAACTCCAGCCTGGCGATTCTCTCATGCCGTTCAGACGCCAGCTGTCGCGCAAAGGCCGGCGCATTACGATTGAGGGCTATGAAATGGTCTACGATCCGACAGAGCAACGCTGGATCTTCACGCATCTGTTGGCTGATCGGTACAACGTGGAACACGGCCACGACACCGTGGCTAATGGATCCCATCGCCACCATCTCAATGGGAACAAGCGCAACAACAATCCGGACAACGTACGACGCCTCCACCGCGAAGCACACTTGGCGCACCATCGTGCGCTGGCCTCAGATACGCTCCGGCGGCCTGACGTACAAGAGAAGTTACGCCAGCTGCGCCAAACACCAGCCTACCGCGAGAAAATTCGTCGGGCGATGTTGCGGCCGGCGATGCGCGCGCAATTACAAGCGCGCGCACGCCGGCAGTGGGAAGATCCAGCGTACAAGGAATTCATGAAGGGGCAATTTCTGGCATTCTACGGCGCAACTCCTTCATATCGGGCGAAGAACGCAGCCACGCTGTACGCGGCTCAACGGGCGTATTGGAGCCAACCGGCGCATCGCGAGCAGCAGGCGCGGCGCGTCGCAACCTTCTTCGAGTCACGTCCTGAGCGGAAAGACGCGTTGCGACGACGCGCACAGGAGCAATGGCGCGACCCCCAACTCCGTGCATGGCGAAGTCAGGCGACCCAAGCCCAGTGGACACCGGCTTTCCGCGCACAACGGAAAGCCACATATAACGCGACCTATCTCCACACGGCGTTGACGGTATTGCGCGACATCTACGGGCGCACCCAGGCCATTGATGAGCGCCTCTACAACATGGAACGCCGCCGTTCCGGTGACCGCAACCTTCTCCGCCTGGAGACCATTTGTCAGCGATTTTTTGCCGGAGATCGTCAACAGTTGGAGGAGGCCGTTGCCAACTTCAATCACCGCGTGAGAACGGTGGAGCCCTTGGCGGAGACGTGTGACGTATATGACCTTGAGGTGCCCGAAACTCACAACTTCGCCCTCGCCCGCGGCGTCTTCGTACACAACAGCGCAAAGCAAGGGCGGGATCGGCGGTTTCAGGCCATTCTACCGATCAAGGGCAAAATTTTGAACGTGGAGAAGGCGCGGCTAGACAAGGTGCTGAGCAACGAAGAGATCCGCACCATCATCACCGCCCTCGGCTGTGGGGTGGAGGAGGAGTTCGACCGCACCAAACTGCGCTACCACAAAATCATCCTCATGTGCGATGCGGACGTGGACGGCAGCCACATCCGGACGCTGCTCCTGACCCTGTTCTACCGTCACATGCAGCAACTCGTGGAGCACAAGCACATCTACATCGCCCAGCCCCCCCTCTACAAGGTCAAGCGGGGCAAGCGCGAGGAGTACATCCAGACCGAAGCCGAGATGCTCAAACTCCTCTTCGAGTTGGGCGCTGAGGGGAAAACGCTGGTGCAACTTTCAGATAAGCAACAATATGAAAATAAACGACTTATAGAAATTCTCTCTCTGCTGACCGAAGCAGAACATTTAGCCAGAGGAATTGAGAAAAGTGGGGTAAAACTTCAAGAATACCTGAATTTTAAAGATAATAAGACCAAAAAACTGCCACTTTTTATGGTTAAAGTGGAGGATAAATCCCATTTTATGTATTCTACAGAGGAAGTGGAACGCTTTGCCAAGGAAGAAGACCTCCAGTTTGGCAAATCAGGTCAACTGGTGGAAGCCGAAGAGGATGGCAAGGCCAAGCGGCGGATCAAGCTCGTGGAATTCTATGAAGCCACCGAGCTCACCAAACTGATGGCGAAGCTCGAGAAATGCGGGCTCGATGTGACCAACTACGCGCCGCCAGAGCCCGAGGCGAAGAAAAAACCAGGAGCCAAGGAAACGCCGCGATCGCCGCTCTACAAGCTGGTGGATGATGAGGCGAAGACCAGTAAGGAGCTGCCGAGCCTCAAAGCAGTCCTCGAGGAGATCAAGGCGCAAGGGCGGAGAGGGATGACGATCCAACGGTACAAGGGCTTAGGCGAGATGAACCCGCAGCAGTTGTGGGACACCACAATGGATCCGGCCCAGCGCACGATTTTGAGGGTGACCCTCGAAGACGCCGTCGAGGCCGACCGACTCTTCACCATGCTCATGGGCGACCAAGTCGAACCCCGACGGGCATT
>CAZWYX010000008.1:31732-33488 GCA_964638485.1 uncultured Planctomycetales bacterium | reverse complement strand
CCAGCGGTCGTGCTGTGCATGTTCGGGTCCTCCACCGGCAACTGCGTTACGTCACTCGTAAACGCCTGGTTGGCGAGGTAATACTGCTTCTCCCCAGCCAAAATCCCGCGCAGCGTCTTCTCCGCGGTCTTGCGATACTGGCAGTCGGCAAACCGGCCTCGAAACGCACCCATCGCCAACGTCGCCAAGATGCCAAGGATCACGATCGCCGCCAGCAATTCCATGAGCGTCATCCCTCGTCTCTGCACGCGTCTTCACCATCCTGACTCTTTGATCTCCTTCTCCGGCGTCCTGCCGGGTAGGTAGATCAGCGTCATCTGCGGGTTCGGAGATTTGCGCTTGTACCACGCCCAGACGATTAGTGAGGGGTCAGTGGTCGCGCTCATTTGATAGACGACATTCCCCCCACTACGCGCATTGGGATTTTGCATCGGGAGGTTGTTCAAATTGGGGGTGAACTGGCCATGTTCCAGCCGGTACACATCATTCGCCGCACGAATCTCTTCTAAGGTCGTCTTGATCTCCCGACGATACCGCTCATCGGTGGTTTTGAGAAACCGCGGCAGCGCCAGCGCGGCCAACACGCCGACGAGGACGATGACGACCAACACTTCCATGAGGGTAAACCCCGCGCGCCGGTTCATTGTGGCAGTCCAGCGTCGTGGTACAACCCATCCTGGCCCTGGCCCGGGAACAGCGTGAACCCCATCGTGCTGTCGGTTTGATAGACAATGGTACTCTGAATGCTCCGTGTGCCGCTAGTAGGCGCACTAATGGTGACTGTGACAGGGGTGGTCTGACTGGGATTGGTCGGGGTGGGCGTCGGGACGTTAATCGTCTGTGTGCCGCCGGGATATGCGGGAGTATCAATCAAGAAGGCATAGGCGTACCACAGCGCCCCCTCCGCCACTCGCTGAGCTTGAATCCGGTCAATGCTGTAGCGCCCAGTCCTGGCATGGCTTGTGGAGATGCCCAGGAACGCGGCCACCGACAGGGTCATCAGGAAGCCTAAGGCCAACACGGCCAGTAACGCGGCCCCATGCTCCTGAGGTTTCCTGAAGTGCTCCTGAGACTTGCGCATCTCCACCTCAAAATGTTCAGTATCTTTTATAACCTAAGTAAAAGTATATATGAAACTGCTTGGTAAAATCAAGAGCTGAAAATATATCTTGAATTGATTGTAACGTATTTATTTGAAGTGAGTTACGATGCATTTGTGATACTGGGGCTATTTCCTAGCGCGAGGGGTGCTGCACGAACGCTGGACCCATCGGAGATATGCGGGCAGCCCATCACGGATGGGCAGCACGACCAACTCAGGCACGGTGTAGGGATGCTGCGCGCGCAGTAACTGGCGCAACGCGGGGATTTTCCGGCGCGTGGTCTTGACAATCAGGAGTTGCTCGCGCGTGCGCTCCACTTTGCCTCGCCACCAGAACAGCGACTCCGCGTCCCCAAGAATGTTGACGCACGCCGCGCTGTGCTCGCGCACCATCTGACGGGCGAGTTTCCTCGCGACTGCTTTCGACGGACACGTGATGAGCGCGACGCAGAGTTGGGTGATTACACCGGGCATGGTGGGTGGTTTGGTGTCAAGCGTTCGGCGATGATCGTCAAGCGTCAAACGTCATGCGGCCACGACGGGCGTTTCGTCATGCGTCCGACGTCCTACGCAAGACGATACGCCTCTGCGCTGCCGCCTGACGTGGGACGCTGCACGTCGCTGCAGTTCACCGCGCACGGCTCACGACGGCTG